>JANXOP010000189.1 GCA_025357755.1 Kofleriaceae bacterium | reverse complement strand
TCAAGCTCTCGAACATCAGCATCAACCAGATGGGCACGCTGGCGGTCATCGGCCACGGCCAGGGCCTCCGGATGCAGATGCACGACGACGCGAAGGAGACCGGCTGCGGCGCGGGCCAATGCATCGATCAGCTCGAGGTGGGTTGGCACCCCAGTGGCAATCGGTTCGCGTGCATCTTCGACCAGGGCGTCGGGAGCTCGACCGAGGGCTCGGACCTCGACGTGACCAAGGACGCGAACGACAACCAGACTCCGTTGACCGTCCCGACGACGCCCGGCCTCTACGAGATCCGGGCATCGATCGGCCAGCGCTACGGCTGCTACAAGGCGACGCAGAACGGAGCCGACAACCTGTCGTTCGGTTGGTGGCTCGCCACCGAACCGCCTGTGTCCGCGGTGATCGCGAAGGTCTGCGTCGATTGATGTGGTAGCTACGGGAGGCCTCGATGCGCCACCTCTACGCTGACTTTATCGACCGCGTCGCCAAGCCCGCGCGCTACCTCGGCGGCGAATACCAATCCGTGCTCAAAGAGACCGCGGATGCCCGCGTCTGCCTCGGGTTTCCCGATGTTTACGACATCGGCATGTCGCACCTGGGCACCAAGATCCTCTACTCGTTGCTCAACAAGGACCCACGGATCGCGTGCGAGCGCGCGTTCGCGCCGTGGCTCGACATGGAGACCGAGCTCCGCGACCGCGACCTGCCGCTCGTCTCGCTCGAGGGCCAGCGCCCGCTGCACGAGTTCGACGTGCTCGGCATCTCGCTCCAGTACGAGCTCACGTTCACGAACGTGCTCACGCTGCTCGATCTCGGCGGCATCCCGATCCGCTCGAAGGATCGCGCGCCCGATGCGACGCTCGTGCTCGTTGGTGGGCCGACGGCCTCGCACCCCGAGCCGATGGCGCCGTTCATCGATGCGGCGTTCGTCGGGGAAGCCGAAGAGCTGCTGCCGCCGCTGGTGCTCGCGTGGGCCGCGATGCGCAAGGAGATCACGGCCGGCACGCGTACGCGCCTCGACGCGCTCGCCGAGCTCGCCTCGCGGTTCCCGCTCTACGTACCCGCGCTCTACGCGACGACCACCGACGAGGCCACCGGGATGACCGTCGTCGGTGCGCCGCTCGATCCGCGCGCGCCCGCGAGGATCCAGCGCGCGATGGTCGCGAACCTCGACGACTATCCATTCCCCAGCGATGCGCCAGTGCCATACGCCGAAGCGGTGTTCGAGCGCGCGTCGGTCGAGATCGCGCGTGGCTGCACCGAAGGTTGTCGGTTCTGCCAGGCCGGCATGATCTATCGCCCGGTGCGCGAACGCTCGCCGGCCTCGATCGCGAAGTCGTTGCTCGATGGCGTCGACAAGGCGGGCTACGACGAGACCGGCCTGACGTGCCTGTCGACCGCGGATTTCTCGAGCATCACGCCGCTCGTGAAGAACCTCGCCGCCGAGCTGCGCAAGCGCGGCGTCTCGATGTCGGTCGCGTCGTTGCGCGCCTATGGGCTCAACGAGGACCTGCTCGACGAGCTCGCGCTCACCCGGATCAGCGGCCTGACGTTCGCGCCGGAAGCCGGCACGCAGAAGATGCGTGACGTGGTCAACAAGAACATCACCGAGGCGCACATCGAGGAGAGCTCGCGACGCGTGTTCTCGCGTGGCTGGCACCGGCTCAAGCTGTACTTCATGATCGGCCTGCCGACCGAAGAGGACGAGGATGTCCGCGGTATCGTCGAGACCGGTTTGCGCATGCTGAAGGTCGGCCGCGGGCTTGCCGGGCAACGCGCCGAGGTCACGGTCAGTGTGAGCTCGCACGTGCCGAAGCCGCACACGCCGCTGCAGTGGGCCGCGCAGGACTCGTTCGCCGAGATCGAGCGCAAGCAACAGATCTTGCGCCAGACCGCGCGCACCGATCGCAGCCTGCGCCTCAAGCATCACCACAGCGGCATCTCGTTCATCGAGGGGGTCCTCGCGCGTGGCGATCGTCGGCTCGCGCCCGTGATCGAGGCGGTGTGGCGCGCGGGTGCACGGTTCGACGGCTGGGACGAGTGCTTCGAGCTCGAGCGCTGGCAGACCGCGATCGACGCGGCGGGGCTCGATGCGAACGCGTATCTCGACACACGCCCGGTCACCGCGCGGCTACCGTGGGACCACATCGATGTCGGCCTCGAGGATGGCTTCTTGCTCGACGAGTACAGGAAGGCGCTCAAGCACCGCGCCTCGCCACCGTGCGGCAAGGTCGCCGGCATGTTGATCCACCACACGAACCTCGCCGAGGCCGAGCCGGACAAGCGTCGGCTCGTTTGTTACGACTGTGGGGTCGCGTGTGATCTCTCGAAGATGCGCCAGGATCGCCTCGTCGCCTTGCGCACGCTCGGGGCCGTCGCGCCGACCGGATCGCGCGCGGTACCGGCCGATGCTGCTGCGGCACTGATCGATGTCTCGGAGCGCGGTGGCGGTAGTCCCGCGGAGCAAGGCCGAGACGGAAGAGAGCAGGGCCGCGGCAAGCCGATGGATCGCGAGACCGAGCGTGCGGAGCGCGTGCGCCTCGCAGGTCACCACGGCGCGGGCACCGCGTACACGACCTATCGGATCCGGTTCGCGAAGATCGGTCGCGCCGCGTTCCTCGGTCACCTCGATCTCGTGCGGTTGATCGCACGCACCTTGCGTCGCGCGGATCTTCCACTCGCGATGACGCGCGGCTTCTCGCCAAAGCCGCGGCTCTCGTTTGGTCCGGCACTCGGACTCGGCGTGCCGAGCCTCGGCGAGCTCGTCGATATCGATCTCGAGCACACCGTGCGTGGCGCGAAGACCTGGGAGGTCGGGCCCGAGGCCGAGCGCGTCGAGCTCACCGCCGACGAAGTGCGCGAGCGCCTCGCGGAGGTGTGCCCGCCCGGTCTCGAGATCCAGACCTGCGAGACCGTGCGCCTCGCCGGGCACGTGCTCGCGAAGGTGTCTTGGGATCCGGGCCTCGGGAAGTTGATCCAGGCGATCGATGTCGTGATCCGCCCCGTCGCCGATGGCATGCCGTACGACGAGGCGCGGGTCGGTCGCCTCGTCAGCGCGTTCCTCGCGAAGGCCAACGTGCTCGTGCCGCGCGGTGCGAACGGCGACAAGAAGGCGCGCGAGATCGACGTGCGCGGGCTCGCCCTCGCAGCCTCGGTGATCGCGGGTGATGCCGCCGCGAAGTTATGCGCCGCGCTGGAGTGGCCCGATGCGCCCGCGCTGATCTGCGTGCGGGTACGCGCGACCGTCGAAGGTTCGGCCAAGCCGGCCGAGCTCGCGAAGGCTTTCGGCGTGTGGGGCTCCGACGATCCGCGTGGCGACCACGCGCTGGTCGCGCGACTGGGCGTGGTGACGGGAAGTACCGAGCAGGTCTACGCGAACCCGCCGAAGACCCATACCGTTCGGTCGACCGAAGCCGTTCGATCGCCTGACGCCGCTCAATCGACCGAGGTGTAAGAGCGGAACGTGACCCCGACGGTCGAGCCGCCGAGCTCGAGGTCGAGGTCCGCGCTCTCGCGCGAATAGACTCCGGTGTTGTAGACGTAGCCTAGCTCCGAGCCGAGCTCGATCGTGTAGCCCTCGAGAGGCCGGAACTCGCGTGTCGCACCGGAAGCGATCGCGGTCGCGAGCGCATCGAACGGCGCGACCTCTGCTATCTGCCACGCCTGGGTCACGCGCTCACCCGGTCGATCGTCTGCCGATACGCTGCACCAGCGCACCGCGCGCTTCTCGCCATCGACCTCGACCTCCCACGCATTCGTGGTCTTGCGGCGCAGCACGAGCTGCGCTCCGATCAGGTCGACCGCGACGACGGTGGGCATGGCGTGCGCCAACGTCACGCGGGTGCCGCACGCGGCGCGGATCGCCGCCAGCGCCGCGAGATCGAAGCCGCACTCGAGTACTTCGAGCTCGCGCAGGGCGGGCAGGGCCGCGATCGCGTGCGCGAGGATGCGCGCTCCCTCCGCGCCGAGAGGATTGCGCGAGACCCGCAATCGGCGCAGCCCGCCGAGCTCGAGCGCGAGCACGTCGCGCAACATCTCGGGTTGCAGGCCGGTCCACGCGAGATCGAGGAGCTCGATCCGATCGAGTGCGATCCAGTTCACGAGCAGCTTCACGACGCTGCGGCCGAGATACGGGTTGTTGGCGAGCACGAGCTCCCTGCAGTTCTCGAACGCGGTGCCGAGCGGGCGCTGGCCATCGATACTCGAGCGCGAGAGATCGAGCCGCTCGATGCTGCTGGTATCTCCGAGCACGAGTGGCCACAACGAACCGCCCGCTCCGTTGAGCCACAACCGGCGCGGTCGCACGTGCAGGCGGTGCTGTTCGAGAAACAGCTTCGGATGCAGGTAGCCGAGCTCGAGATCGCAAATCGGTTCACTCGCGAAAACGCGCGCGGTCTTGGCGATCTCGTGAACGCCGACGGCTACGCGTTCGAGGAAGCCGTTCCTCGTCGCGAGCTTGTGCCGCGCTACTTCGGGCCACCAGCTCTTCGCGTGGCGATCGAGGAGGTCGCGCGCGCGCTTCACCTCGCCCGCGAGCTCGAGCGCGATGAATTCGCCGCGCGGCTCGTTTCGACCCTGCAAGACATCCGCGTAGATCGAGCGCACGGACAGGTCGTCCGGGTTCGCCAGAATCTGCCGGAGCAGCTCCTCCTCACGCGCCGAACCCATCGCCACAGCGTGCTATGAACGCGCCGTGGCGATCAACCTCTCGGTCAACCTCAACAAGGTGGCCCTGCTGCGCAACTCGCGCGGTGCGCAGAACCCGTCGCCGCGCACGGCGGGGGTGTGTTGCCTCGACAACGGCGCGTACGGGCTCACCCTCCACTGGCGCCACGACAACCGCCACACGCGCGTGGACGACGTGCGCATGTTGCGCGAGCTCACGCGGGCGCGTGGTGTCGAGCTCAACCTCGAGGGCGACGCGCGGACCGAGCTCGTCGACCTCGCGGCTGAGTTAAAAGTCGAGCAGTTCACGCTCGTACCGGTGAAGCCCGGCGAGGTCACCAGCGATCACGGGTGGGACCTCCCCAGAGATCACGACGTGATCGCACCGATCATCGCGCGCCTCAAGCCGCTGGGCATTCGCACCGCGATCTTCGTCGACCCGAACCCCGACATGATGAAAGCGGTCGCCGCGACCGGCGCGGACCGGATCGAGATTTACACCGAGCCGTATGCGGCCGCGTGGGGCAAGCCGCAGCTCAAGGCCGAGCTCGCGCGCGTCAAGGCAACTGCGCAAGCCGCGGTCGCACTCGGCATGAAGGTCAACTGCGGTCACGATCTCAACCTCCGCAACACGCCGCTGCTCGCGCGCGAGGTGCCGGAGATCACCGAGGCCTCGATCGGACACGCCCTGATCGCGGATGCGCTCTACCTCGGCCTCGCCGAGACCGTGCGGCGCTACGTGCGCGCGTGCAATGGCGAAGCGGCCGACGCACCGATCACCCAATGAAGGCAGTGGCTGTCCTCCCGCTGCTGGCGGGCTGCTCCCTGTTCCACCCGAGTGAAGGCGACCGCTGCCAGGAGGGGCGGATCGTGATGCTCGGGTCGCAGGACGATGTCTTGCGGATCGCGGGCTGTCGCGAGGTCACCGGCCTGGTCATCCGCACCGGTGCGTCGATCGATCTGGCGCCCCTCCGCGAGCTCGAAGAGATCCACGGTGATCTGGTGGTCGGACCGACGGTCGGCATCGAGGAGGTCGCACTCAACCGACTCACCACGATCACCGGCGCGGTCCGGGTTCAAAAAAATCCCTCGCTGCGCGGCCTGTTCTTGCCGCGGCTCGAGCACGCGGGACGGATCGATGTGGAAGACAACGTCTCGCTCACGACGATCGCGTTGCCGAGGATCGCGACGATCGGTGGGGCGATGATCATCAGTGACAACCATTCGCTCGAGCTGGTCGCCGCGGGCGAATTGACTTCGCTCGGCCACGAGCTCGTCGCTATCGACAACCCGAAGCTGACGCTCCTCGAGCTTGGCCGGCTGGTCCGCGCCGAGGCAGTTCGCATCGAACGCAATCCGAAGCTCCCACCCGAGAAAGTCACCGAAATCCGTGAAAAGGGGAGTGTCCCCTAGCTCGCCAGGGTGGGGCGGGAGTCGTAAGATGGCCCCATGTCACGCGACATCCTCGAGCTCGGCGGATCGCTAGCGTTTCTCGACGAGCTTTACGAACGGCAACAGGCCCAGCCAGGCGCGATCGATGCGAGCTGGAACGAGCTGATCGGACCGATCAGCTCGCCGGTTCCGGCACCGCAAAATGGCAAGACCAACGGCACGAATGGTCACGCTCCCAACGGCGAGCCTCAGAACGGCATGGGCAACCAGACGCCGCACGAGACGTTACTCGACGACGGGGACGGTATCGCGATCACCCGCGGCACCACGCGCCGCATGCCTTCGTTCGCGCGCCCCGGCAGCGTCACGCTGTCTTCGATCGTGGTGTCGCCATCGGTGTGGCCGCTCGTCAATGCGTATCGGGTGCGCGGGCACTACGCCGCGAACCTCGATCCGCTCGGCCTGCTCGAGACTGCACAGATCGTCGAGCTCGATCCCGCGACGTGGGGCTTCACGGATCCGGCCACGCCGATCGCGCAGACCGGCGTGCACGGTCTGCCCTCGGGCACGATCGGCGAGATCATCGCGTTGCTCCAGCGCGCGTACTCGGGCTCGGTCGGCCTCGAGTTCATGCACATCTCCTCGCCGCAGCGTCGCAGCTGGCTGGCCGAGCGGATGGAGACCTCGGCCGCGACGGCCGTGTCGAACGATGTCCGCGTCCGGATGCTCGCGCTGTCGATCAACGCCGAGACGTTCGAGCGGTTCTGTCACACGAAGTATCCCGGCACGAAGCGGTTCTCGCTCGAAGGCTCCGAGAGCCTCATCCCCGTGCTCGATCTCATCCTCTCGCACGGCGCGATCTCCGGGGCGATCGAGGCCGTGATCGGCATGGCGCATCGCGGTCGCTTGACCACGCTCGAGACCCTGATGCGTCGGCCGGCGCGCGAGCTGTTCGGGCAGTTCGAGGACATCGAGCCCGAGAAGGCGCTCGGCGGTGGCGACGTGAAGTATCACCTCGGGTTCTCGACCGATCGGATCGACGCGAACGGCAACGCGATGCACGTGTCGCTCGCGTTCAACCCGAGCCACCTCGAAGCCGTCGATCCCGTCGTCTGCGGTCGCGTTCGCGCGAAGCAGATCCGCCACGGGGATGTCGAGATGCGTCGCGTGATGGGCGTGCTCGTGCATGGCGATGCCGCGTTCGCCGGTCAGGGCCTCGTGCCCGAGACGCTCCAGCTCTCGAACCTCCCCGGCTATCGCACCGGTGGCACCGTCCACATCATCGTCAACAACCAGGTCGGCTTCACCGCGTCGCCGGCCGAGACGCGCTCGACGCCGTACTGCACCGACATCGCGAAGATGCTCGAGTGCCCGATCTGGCACGTCAACGGCGAGGATCTCGATGCGGTCGCGCGGATCGTCAAGATCGCGAGCGACTACCGCACGCAGTTCGCGTCGGACGTGGTGCTCGATATCTACTCGTATCGCAAGTACGGCCACAACGAGAGCGACGAACCCGCGTTCACGCAGCCCGTGATGTACGACGTGATCAAGACCAAGCCGTCGCCGGTCGAGGTCTACACGAAGCGGCTGATCGACGATCACGTCGTGACCACCGAGGACGTCGTGGCGATGACCGCGCGGCGCGTGGCCGAGCTCGAGACCGAGCTCGCCTCGGCCAAGGCCGCGAAACAGCGCCCCGAGCTACCGGCGATGACCGCGATGTGGAAGGGCTATCGCGGCGGTCTCGCCGAGGCGCCCGAGGATGTCGATACCCGCGTGCCGCGTGCGTTGCTCCAGCAACTCTCGCAGAGCATGTGCGAGCTGCCCGAGGGCTTCACGCCGCACCCGAAGATCGTCCGCCTGCTCGAGCAGCGCTCGCAGATGGGCAAGGGCGAGCGGCCGATCGATTGGGGCATGGGCGAGCTGTTCGCGTACGCCTCGCTGCTCTATGCGGGGACGAACGTCCGCATGAGCGGTCAAGATTGCGCGCGCGGCACGTTCAGCCACCGCCACGCGATCGTCACCGACGTCAAGACCGGCCGCGAGCACCTCGTGCTCAACAACCTGTCGTCTGAGCAGGGCCTGGTCCGGATCTTCGACTCGCCACTCTCGGAAGCCGGCGTGATGGGCTTCGAGTTCGGTTACTCGCTCGATTACCCCGATGCGCTCGTGATGTGGGAAGCGCAGTTCGGTGACTTCGCGAACGGCGCGCAGGTGATCATCGATCAGTTCATCACCTCGTCGGAGGACAAGTGGAAGCGGCTCTCGGGGCTCACGCTGCTCCTGCCGCACGGCTACGAAGGCCAGGGCCCGGAGCACTCCAGCGCCCGGCTCGAGCGCTACCTCCAGTCTTGCGCCGAGCAGAACATCCAGGTCGCCCAGCCCACCACGCCGGCCCAGATGTATCACTTGCTCCGCGGTCAGGTGCTGCGCCGGCTGCGCAAGCCGCTGATCGTGATGACGCCGAAGAGCCTGCTGCGTCTGCCGGCGGCCACGTCCACGCTCGACGAGCTCGCCGAGGGTACCTTCCATCGCGTGCTCGCCGACGAGACCGCGGACCCGAAGAAGGTCACGCGCGTGCTCATGTGCACCGGCCGCATCTACTACGACCTCGCGGAGGAGCGGACCAAGCGCGGTGCCGACCACATCGCGATCGTGCGGCTCGAGAAACTGTACCCCTGGTGGCCGCACCTCGTGTCGGCCTCGATCGACAAGTACAAGGGTCTCAAGGAGGTCATGTGGGTTCAGGACGAGCCGTACAACATGGGTGCGGCGACATTCGTGACGCCCAAGCTCGAGGACCTGCTGCCGCAGAAGGTGACCCTCGAGGTCATCGCGCGCGCAGAAAGTGCTTCACCGGCGACCGGCTCTCACAAGGCCCACGTGATCGAGCAACAGCAGATCATGAAGGCCGCGTTCGACGCCCGTTAACCGAGCGTGTGCGTAGGTTCGGCGTTAGACTGCGCGGATGGCCGACCTCGTGGTCCCGCAGTTAGGTGAATCGATCAGCGAAGCCGTCGTCGCGAAGTGGCTCAAGAACGTGGGTGACGCGGTCACCGTCGACGAGCCCATCGCCGAGCTAGAGACCGACAAGATCACGGTCCAGCTTCCGTCCCCGGTCGCAGGCGCCCTCACCGAGCAGCGCTTCGCCGTCGGCGCGACCGTGAAGGTCGGGGACGTGATCGGTGCGGTCGAAGCGGGCAAGCAAGGCAAGAGCGCGGCCCCGCCGGCGAAGGCCGCACCGCCACCGCGCGAAGTGGTCACCTCGCAGCCCGCACCGGCGCCCGTCGCGGCACCCGTCGCTCCGCCGACCGCCCCGCCGGCGCCTCCCGCGATCGGGGCTGTCTCGGCCAAGGCGAACGGCACGTCCGAAGCGATCGATCGCGACGCCCTGATGAAGCTCACGCCCGCGCAGCGGATGACCGCGCGGGAGACCGGCGCACTGCCGAACCGCGCGACGGGGCCGTCGAACCCGAGCGGTCCGTCGGCAGAAGATCGCCTGAACGCGGTCGATCCGCGCGACGAAGTCACGCCGATGTCGCCGCTGCGCAAGCGCGTCGCCGAGCGCCTCGTGCAAGCGCAACACGAAGCCGCATCGTTGACCACGTTCAACGAAGTCGACATGTCCGCGATCATGGCGTTTCGCACCAAGTACAAGGACACCTTCGAGAAGTCGCACGGCGTGAAGCTCGGGTTCATGTCGTTCTTCGTGAAGGCCTGCGTCGCGGCGGCGAAGCTGTTCCCCGGCGTCAATGCCGAGCTGATCGGCGGCCACATCGTCTACAAGAAGCACTACGATTTCGGCATCGCGGTCTCCGCGCCGAAGGGGCTCGTCGTCCCCGTGCTCAAGGATTGCGACCAGCGATCGTTCGCCGAGATCGAGAAGGGCATCGCCGAGCTCGCCGACAAGGCGCGCAACGGCAAGCTCGCGCTCCCCGATCTCCAGGGCGGCACGTTCAGCATCACCAACGGCGGCATCTACGGCTCGATGATGTCGACGCCGCTGCTCAACTATCCGCAGACCGGCATCCTCGGCATGCACAACATCGTCAAGCGCGCCGTCGTGATCGATGATGCGGTCGTGGTGCGGCCGATGATGTACGTCGCGCTGTCGTACGATCATCGCGTCGTCGATGGGCGCGAAGCGGTGTCGTTCTTGGTCGCGGTCAAGGATCGCCTCGAGTCGCCGGACCGCTTGCTCGTCGACGCGTAGCTACGGAGCGGGGCGCGCGATCACGGCTGCGCCGCTCGTCGGGTCGCTCGGTGCGGGCAGGGTGTCGTCCTCGATCACGAGCGCCGCGGTGTGCGCGACGCCGGCGAGGAAGCCGCCAGGAATCGAAGACAGTGAGGTGACTTCTTCGCGGCCCGGCCCGGCGAGGTGCCAGGAGGTCTCGAGCTGACCCGAGGCATTCACGGTGACGAGGAAGCTGTCGTCGCCCCCACCGGCATCGAGCGCGCGCTTGCCGAGCGCGAGCGCGCCACGAAAGAAGCCTCCGACGATGACTCGATCATCGATCGCGGTGATCGCGCGCAGGCCGTCGAAGTCGCTACCGCCGATGATCGTGGAGGCGCCGAGCACACCGGCCGGCGAGTACCACGCGACGAGCCCGTCGGCCGCGCCGCGGACGTCGAGCTGGCGATCGCCGAGCTTGAACGTGGTGCGCAGGGTCGCGGCGACCGCGACGCGTTGCTGGCTATCGATCGCGACACCCGCGACCGCGTCATCGGCCTTGCCACCGAACGTTTGGGCCCAGCGCTGCGCACCGGAGAGATCGAGCTCGGCAACGAAGCCATCCGCGAATGGGAGCCGCTCGTCGAACGCGGGCAGGATCTCGCCCATCAGGTCGGCACCACCCGTGACCATGCCGGCGATCGCGATCCGATCACCGCGCGCTGCGACGCCCTCGACCGCATCCGCGCCGGGGCCACCGACGCGATCGACCCACAGCACGCTGCCATCGCTCGCGAGCGCGGCGACGAAGCCATCCGTGCGACCGGCGCTCGACACGATGCTGCGAGCGGTCGGCTTGCCGTTGACCGCGTCGCCGACGCGGATCGTGCCGGAGAACACGCCGCCGATCACGACCGCGACCTGCGCGCCTTTGGCGGGATCGGTGATCGCGGCGATCGACGTGATCACCGCAAACTCGGTGCCGTCGACAGGAACGCGCCAGCGGGGCTGACCCGTCGCAGCGTCGAGCGCCACGACGATGCCACTGGGCTCGCCGTGCAGTGTGACCGGTGCGCCGAGGTTCGCGAGGACGCCCGTGGCCGACATCGCGACGACGACGGCGCCAGGTGCCAACGCGAGCGCACCGGCCGAGCCGGGCACGTCGACCGACCACGTGATGGCGGTCCCCGTGGCATTGCGCGCTTCGATCTCGGAGTGCGTGGTATCGCCTCGAGCGACGAAGACGCGAGTCCCATCGCCCGCGACACCACGAAGGGTCTCGCCAGATTTCCCGAGCTCGACCGCAAACGATGCAGCCGTGCCAGGATGCGGACGGTCAGCGCCGCGACACGCGACTACCAGCGGTAGTGCGAGCAACGCCAGACGCATAAGGCCCTGCGGGCCAGGCATCGAACGAGACTGCTTAGAGCTTTTCGCCGCGGGCACGCAGCTGCGCGACCACCTTGGCGAGGCCGAGGCGATCGATGATGCGCATGCCGCGAGCAGAGACTCGCAACGAGATCCAGCGCTTCTCGTCCTCGAGCCAGAACCGCTTATCGCGGAGGTTGATCTCGAAGCGCCGCTTGGTGTGGCGGTTCGAGTGGCTGACGTTCGAGCCGACGAGCGGCGACTTTCCAGTGACTTGGCAAACGCGCGACATAACGATCCTTAGATCTTCGACTCTTTGAACTCGACGTGCTTGCGAATCACCGGGTCGTACTTCTTGAGTACGAGCTTATCGGGGGTCCGCTTGCGGTTCTTCGAGGTCGTGTAGAAATAGCCGGTGTCCGCCGTCGAAACGAGACGGATGAGCTCGCGGCCCGATTTACCTTTTTTCGCCATGACTTTGCTCGCTTGCCCTACAACTGAAGAGCTGCGACTTATGGCATGCGACGCTGGGCGTTGGCAAGCGGAAGTCGCCCGAACGGTCAGTCTTCGGCGTCGACCGGCTCGTCGCCAGTTTCGTTGTCGTTCGCGAGCTCGCGCTCGCCCGTGACGGTCCCATCCGGCATCGCAACTCCAGGCAATGTCGTGGTTTTTCGCTTCGCCCGGCGGGAGTCGATCGCCATCGCGACGATCGTCATGTCGTCGCCCTGGGCCTGATCCCCGGCGTGACTGTCGATATCCGCGAGGATCGCCTTCACGACATCATCGGCGTTTCCGCGCGCGGTCCGGATCCGGCGGGACAGCCGAGACAGGCCGTACTCGTTGCCGCGCGCGTCACGCGATTCGATGATGCCGTCCGACACCATGATGAGCATGTCGCCGGAGTGGAGCTGGACGCGCGCTTCGCCCGCCTCGAGCTCGGGAACGACGCCGAGCGGCGGCGTGTGTGCGCGCTCGGCCTGGAGCGGGAACACGCGATCGCCGCGGCGTAGCAGCGGCACGCAGTGGCCCGCGTTCGTGAACACGAGCGAGCGGTTGTCGAGATCGTAGATGCAGTAAACGAGCGTGGCGAACATGCCGTCGTCGCCGAGCTGCGCCATCTCCTGGTTGACGCGACGGAGTAGCCGCGCGGGCGTGCGTGCGATCGCGGCGCGCGAGCGCAGCTCGCTCGTGAGCCGCGCCATGTAGAGCGCCGCGCTGATCGCCTTGCCCGCGACATCACCGACGGCGATGCCGAGGTGCGACGGGTCGTGCCAGATGAAGTCGTAGAAGTCGCCGCCGATCTGATACGCGGGCTCGTAGTGCACCGCGAAGTCCAGGCCCACGACCTGCGGCACGTGAGGCGGCAGCAGCGAGCGCTGGATCTGGCGCGCGACGCTGAGATCGCGCTCGAGGTTCGCGCGGCGCGTGAGCTGCGAGGCGACGCGCGCGGCGTGGATCGCGAGGCCTGCTTGCGTCGCGATCGCCTGGAGCAGATCGACGTCTTCCTGGCGGAACACCATCCCGGCGCTCTCGACGTAGACCACGCCGTAGTGAGCCCCGTGATAGATCAGCGGTGCGCCCATGCGCGTGCCGACGTGTTCGTCATCGGCACCCGGCGTACCTTCGCCGAGCAGCACGCTGCGGCGATCGGAGACGACGTGCTGGATGATCGTGCCGGGCACCTTGAGCTCGCCGCCGTAGGGCGAGCGACCGGTCTCCGAGATGGGCTTCGGCACGCCCCCGAGCAACGAGCCCGGATCGGTGCGCGGTGCGCGGTGACGCTGGCACTGCACGCGGAGCTCGCCGGAGCGTTCGTCCTCGACGAGCACGCCGACATCCTCGGCCTGCGGGAACAGATCGAGCATCACGTCGACGAGCTTCTCGAGCAGCGCTTCGGGTGATTCCGAAGACGCCGTCGCGTGCAGCAGCTGCATGATCGCGTCGAGCTTGCGCTCGATCAGCCGGACCGCTTTCTGGTCGGAGACGCTGATCATGCCCGACGAGATCATCGGCATCCGCCCGGAGCCCGAATCCTCGCGAGGACGAATCAGCGAGTTCGAGGCGACGTCGACGATCGTGACGACGTTGCCTTCGGGATATCTCGGCTGGCCGTCGAGGGTGCTATCGGTCGCTTCGACGCGAATCTTGTTGTTCGCGATCGTGATCTCGTCGTCGTGCTTGAGTTGGGTCGCCGACTGCAATCGGACGCCGTTGACGTACGTGCCGTTGTTCGAGCCGAGGTCCTCGAGCGCCCATTGCTCGCCCTCGCGCCACAGCCGGGCGTGCTGCCGCGACACCCGCATGTCGGGTACGAAGATCTGGCAATCACTGCGCCTACCAATCACGTACTCACCCTCTCCGAGCTTGTAGCGACGGCCCGCAATTGGGCCGGCCAGGAAGATCAGCGACGGCATGTAGAGCCGCTTGATACCACACCTTTTCGGGATCGCGCCCGATCCTTAAATTTGTGGTGTACTTCGCCCGTGCAAGCGCTTGGCAACTTCATCGGGGGCCAGTTTGTCGCCCCGTCGGGCAAGTCCCTCGTGTCGCGGAATCCCGCCGCAGACGGGGCCGTGGTGTTCGAGACTGGCTACACGGTCGAGGCCGTCGAACACGCGGCCGCAGCGGCCCAGAGTGCGCAGCCATCCTGGGCTGCGTTGACCAGTGTGGAGCGCTGGGCGCACCTCGAGCGGTTCAAGGCGGCGATCGCCGCGAAGGCGGATGTCCTCGCCGATGCGATCGTGATCGAGACCGGAAAGATCCGGAGCGAAGCGAAAGCCGAGATCACGACGCTGCTCAATCGCTTCGATCTGGTGAAGGCCGCGACCGCCGAGATCAAGCACGGCACGGTCGGTCCGGGCGAGCACCTCCGCTATCAAGCGCTCGGCGTCGTCGGCGTGATCGGGCCGTTCAACTTTCCGCTCCATCTCTGTCACGCCCACGTGATTCCCGCGCTCGCGACCGGCAACACCGTCGTCGTCAAGCCGAGTGACATCACGCCGCTGTGCGGCCAGCGGTACGCCGAGTGCGCGCTCGCGGCGGAGTTGCCTGCCGGTGTCTTGAATGTCGTCGCGGGGACCGGCGAGGTCGGCGCCGCGATGATCGCGAACGAACGGCTGCGGGGGTTGTGCTTCACGGGGAGCTGGGGCGTAGGCCAGAAGATCCTCGAAGCCTCGACGCATCGTCCCGAGCTCCTCGTCGCGCTCGAGATGGGCGGCAAGAATTGCTGTGTCGTCCTCGACGATGCGGCGCTGCGCCAGGCCGTACACGAGGTCACCGTCAGTGGCTACCTCAGCGCCGGCCAGCGCTGTACGGGGAGCGAGCGCGTGCTCGTGCATCGCAAGATCGCAGATCGCTTCATCGAGGCGCTGACGAAGGTCGTCCGCTCGCTCAAGGTGGGGAGTCCCGAAGATCCAGCGACGTTCCTCGGCCCGCTCGCGACCGCCGCGGCCGCGGCGAAGGTCGACAAAGCGATCGCGGCGGCACGCGCGGGTGGTGCCGAGGCGCTCGTCGCGAGCACTCCGATCGCGGGTGGTGCATTCCGCACGGCCTCGCTGCATCGCTTGCCCGATGGCGTGCACCACGTGCCGGGCTACACCGACACCGAAATCTTTGGCCCTGACCTGGTCGTCGAGGTGATCGATTCCGACGAGGAAGCGCTCGCGATCCTCAATGGAGGCACGTACGGCTTTGTCCACGGCATCTTCACGGCGTCGCGCTTCGAGTGGTTCTACAACCGGACCAAGACCGGCATGCTCAACCTCAACCGGTCGACGAACCTGGCGAGCCCACGCTTGCCGTTCGGCGGTGTCGGCAAGAGCGGCAACTATCGGCCGGCGGGTGCGTGGGCGCATCGCAACGTGGTCCATCCCGTGGCGATCCTCGAGAACCCGCTCGGTGCGGTGACCCCTCATGCGTTGCTCGCGAACGTGATCCCCGGCTTCGATCTCGATCGGCTCGAGAGCCAGCACGTGCGCGAGGAGACCGACGAGAGCCAGCGGACGTTGATCGACAAGCCGCGGCCGATGCACATGCTCAAGCCCGCGGGTGGGCGGATGCCGAAGTCCGAAGCGCTGCTCGCGCGGCTCTACGCCGGCGATCGCGTCCCGAAGGAAAAGAAGCCGCCGGTGTTCGATCACCTGCGCTCGGCTGGACCATGGATGGTCTCGGTCGACGACGAGCCGCTGTGCGTGCTCGACGGCATGAGCCAGACCGCGACCGTGGTCGGTGGCTTCGCCGAAGATCCTGTCGTGCGTGCGTACACCGAGGGTGAGTTCGCCGACACGATCACGAGCAACGACGACACCAGCATCGGCGAGACCTGGGCCGCGACCGACTACGCGAACACGCTGCGCCAGCTCGTTCCCGGGCTGCCGCACGTCACGTTCGTCTCGAGCGGGTCGGAATCGAACGAGAAGGCGATGGCGCTGTGTCGGATCAACTGCGAGCGCCCGAACGCGACGAAGATCCTCGCGTTCGACGGCAGCTTCCACGGTCGGACGTTGCTGTCGGTCCACGCGACGCACTCGCCGAGCAAGCGCGCGCCCTTCGAGCTCGCGGGATATCACGCGACCTTCGCACCGTATCCGCTGTGGAACACGCCGAATGGCGACGAGCCCACCGCGCCGAGCGGCTTCTATGCGGCGGCGGCAACCGGCGATATCGCCGAGCTCACCGAGCGCTTCGGTGAAGCGAAGAATGATCCCTTGCTCGCGGCCGAGGTCGCCTCTCTCGCGGCGGTCCACGCGGCGCTCGCGACCGGCGAGTACTTCTGCACGATCATCGAGCCGATGCAGAGCGAAGGCGGCGATCGCTACGCGACCGAGCGATTCTTCCGCGCGCTGCGCCTGCTCACTCGTCATCACAAGACGTTCCTCGTCTTCGACGAGGTCCAGGTCGGCTTCGGCCTCGGCGGTCCGTTCGCGTGGCACTCCAAGTTCCGGCTGATGTCGGCGCGCGGTCAGCAAGACTATCCGGACGCGGTGACGTTCGCGAAGCGCGCGCAGGTCGGCGTCGTGATGTCGCGGTTCGCAGACCCCGAGCCGACGAGTGCGCATGGTGCATCGCTCGTGCGCGGGCGGATCCATGCCGACATGGTCTCGACGAGCCACAATGCCGAGCGCCTCGAGAAGCTCGTGTGGCCGCGGTTGAATCAGATCGCGAAGGCGTTCCCCCACCTGGTCTCGCATCCGCGCGCGACGGGCTATGCGTTCGCGTTCGAGCTCCCGAGCCCGCAGTTGCTCGAAGCGTACCTCGCGCAGCGGTTCTGGCGCGGCGCGATCGTGTTCGCGGCCGGCACGAAGACCGCGCGCTATCGCTTGAGCGATTCGTTCCTGGCACGCGAGATCGATCAGCTCTTCGATACGATCCGGCGTTCGCTGTCGTGGCTCGATGCGCACGAGGGCAAGAAGCCTCCCGAGTGGGAAGATCTGCC
Source organism: Kofleriaceae bacterium (assembly GCA_025357755.1). Lineage (GTDB taxonomy): Bacteria > Myxococcota_A > Polyangia > Haliangiales > Haliangiaceae > JABFXX01. The sequence goes on along the minus strand of JANXOP010000189.1, from coordinate 3,217 downwards.
AGCACCCGCTCGCGCCGAGAAGCCGCAGCCCGAGCTGCGCTATCGCCAGATCGCGCATGGCGAGACGATGGAGTACCTGCCGGCGATCCTCGATATCGAATACCAGGTCTACGAACCGGCGCGACGCACGCCACCGGCCGAGATCCGCGCGGCGATCGAGGACAAAGATGGCTCGCTGATCGTCGGTGAAGCGCCGAGCGCCTCGGGCGCCTGGACGCTCGTCGGCTTCGCGATCGGTGGTCCGCTCGAGCAGAACCAAGACGTCGAAGGCTGCGACGACGACCCGATGCTCGGCAAGCACAACTCGATGTACTCGGTCTCGATCACGGTCGCGCGCGATTATCAAAGCGCGGGCATCGGTCGCAAGCTCAAAGCCCTGCAGCTCAAAGATGCAGCGGCGCGCAAGCGCCCCGACGGGACGAACCGCTATCGCTATGTCACCGGTCGCAACCGCGTCGGTCGCACCGCCGAGATGACGCACCTCAACCGCGTCTATGGCGCGCACGTCGTGCAGGTCATGACGGGCCAGTACGAGGATCCCGAAGGGCAGGCGATCTACTACCGGATCCCTCTCGGCGCCTTCGAGCCCGATCCGAACGCTCAGGAAGAAGCGATCGCGCGGCGCGCGGCGCAGCAGGCCGGGATCGACGGCAACGATCCCGAGATCGATCTCGCGGCCGGCCTCACGAAGCCGTTCGCGAATGGTCCCGCCTCCCTCGTCGAAGCCGAACGTCGCGGCCTCCTGTACGGCCCGGCGGTCAACAAGCTCACGCTGATGAACTACGTCACGCCGGGCGCGGTCCGCGCCCTCGAGTGGATCACAGCGCTCGTCCCGGAGCTCCCGCATCTCTACCTCACCTCGTCGCGCGATGAAGCGTTCGACAAGTCGCTGCGCCTGATCCGCTGCACGCGCAAGCAAGCGAGCATCGCGATCGGCCTCGAGGGTGGCTACTACGGTCACACCGTGGCCTCGGCCCGTTCGCTCTCCGACCCGGCGGTCCATCAAGGCGGGCCGGCCCACTTCGCGTGGCCTCGCGTCCCCCATCCCGCGCGCGCTGGCACCGCCGCCACGATCACCGCGCTCCGCGCCACCATCGAAGCCGCGGGCAAGGACAAGATCCTCGGCTTCTTCTACGAGCTCGTCCAGGAGCGCACCGGCCAGGTCCTCCCGGCCGACTTCATCGCGGAGCTCGCGAAGCTGCGCAAGGAGCTCGATCTCCCCCTCATCGCGATGGAGCACACCACCGCGATCTATCGCTCGGGCCACGGCCCGTTCGCATCGATGGCGATGGGCCTCACGCCCGACGTCCTCGCCTGGTGGGGTGGTGGCCAGACCGGCTACCTCCACACCTCGGCTCGCTGGTTCATCAGCTCGCCACTCACGCTCGTCTCCACCTGGGATGGCGACGAGCTCTCCCTCGTTCGCCAGCACCACCAGCTCCGCGCGGCACGTCAGCTCGACATCGCCGCCGGCTCCGCCGCACTCGAGAAAGCACTCGCCAAGGTCGGCTCCTCTGGCCTCGGCGCCTATCGCGTGATCGATGCGGGCGAGCGCGTCGGTGCCCTCACCCAGCAACTCGCGTCGCACGGCATCCGCGTGCGTCGCTACCCCCAGGGGCGGCTCGCGATCGTGCCCGCGCTCGATCAGCTCGAAGCCGCGGCGCGCGCTCTCGAGGCGGCCCTCTAAATGGGGACGGTAACTCATTGCTCACTTTACGGCGTGCAAGCCCTCGAAATTACACACGCGAAAAGGGACGGTAACTCGTTCGCGGTGATTCGATGAGGACGCTCGTCTATCCCGCTGGAGGCTCGTACCGCGCGTGGGGGCAGCTCCACGGCGAATCCTTTCGCGGCGAAATCCAGGCGATCGCGGCGATCCGCACGTACCTCTGCACGAAGATCGGCGGCTTCAAGCAACGAGAACAAGTCATCGCGGCTGCGGCGGCGCACCTGCCAGTACTCGAGCGCTACCACGCCGGGTTGCACGCGGAGCTCCTCGGGATCGCCGAGGGGGCAGCGTGCGCGCCCGAAGACATCGTGATCGCGAACCACTACACCGATCTGCGCGACCTCGACCCGGATCCGTCGACGTGGGTGGCGGCGCCGACGCACGACGATGCGAGTATTTATGGCAAGACTGCCGGCGCGAGTGGCCTCGGCGGCGATGGTTGCAGCGTGATCTGGGCGGAGTCGCCGACCGGGCGCGTGCTCGCCCAGACCTGGGACATGCACGCGACCGCGATTCCGTACGTGATGACCCTCGTCATCCCAGAATCCGCAGACGGCCCCGCGGCGCAGTTACTCACGGTCACGGGCTGCCTCGGCATGGCGGGGATGAACGCGGCGCGCGTCGGCATCGCGATCAACAATCTCTATTCGACCGATGCCACGCTCGGTGTGGTGTGGCCCGCGATGGTGCGCCACGCGCTACACCAGAAGACCGCCGTCGCCGCACGCGATGTGATCGCGCACAGCCCGATCGGATCCGGACATCACTATTTCGTCGCCGATCGCACCGAAGCGTTCGCGATCGAAGCGAGTGGCACGCGCCGCAAACAAGTGTTCGCAGGCGGGCCCGCGTACTGCCACACGAATCACTGCCTAGATCTGGATGTCGAAGCGCGCAGCAAGGTGCCCGCGACGAGCACGACCTGGGACCGCATGAAATGGCTCGAGGCCGATACGAAGCGCGCACCCGTGCGTGACCTCGCCGATGCATGGCAGCGGCTCGGAAGCGAAGATGGCTGGCCACGCAGCATTTGCACGAACATGGCGACACCCGAATCACCGCACGGCGCGGCGACCTGTGGCGCGATCGCGATGAACCTCGATAGCGGCGAGGTCTGGGCGCAACAAGGGCTCGTGCACAACGTGGCCGCGGAGAAATCACAGCTGTGAATGACTATCCATTCTTCTTCACGTGGACCGCGCAGGACAGTGCGAAGCCGTTCGAGCTCACGGGCGGCGAGGGCGCGTGGTTCACAACACCCGAGGGCCGTTGGCTCGACCTCGGTGCGTTGAGCTATCAGGTCAACATCGGTCACGGCAACAAGCGGATCGTCGAGGCGATCAAGCGCCAGGCCGACGAGCTGTGCTTGTCCGCGCCGAACGCCGTGTATCCCGCGAAGATCGAGCTCGCGAAGCGCTTGCTCGCGATGGCAGGTCCCGGCTACTCGAAGGTGTTCTTCACGCTCGGTGGCGCCGAGGCCAACGAGAA
>JANXOP010000168.1 GCA_025357755.1 Kofleriaceae bacterium | reverse complement strand
ATCTCTACTACCGGCTCAACGTCATCCACCTCGATCTTCCCCCGCTGCGCTCGCGCCCCGAGGACATCGTGCCGCTCGCGGAGCACGTGCTCGCGCAGCTCGGGGCCAAACAACAACCCGCGCGCCGCATGCGGCTCTCGCCCGAGGCGCAGCACCTGCTGCTCGCGTATCACTGGCCCGGCAACGTGCGCGAGCTGATGAACGTCCTCGAGCGCGGCGTCGCCCTGTGCCAGGGCGAGCTGATCGCCGACGACGATCTGCCGCAGCACGTGCGCGAGCGCCAGCCCGCAGACTTTCTGGGCGCCGCAGTCGCCCGCCGGATGTCGCTCGAAGAGCTCGAGCGCGAGTTCATCGAAGCCGTACTCGCCGACGAAGCCGGCAACAAGACGCGCGCCGCCCAGCGCCTCGGCCTCGATCGCAAGACGCTGTATCGCAAGCTCAACGAGTACGCGAAGGCGGATGGCAAACCGTCTGACAAAGATCCGCCGGTCCGCCCGTCATCCCCGACCAGCCCGACCAACCCGACCAGCCCGACCAGCCCGACCAGCCCGACCAGCCCGGCCGGACCGACTGGACCGACTGGACCGACAAGACCGACTGGACCGACCGGACCGAGCGGCGACGAGTAGCAGCGGTGAACGCGTATTTCGCGTGGTCGCCCGACGTGCCTACCTCTCGCAGCGAAGATGGTCGCGTAGCCGGCGCAGGCCGACCTCGGTCTTGAGATCGCTGATGTCGCCGGCGACGCACGCCGCGATCGCGGCATCCAGCTCGAGCCACCGCGTCGTCGCGCCCTCCTCCATCGCCGAGCCATCGCCCTCGAGCGCGACCTGGGTCGCCGGATCGACCTCGACCGCCGCGAAGTATTCTTTCTCGGGCAGCGCACCCGGTGATGCGAAGGCGCCGGCCCCGAGCACGATGACGGCCGCGGGATCGACGACGAAGCCCGCTTCTTCGAGCGTCTCGGCGGCCGCGCGATGGGCGAGCCCCGCCGCACCGCGATCGCTGACCTCGAGGATTCCGGCGACCAGCTCGGTGACGACCAGGGATGGTGGCAGCTCGGGAAATGGCGCGAGCGACGCATCGCGCGCGAGCGCGACTGACGGTCGCAACCCGGCGCGCACGAGCACGTGGATCGCATCGTCGACACGCGCGAAGATCGCGACGACGACCGCATCTTGGCCGTACGGCCGAACGATCGCGTCGTTCGTGTATGGCTGCGAGAGCGAGCCATCCTCGCGACGATTGCGAAGGCGCAGCCGCCGGATCGCGAGGAACCCGCCCGTGCCGCCGAGCTCGTCGGCATCGACGACGAGCTCGGTGATCTTCACTGCGCGGGCGCGGGCGCGGGCGCAGGAGCTGCCGGAGCCATTGCGGCCGAACCCGAAGCCGGAGCCGGCGTCGGTCCGGCCGGCGGCGGGACCGAGCCCGGGAGGCTCTTGACCTCGTACTGCGCGAGCGCGGTGTGGATATCGAGCGCGAGCTCGTCGACCTTGCCCGACGCCCAGCCCGGAAGGCTCGGATCGTGCTCGGCGAGGGGCTCCGGCTTCGGGCTGCCTGCGATGTAGCGGATCATCAGCGGCTTGACGTTGACGACGTACTCGTCGCCGTCCGGCTGCATCGTCACGACCAGGGCGATCTGGATCGACTTGTCGGGAACGTCGCGCATGTCGTCGTTACGCTCGCCGGCGGCCAGGCCTTCGGGCGTGAACCAGCGACCGATCGTCTGCATGCCGAGCGCGTTCTCGTCAGATTTCGCGATGTGATACTTCTCCGCTACCGTCGCCTTGATCGCGCCGAAAATCACGAGCTTGTCGCCCTTGTAGTGCGCCGTCTTCGCGCCGGAGAGCTCTTTCGAGGACGGACCGCACGCGGCGATCGCGATCGCGGCGACGACCGTCGCCAGACGCAGGAGAAAGTTCGGGTTCCGCATAGGCGCGAGTCGTATCACCGTGACCCCGAGGTGCGCCACCGATAGGGGCTATTTGGCCCTAGCGCGAGAAGTTCTTCGCCCGGTCGTAGATCGCGAGCTGGAGCGAGTCCGCCCGTCCGAGAACCCACGGCGGCAGGTTCGGATCGGCCGGCTCGAGCGGCCGCATCTGCGGGCTGCCCGCGATGTACTGGTACGTGTGTGGGGTCACGCGCACCGCGAACTGCCGCTCGGAGATCTCCTGGAGCTCGACGACGAATGACACCTTCACGCTGTGGTTGTCCACGCGCGTGAAGTCGTTCGCGCCGGGTGATTGGAGGTCGCCTTCGGACGAATAGAATTTCGGATCGGTCTCGAACACGAGATGGCCGTCATCGACGGCACCGAGCTTGTAGTGTTCATCGCCCGCCGCCTGCTGCGCCAACGAGAAGAGTTGCCCGCCATCGACCGTGTACACGGTGGTCTTGGCAGTGCGTAGCTCCGCGCTCGAAGGTCCGCATGCCGCGAATGCCAGGAGTAGTAGAGGCACGATGCGCATGGGGTCTTTCTACCACGTGTTAGCGTAGGGGCATGGCCGAGCTCACGGGGCTGCGTGCACTCGTTACAGGCGGGTCGAGCGGCATCGGTGCCGCGATCGCCAGGGAGCTCGCCGCGCGCGGCGCCGACCTCGTCCTGACCGCGCGACGCAAGGATGCGCTCGCGCAGGTCGCGGCGAGCTGCGCGGGAGTCCGCGTCGATCTCGTGGTCGCGGATCTCGGTGTCGAGCAAGGTGCCGAGGAGGTGTGGGCCGCAGCGATCGCGGGCGGACCGATCGATCTCTTGATCAACAATGCCGGGTTCGGCGCGTTCCGTGCGTTCGCACTCACCGAGCCCACGCGCGATGCCGAGATGTGTCAGCTCAACATGACCTCGCTCGTCGAGCTGACGAAGCGCTTCCTCGCGCAGGACCGGCCGCGCGGCTACATCGTGAACATCGCCTCGATCGGCGCCTATCAGAGCGTTCCCAACATGGCGCTCTACGCGGCGAGCAAGGCCTTCGTGCGCAACTTCACGGAAGGGCTCCACGACGAGCTCCGCGGCTCGAACATCTCCGCGACATGCATCTGCCCCGGCGGCACGAAGACCGCATTTCATGCGGCGGCGGGCGCGGGCGACTACAGCTGGCTCGCGAACGCGTCGATGATGAGCGCCGAGTCCGTCGCGTCGATCGCGGTCCGCGCGATGCTCGCGAAGAAGCGCAACGTGATTCCGGGCCTCATCAACAAGCTGTCATGCTTCGGCGTGCGACTCGTGCCGCGCCGGTTCGCGTCGTGGTTCAGCGCACGCGTGCTCGGCAAACCCAAGCTCGTGTTGCCCGCGCGAAAGGCCGCCGCGTGACGACGGAAGCTGCCAACCAGCGGCGCGGCATCGATGATCCTCGCGGCACGTACGAGGTCTGGTACCTCACGTTCAATCACGCGCCAACCGGCCAAGGATTCTGGTTGCGGTTCGTGATCGAACAACCCGATCACGGCCCCGGACGTGGCGAATTGTGGTTCGCGCGCTTCGATCCGAAAGATCCGGGCCGCACGTTCGGCGTGCATCGCCGGTTCTCGAGTTACGGCTCGAGTGACGAGCCGTTCTGGATCTCGATCGGCACGAGCGAGCTCGCCCACGATCGTTCGCGTGGTGAGTTCGAGGGCAACGGTCACACGCTCGAGTGGAACCTGCGCTGGCAACCTGCCGCGCGCAGCCTCCCGTTCATGCCCGACCTCGCGTACACGTTCGGCATCGGCGAGACCCAGGTGACCTCGCCGAACCCGCAGGTCTCGATGACCGGGTTCCTCGTGTTCGACGGCGAGCGGCTCGAGCTCGAGCGCGCGACGCTCGGCCAGACCCACGTGTTCGGCACGCGCCACGCGCATGCGTGGGTCTGGGCGCACTGCGCGGACTTCGAGGGCGCGCCCGGTGCGCACCTCGAGCTGATCGCGCCACGGCTAAACCGGCGCGGCGTCATGCTGCCGCCGCTCGTGATGCTGACGCTCGAGCTCGACGGCACGCGCCACCACTTCAATCAGTTCCGTCACCTCGTACGAAATCGTGCGACCTGGTCGACCACCCACGTCGAGTTCTCCGCGCGCTCGGCGCTGTGGAAGCTCACCGGCGTGCTCTCGTGCACGCCGGATCAGATGGTCAATGCGCCCTATTACGACCCCGATGGGACCGAGCTGTACTGCGCGAACACCGAGATCGGCGATGCGCGCGTCACGGTGTCACGGCGGACCCTGCTCGGCTGGCAGGAGGTACGCCTCCTCGAGAGCCACGGTCGCGCGCACTTCGAGGTCGGGAGTCGCGAGCCGGATCCGGCCGTGACCCGTGCCCACGTGACCATCGAATAGGCTAGTGTCGCGACCCGCCATGGAAGTGCTCAGGAAAACGCCGCTCCACGACGTCCACCGCCAGCTCGGTGCGAAGTTGATCGATTTCGGCGGCTGGCACATGCCGGTCCAGTACGCCGCCGGCACGATCAAGGAGCACAAGGCCGTGCGCGCGAGCGTCGGCTTGTTCGATGTCTCGCACATGGGCGAGGCCTACCTGCGCGGGTCCAAGGCGCGCGCCACGGTCGGCAAGCTGACCACGAACGCGGTCGAAGCCGCGCCCGTCGGCAAGGCGGTCTATACGCTGCTGTGTCGCCCGAGCGGCGGCATCGTCGATGATTGCATCTTCTACAAGCGTGCCGATGACGAGTTCTTCGTGATCGTGAACGCATCGAACCAGGCGAAGGACCTCGAGTGGTTCCGCGATCACGCGTCGGTCGACTGCGGCGTCGATGACGTCTCCGATCAGACCGCGCTCATCGCCGTGCAAGGCCCCAAGGCCGTCGCGATGGTCGACGCCCTGCCCGGATCCAAGCAGGGACAGCTCGCGGCGATGCCGAGCTTCACGTTCACCGACGCCGAGATCGCGGGCGTCAAGTGCGTCGTCGCGCGCACCGGCTACACCGGCGAAGATGGCTTCGAGCTCGCCTGCCAGAACGAAGATGCCGTCGCGCTGTGGGCCGCGCTGCTCGAAGCCGCGACGCCGCTCGGTGGGCTGCCGATCGGCCTGGCCGCGCGCGACACGCTGCGGCTCGAATCGAAGTTGCCGCTCTACGGCAATGATCTCGACGACGATCACTCGCCGCTCGAAGCCGGCCTCGGCTGGGCCGTGAAGCTCGACAAGGGTGACTTCCTCGGCCGTGCCGCGCTGCTCGAGCAAAAAGCCAAGGGCCTCGAGCGTCAGCTCGTCGGGTTCACCATCGACGAGAGCCTCCGAGCGATCGCACGCCACGGCTACGCGGTCCTCGAAGAAGGTCTTCCGGTCGGCGTGGTCACGAGCGGCGGTCCTGGCATCTCGGTGCCCGGTGCCGTCGGCCTCGCCTACGTGCCCACGCGCCTCGCGGCCGCGGGTACGAAGCTATCGATCGATTGTCGCGGCAAGGCTGTCGCGGCAACTGTGGTTACGGGCAAGTTCTACAAGCGAGCCAAGTGAAGTCATGAGCAGCTTTCCAGCCGACCTTCGTTACACCGCCGATCACGAGTGGCTGCGCAGCCAGGGCACTGCCTGGCGCGTGGGCATCACGCAATTCGCCGTCGACCAGCTCGGCGACATCACGCTCGTCGATCTTCCTGGCGTGGGCGACCTCGTCACCAAGGGCCAGCGCTTCGGCACGGTCGAGAGCGTGAAGAGCGTCAGCGACCTCTACGCGCCGATCTCGGGCAAGGTCACCGCGGTCAACCCCGCGTTGAAGGATGCTCCGGAATCGGTCAACACCACGCCCTACGACGCGGGCTGGATGATCGAGATCGAAGCGACCGAGGCCTCCGAGGTCGCCGAGCTCATGGGCGCCGACGCCTACACGAAGCACGTCGCCGCTCAGTAGCCAGGTTCGACGTCATGAGCGAGACCATCGCGATCGAGGTCGGGAACCGAGTCCCCGATTTCGTCGCCACGCTCGACGCGATCAGCGCCGCGCTCCACCTCAACGACCTGCGCAGCCTCGAGGACGTGCCGCCACCCGGTGAGCCGTGGCCGGATGGTATTCGCCACCTGTTCCGCGAAGAGGTCTCGACGCGCACCACCGAGATCACGTCGAGCGGCGGCGAGCTGACCGTACGGATGTTCTCGTTGGCCTCACCCGAAGACGTCGAGCTCGCGATCGCGCTCGTCATGTACCTCGCCGAGCACGCGGAGGTCAGCGAGGTCACGAGCGACTCGCGCGGGGCGATCGCGGTGAGCGAGCTCGCGAATGTCTACGACGCGGCGTGGATCGAGAGCCAGCTGCGCTCGGGCCACGGCGCGCTCGGCACGCTGGTCCGCGAAGGCAAAGGTCCGATCGAGGTGCCCGGGCCGAATCGATCGTTCGTGGTCGGCGCGCGCGTGCTGTTGCAGCTCGGCGCCGACCAGCCGCACGTCCAGTTGCTCGAGGCGATCCGCCGCGTCCAGTGGATCCCGATCCGCAGCGGCAGCGTGTTCACGGCCCAGGCGAAGTCCGATCAGCGCGAGATCAAGATCGCGATGTGGCTCGGCGAAGAGGTCGTCTTCCCGTACGTCGAGTTCTGCGGGATCGCGATCGATCCAGGGGCCGACAAGCCGGCCGTGTTCATGATCCCCGCGGCGCGCGTACCCGAGCTGGCGGGCGATCGCTGGACCGCGATCGACGAGCGTCAGGGCATCATCGCGGACGTTGGCGGCGAGTGGGCAACCATCGTCGAGGCTGCCCGCAAATTCGAAGTCACGCCGTGACCGGCAAGCCGGCCGCGACCCACGCATCGTAGCCACCGTCGAGGGCGATGGCGCGCTGGAAGCCCATCGTGCGCAGCGTCGCGGTCGCGAGCGTCGACACGCGACCGACCTGGCAGTACGCGAGGATCCGCGCGTTCGGATCGGGGAGCTCCTTGTCGACGCGCAGCTCGAGCTGACCGCGCGGCACGTGCTTGGCGCCCGGGAGATGGCCGCGATCGAAGGCTTCCTTCTCGCGCACGTCGAGCAGGACGAGATCTCGATCGCCACGCTCGATGTGTCGTGCGACCTCGTGCATGTCCATGAACACGACCTCGCGCGAGGCCTCCGCGATCAGCTGCGCCACGGTCTTGCCGCCGGAGCAGTTCGTGCGCAGCGCCTCGGTCAGGTGAACCGGCATCTTCATGTCGAGCCCGCGCATCAAGGCGACAAAGTCTTTGCGCTCGGTCTTCTTGAGCCGCAGGTTGGTCTGCTTCTCGGCGCCGATCGTCGTCGAGTTGCGCTCCTTGTAGTCGTGCGCGGGATACACCCGCATCGCGTCGTCGAGCTCGAGCAGCTTGCCGAACAAGGAGTCGAACAGCTGATCGGGATCGCCGGTCGGTAGATCCGTGCGCCCGGTGCCGCCGATCAGGAGCGTGTCGCCGGTGAGCACGCGATCCTCGAACACGAACGAGCACGAATCCGCGGTGTGTCCCGGCGTGTGGAGCACGCGCATGCGGAGCTTGCCGATATGGATCTGTTCGCCATCGTCGACGCGCACGTTCGCGAACGGCGCGGGCGAGGCGCGATGGGTGACGATCTTCGCGTCGAGCGCCTTGCCGAGCTCGCGCGCCGCCGAGAAGTGATCGGCGTGGGTGTGAGTCTCGGCGACGTAGTGCACGCGCATGCCGCGCTCCGCGACGAGCGCGATGTAGCGATCGAGCTGATCGAGGTGCGGATCGACGATCAGCGCCGCGCACGAATCGTCACAACCGATCAGATAAGACAGACATCCGCCTGAACGGATCTGTTCGAACAACACAGGTCATCGTCGGTGGTCAGCGCGCGGGATGCAACACGTGGGTGTGGCCCTGCTCGCGTTCGCGCGAGCAACGCGCCGAGTCAGCCGCGCACTCGATGCGCAATTCGGCCGAGTAATCGGGTGACCGGAACCGATCGTACGCGGTCAGCGCGGCGCCGGCCTCGGGACGATGCAACGCGGCCAGCGACATCGCCTGGGTTCGCAGCAGATCTGGGTCGCGGGGCGCCAGCTCGAGGCCGGTGACCGAGGCCGCGAGCGCCGCGGTGTCACTACCGACCGAGCCGAGACAACGCGCGAGGGCGACCCACGCGGTCGAGTTGCCCGGCGCCTTCTTCGCGGCGGCCTGCGCCGGTACGATCGCGTCATCCCAGCGCCACACGCGCATCAAGGCATCGGAGGCGATCGCGTCGAGCACGGCTGGCCCCGGTGCCGGCAAGAGCGCCCTCGCCTGCGCGACGAGTGAGAGCGCGTCTTCGACGCGACCCTGCTTGCTCGCGACCCAGCCGAGCTGGACGAGCACCATCGCGTGCGGTCGCCCCGCGGGTGCGATCGCGAGGGCCTGCTCGAGCACGGCCTTCGCCTCTTCGAGCCGCTCGCTCACGGTCGCGGTCAGCGCCATGCCGTGCTCGTACTCGCGCTCCCACGCAGGACGCGCGCTGGAGCTCGCGGCGCCGGCGCCGATCTGGATCGCAGACTCCGCGATCAGCGTGATCGGTTGTGGCGCGCACGGATCGAGATCGACGTAGCGCGCGCCTTTCGCACCGGCGATGAACGCCTTGCCCTCGCGGGTCTTCGCGATGCGACACACGTCCGCCTGGAGCGCGAGGGTGCGGCTGCGATGACGCAACCGCGCGGTCACCGTGAGGGGCAACGCGACCTGCGCCGGCACGTCGAACGCGTAGCGAATCATTTGGGCTTCGCGCGCCGCCAGCGTCTGCGTCGCGATCTGCGTGCGAAACTTCGCCATCTCGTGCTCCTCGAGGACTTCGCCCTTCTCGTCGACGACGAGCGTGCGCAGCACGTGCGTATCTTGATCGTTCGCGTGGGTCGCGTGGCCGAGTCCCGATTGCGCGAGCAGCGTGCCCGCGTGATCGGCGACCTCGACTTCGATCCACGTGTCTTGGATGTCGAGGACGCCTCCCGGGAAGCGATGACCGACGAGCAGGTTGCGCACGACGACATCGAGATCGATGCGCGAGCCTGGCGTCACCGCCATGCCATCGGCCGGCAGCTGCCATTGCTTGCCGTGCGCCCGATCCTCGGTGAAGCCGCCCGCGATATCGATCGACGCCGCGCCCTCGAGCTTGGCCTGCGTACGCTTCAGTTGATCGGTGTCGCCGCGCATCGCCGCCATCCACGTGTGGCCACCGAGGAAGCGATGCGATGCGATCGTCTTGCGATCTGGCGCGTCCGGCGTGCCATGTGCGCCCGCTTCGTTCGGGCCTGCCGCCTCGCGCTCCATGTGGCAATCGATGCAGTTCTTCTTCTCGACCTTGTCGACGCGGCCCATGCCGTTGCCGGCCCACGCGCTGTTGCGCCACGCGCCGGGCTCGTCGAGGCCGACGAGGTGAACCGGCATGCCTTCGCCCATGTCGGGTGACAAGAAGCCGCGATGACACGTGACACACAGCTCGGTCCCGAGCGACTTCACGCTGACCTGCGCCTTGTGGCGCGCGATCGAGGCCGGATCGCTCATCACCGGGGCATCGATCGGTTCGCGCGACAGCACGTACGAACCGTTGCCATCCTTGGTCACGCTCTTGACGCCGTGACAGAGCGAGCACGTCACCCCCGAGTGCGCGCGCAGATCGGACGAGGGGATCGCAGCTCGCGCGGTCATCAGGCCATCGACCATCAGCGGCATGTCGTGACAGCCACCGCAGTGGCGGCTCGCGTCCTTACCGAGCTCGCCGCGAAACATCTCCACGTTCGCCCGATAGATCGGGTTGCCGAACGAGGCGAACGAGTGCGCGCTCGACGACCACTGCGCCGCCGCATCGGCGTGGCACGTGGCACACGAGTCGACATCGGAGAGCTGGGTCCCGAGGGTCGAGTCCGGCCGAGTCGAGTGGCGATCGAGCGCGACCAGGCTCGGCGAGAAGGCCCCTGGCGCGCGAGGCAGCCGCGCCGCGATCGGAGCTTCGGCGGCGCTCTCCGCGTCGATCGTGATGATCTGCGGCTCGGTGCTGCCGCATGCGATCCACGCGACCAGGGAGAGGGCCGCGAGCTTCACGACTTCTTCTTGCTGAACATGCTGCCGACGCCGAGCAGCGCGATCGCGCCGAGGACGCCGAGCCCGAACGACATCGCGCCCTTTGCACCCTGCGGCGGCTTGGAGAAGCCCGCGCCATTCGGTGCCTGGCCGGGGGCCGGCGTCGGGACCGGCGCGGCCTTGGGCTGCTTCTTCAACCCGATCTCCCACAGATCGCGGCCGATCAGCTGGCCGAGTTGCATCCGACCGCGCGGCGCGAACGCCGTCTTGGAGGCCGCGATCGTCTGCTGGCCGTTACCATCCGGCGGCCCACCCCACACCCCACGTTGCGGGTTCTTGCACGCGATCGCGCCTGCCCACCAGTAGCGAATCGCGTAGCGCGCCTGGAAGAAGTTCTGCTCCGAGGACACCGCACCGTATTCGATGCCGGCCTTCGAATATTGTTCGCGACCACCGGTCATCGGCTTGGCTTCGCGGAACCGTAGATCATCCTTCATGTCGGCCTTGCCATAGCGCGCGTGCAAGCGGGTCAGCACGAAGTCGTTCTCGATGCCGTTACCGAGGATGTCACCGCCGAGCGTGGCCATGTCCTGGTTCGAGACGTCGTACTCGGTGCACGGATCGCAGTGGTAGCCACGCGTTGCGGTCCACGCGTACTCGGTCACGACCGCGCCAGGGTTCGCCTCGATGGTCTTGTCGAACAGCGCCGCGTAGAACTCGCCGAACCGGCTCTTGACGCTCGAGCGCACATCGAAGTTCGTCGGCACGAAGACGTTCTTGTAGTTCGCGACCTCGTAGCGCTTGTTCTTCGAGAGGATGTTGACGATCAGGTCTTGCTTGCCGTTCGCGTTCGCCATACCGAGGCGGATCGGCAGCGAAAAATCGTCACTGTCGTAGTGGAACCGGATCGGCGACAGCGCGGCGTGGCCGTCGATCAGCTTGACCTTCTTGGGATCGACCTTCGCGACGAAGAACTTCGAACCACTCTCGATGTAAGGGCGTAGGAGCGGCTCGGCGCCGGCGGGAATCTTGTAGTGGTTCTGGTTCAACCAGGTTTCGAGCCCGGTCGAATCCGTCGCCGACAAGATCAGGATCTGGTACTCGGCGACATCGAACTTCGCTTCGATGTGGACGCTCTCCTTCTTCATCGGCGCAGCCTCGGACTTCGACATCGCCGCACCCATGCTCGCGCGCGGCGCCATCATCCGGTCTTCGTCGGCCGGATACGGCTGAGGACACGGATCCTGTTCCCAGTACTCCACGAGGCGCGGTGAACCGAGCGAGTCGACGTGCTCGAAGACCTCGTTCGAGAGCGTCTTGACGTCCTTCTCGTGGAGCACCACCGGGACTGGGATCACCATCGCGAAGTCTTCGAGCGGGCCCTTGAAGTCGTTCTGCATCGACAGCACGGTCCGCGTGCCGTCGCGCATCAGCACGACCTGGGTCGCGTCGTTCGTGAGCTTCTGGCCGGAGCCAGAGACGTAGAAGCCGCAGAAGGCCTGGGCGGAGCCCGCCGTGGCTGCGAGGGCAAGGGCTGCCGCACCGAGGGTCTTGTTCAACATTGAAACCTACTGACGCGTGGTGAGTCGTGGGGGTCTGAAAATTGTGGTGCCCGAAATGCTCGGGATCACGGGGAGTTTCGAGGGAAGGTTTTTCAGCCTCGGCGGCGGCGACGCGACGCGATCAAGCCCACGGCGACGAGCATCGCGACCGTGCCTGCGCCGCTGCGATCGTCGGCCTGGCAACCACATCCCGACCTGGCTCTTGCGGCCGGCGCGGCGGGTCCACCAGGTGCGGGAGGTGTCACCGGTGCGGCGGCGGAGCCCGATCCGGCAGGGACCTGCGCGACCGGTGCGGCGGAGCCGCTCTCGATCTGCGAGTCCGGATGCGCGAGCGCACTCGCGAGCTGCACCGTGCCGCGCGGCGCGAACGCCAGCCCGGTTGCCGGCTTGATGCCCTCGCTATGCTCGCCGGCCCACGGGCCACCCCAGCGCCCGCGGATCGGCGCGTTGCACGTGAGTGGTCCTTGCCACAGATGCCGGATCACATAGCGACCCTGGAAGTTGTTCGCGTTCGCCGGCTGCGCGCCGCTCTCGAGCTGGCCCGCGCGGGTCTTCACTTCACGACCGCCAGTGATCGCGCTCGCGACCTCGAATACGAGGTCGTCCTTGATCTCCTTGCCGTAGCGCGCATGTAAGCGAGTCAGGGTCAGCCCGTAGCCGAGGTTCGCCCTCTGCGGAATCACGTCGAGGCCGAGCGTCTGCAGCTCCGCTTGGGTCAACGTCGGGCCCGGGCATGGATCGCACGTGGTCGCGGCCCACGCGTACTCCGTGATCACCGCACCGGGATGCAGCTGCGTCGTGCGATCGAACAACGCCGCGTAGAACGCCGGGAACTTGTCCTTCATCCCGTCGACGAGATCGAGGTTCGTCGGGATGGTCGCGTTCGGATAGTTCGCGACCTCGTAGCGGCTCGCCGCGAAGATGTTGACGATCAAGTCCTGGGTGCCCGCACTATTGGCGAGGCCGAGCCGGATCGGTAGCTCGAAGCGATCGCTGTCGTAGTGGAACCGTAGCGGCGACAGCGCGGCGCGCCCGTCGACGAACTTCACCTTCGTCGGATCGACCTTGGCGACGAAGAACTTCGAGCCGCCCGTGACGTACGGCCGCAGCAACGGCTCCGCACCTTCAGGGACGTTGTACTTCTCCTGCTTCAACCAGGTCTCGAGCCCGGTCGAGTCCTTCGCCGAGAGGATCACGATCTGGTACTCGGCGACCGTGAACTGCGCCTCGATCGTCACGCCGAGGCCCGCCGAGTGCTGGACCAACGAGGGCCTGCCGGGAGGGCCGCCGCCGCTCGCCGACCTGGTGTCGTACGGGATGTCCGGCGTGCACGGGTCTTGCTCCCAGTACTCGACGAGCCGCGGCGCGCCCATCTGCTCGACGTGCTCGAACACGCCCGGCGCCAGCGTCTTGACATCGCCCTCGTGCAGCACCTCGGGCACCGGCACGATCATCGCGAACGCCTCGGGTGGCCCCTTGTAGTTGTTCTGCATCGACAGCACGGTCCGCGTGCCGTCACGCATCAAGACCACCTGCGTCGCGTCGTTGAACATCGGCTTGTCGGAGCCGGCGACGTAGAACCCGCAAAAGGCAAAGATCGCCGAGATCGCTGGAAGCATGGGGCAGCTTAGACGACCCGCGCGCGCGAAACCTTGGACGGCCTGGCGTGCTTTCCTAGATCGAGCAGCCAGCTTGCTGCGCAGCGTCGGTGAGCTCGACCTTCATCGCCCTGCACTGCTTCTCGACGACCTCGAGCGAGGTCGCGGTCTCGGCACCCGCGACCGCGGAGGCGAGCTGGTTCGCATCGTGCGCGAGCGAGGTCGCGAGATCGAAGGGCAGCGTCGTGCAGCGCGACAGCTTTGCTGCGGTCTGGCGCAGCGCGAAGCAATCGGGACCGCGGGTCGACGCGGGACTGGGATCGGGTGCGCAGCCCACGTCCGCGAGCTCGGTCGCGACCTTGACCGCGCGCGCCTTGCATCGGATCGCGAGCGTCGCGCGAGCGTCTCCACGCGCCTTCGTCCACTCGGAGCGCTGGCGCACGACGCGCGCGAGGCTCTCGAGCCGCGGCTTCGCGAGCTTGCTGCAGTGATCTTCGATCCGCGCCCAGGCATCGAGCTCGTCGCACGCGGCGATGCCGACGGAAGGGCGCTTGAGCGTGGCGCGCATCGTACAACCGGATTCGAGGTCGACCGCGAGCGCGAGCGCGTTGTCGGAGTGCGCGAGCTTGACGGTGACGTCACCCTTCTGGCCGAGCCAGCCACCGTTGTCTTCGACGAGGCTGAGCGTGCCGAGGGCTCCGCCGGCTGACGCGAGATCGAGCGAGATGGCACCGTCGATCGCGTCGAGCGAGACCGTCGCGGTCGGCGCGCCATCGATCGTGCAGCCGGCCCACTTGAGCTTGCCCGCGTAGTCCCCGACCCAGTCGGCCCAGGTCAACGGCGCCGGAGCGGCGCTCGCGAGGCCCGCCGCTAGCGCGAGCAGCAAGCCGTGGCGCATCCCGAGCGTCGCGAGCATCCGCAAAGGATGCCACGGCACGGGCAAAAGCGGAGCGCCTAGCTCGCGCGCGGCGGCTGACGGACCTTGACCCAGGTCGCGTAGCCGATGCTGACGAGCGCGATGAACACGAGCCACACGAGTGGCGCGGAGACCTTGCCGATCACCGGGAACGTCGTCGAGTTCAGTTTCGGGCTGGTGAACGCGAAGTACAGCATCCACGCGGACAGCACGACGAAGATCGTGGCGGCGATCACCGCGACGAGCCCGGGCTTCTCGGCATCCTTGTCCTTCGGCGCGAACTGGAGCTTGAACACGCCGAGCACGGTCAGCGCGGCCATGAGCGTGAGCACGGTCCCGACCGTCGAGATGGCCTTGATGAAGCTCGTGGTCATCGCGACGGTCACCGCGATCGCGCCTTGCAACAACACCGACCACACCGGCGGCTTGTCGTCTTTGCCGGCGAAGATCTTCGGCAGGTAGCCATCCCGCGCCATGGCGGCGTAGACCCGCGGACCGATCATGGTCATGGCACTCGCGGCGGCGAGCAGCGCGACGATCATGAACGCCGACATCAGCTTCGCACCCGAGCCACCGATCAGATCCTTCATGAGGAAGTGACCGAGCGTGACGCGATCGTGATCGCCCGAGATCCAGGCGCCGAAGTGTGCGGGCGTGAGGTTCGCGACGAACACCCAGTTGACCAGCAGGTAGAGCACGGAGACGATCGCGCAGCCGATCATCATCGCGCGCGGCACGTCGCGACGCGGGTTCGTGAACTCCTCGCTCGCGTAGATCGCCGCGTTCCAGCCGCTGTAGCAGAACGCGATGAACACGAGCGCGCCGAAGAACGGCGCGGTGGGGAGCCCCGCCTTCGACGCCTCCGGGACCCAGGTCGGCCACGTGTTGTGACCCGCGATCAAGCCGACCGTGACGAAGCCGACGACGAGCGTGAACTTCACCGCGACGAGCACGTTTTGTCCGCTGCGCGAGGCACGCAGGTTGATCGAGTGGAGCAACGTGACCAGCACGATCACCGCGACGGTCGGAATCCGCCAATCGAGATCGAGCCCGAGCGTGGTCGTGTAGTAGCCGACGAGCTGCGCATCGAGCGCAACCGGTTGAGAGAACCCGACCAGCAGTGACGTGAAGCCGGCGATGTAGCCGAGCAACGGGTGCCACAGCGTCGAGAGGTAGCGGTACTCGCCACCCGAGCGCGGGATCGCGTGCGCGACCGCGGCATACGCACGCGCGCCCGAGAGCGCGGCGATCCCACCGACGACCCACGCGAAGAGGATGTACTTCGGCGCGAGATCCATCGCCTGGAAGCCGGGCGCCGTGAGCACCCCGGCGCCGATCATGTTCGCGATCACGAGCCCGACGCCGGACCACAGCCCGAGCTTCTTGGCCGAAAGACCGGTCACCGCTCACCGCATGTGGCGGTCGAGAAAGGCGAGCGCATCGCGCCAGCAGCGACGAGCGGCAGGATCCCAGACCAGAGCGTGAAACGCATGAATGCTGCCGGGGTAATAACGCGCTTCGCAGGGCACGTTGAGCGTGGCGAGCGCCTTTTCGAGACGGCGCGTGTCGTCGAGCAGAGGATCCCGAGTGCCGACCGGCGCGAAGAACGGTGGGACCGGGCGATCGAACGTGTGCGCGCCGCGCGCCGCGTCTTCGATCGCGACGAGCGGATCAGCGAGTGCGGTCGCCGCCGTCCGCACGCGCGGGTGGCCATGCAGGTACGACGCGCCCGCATCGCGGATCATTCCATCGACCCACCACGGGACGCGGCGACGCTTCGAGAATCGTTCGGTCTCCGAGACCTGCAACATCGCGCAGAACGGCAACACCGCGCGCGGCGCGAGGCCGCACTCGAAGACCTCGCGCGCCCACGGCTCGGGCCGGCGCCAGATCGAAGCAAGCGCCAGCGCCGAGATCAGGTTGCCGCCCGCGGACTCGCCCGCGACCGCGACGCGGCTCGGATCCCCACCGAGCTCGACGATGTGCTTCGCGAGCCAGGTGTACGCGGCGCAGGTGTCCTCGATCGCGGCCGGGAACGGATGCTTCGGCGCGAGCCGATAGCTGATGTTCACGACCAGGTAACCGAACCGCGCGAACACCAGGCCCATCAGCCAGTGCGTGTCCTTCGACAACAGATGGAATGCACCACCGTGGACATAGAACACGACCGGCCACGGCTTGGGCCGATGCACGGGGCGATAGAGATCGAGGCGGTGTGCCTTGTCGGGGCCGTATGCGAGATCGGACTCGAGCTCGACACCATGACGCTTCGGCGCTGCCGCCGGATGCATGCGGCCGGTCGCCGAGAAGGACTCGAAGAACGCATTCGCGAGGAACGATCGCGCGCGGGTGAACATGGTGTCGCGCCACACCGCGTGTCGCGCCGGCAACGCCTCGTCGATCAGAATCGGGGCAGCTGCATTCACTGAACGGCTTGCAAGGTTACCTTGACCGTGCGGCGTTTGCCGTGGTTCTCGACCGCAACGTCGACAACATCTCCCACCTTGTGGTTGTCGAGCGCCTTGTAGAGATCGTTTGCGTGGTGGACCTCGGCGGCCTCGAGGCCGACGATGACGTCATCGATCTCGACGCCGGATTGCGACGACTTCGCACCGACGATGCCGGCCTGATCCGCCGCGCCACCCGGCACGACTTGCACGATGACGACGCCGTCGATCTTGTTCTGCTGGGCGATCTGGTCGGCGAGGATCGAGATCCCGAGGCCCGGGCGCGTGATCTTTCCGAACTTCATCAGCTGCGGCACGATCTGGTTGACGGTATCGACCGGCACCGCGAAGCCGATGCCGGCGTTCGCACCCGACGGCGAGTAGATCGCGGTGTTGATCCCGATCAACCGACCCGCGCTATCGAGCAAGGGGCCGCCGGAGTTACCGGGGTTGATCGAGGCATCGGTCTGGATCACGTCCTGGATCGGCCGCCCCGAGACGCTCTTGATCTCGCGACCGAGACCGGAGATCACCCCGGTGGTCAGCGTCTGATCGAGGCCGAAAGGGTTCCCGATCGCGAGCACCGATTGGCCGACCTTGAGGTTCGAGGATTGGCCGACCGGCAGCGGCAGAAGCTTCTGCGGCGGCGCATCGATCTTGAGCACCGCGATGTCTTTGTCGGGCGCGGTGCCGACGATCGTCGCCGGATAGGTCGAGCCATCCTTGAGCGTGACGGTCGCGCGATCACCTTCCTGCACGACGTGGAAGTTCGTGACGATGTGGCCGTCTTGATCCCAGACGAAGCCCGAGCCGGTGCCCTGCGGGATCTCGGAGACATCCATCGTGATCCGATCGCGCCGCGACGCGAGGCTGGTGATGTGGACCACCGAGCCCGAGTACTTCTCGAACACGTCGATCGTGGTCTGCTCGGTGGCGCCGAGCTTGTCAGGGCGCTGCGCGACCGGCCGCGGGTCGTACGAGGTGTACGCGCCCTTGGATTTACGCTGCTGCACGACGGTGAAGACCAGTGCGCCTGCGACCAGCAGGAGCAACACGGCGAGCACCTTGGTCATGTGCGACTCGCGAACGGGCGTGGACTCTCGATTCACGGGATATACCGATTGTGACATGGCACCGTGCGTGCGGTAACCATGGATGCCCGGGAGTCAATTCCCGGAGTTGCCGGGGGGCTACGCGTGGTGGCCGCTGAGGAACTGCTCGGCCTCGAGGGCCGCCATGCAGCCCGTCCCGGCCGCCGTGATGGCCTGGCGGTACTTCTTGTCCTGGCAATCGCCCGCCGCGAACACCCCCGCAACATTGGTCTGCGTGGAGCCCGGCACGGTCGTGATGTAGCCCGCTTCATCGGTCGTGATCTGGCCGCCGAGGAACGCGGTGTTCGGCACGTGGCCGATCGCGAAGAACAGGCCCGCCGCCGCATAGACCTGCTCGGCATTGGTCTTGAGATCGAGCACGCGGACCTGCTCGACGCCCTGCCCGCCCTCGACCTTGGTCACCTTGCTCGACAGCAGGAACTCGATCTTTGGATTCTTCTTCGCGCGCTCCGCCATGATCGCTGATGCGCGGAACTCGTCGCGGCGATGGACGATGTAGACCCGCGAGGCAAACTTGGTCAGGAAGCTCGCTTCTTCCATCGCCGAGTCGCCGCCACCGACGACGAACAGCGGCTTGTTGCGGAACACCGGCAGCGCGCCGTCGCACACCGCGCAGGCCGAGACGCCTTTTTGCCAGAGCTCGTTGTCGCGCGTGCCGATGATGTCGTCGCGCTTCGCGGTGGCGCCGGTGGCGATGATGATCGACTTGGCCTGGCCGCTTTGTTCGTCCGTCCAGTACTTGAACGGGCGCGCCGAGAGATCGATCTTGGTGACGGTCTCCGTGAAGATCCGGGTCCCGAACCGTTCGCTCTGCGCCCGGAACCGCTCGGTCAGCTCGGGGCCTTGGATGCCGTCCGGAAATCCGGGGAAGTTCTCGACGTCGGTCGTCGTCGTGAGCTGGCCACCAGCGGCGATGCCGCCCGCCATGAAACCCTCGAAGATGACCGGCGTCAGGTTCGCGCGAGCCGCATAGATCGCGGCCGTGTGGGCCGCCGGGCCGCTTCCAATGATGACGACGTTCTCGGTGACGTGCTCGGTCATGCTGCTGACTCTTTACCAGCGTTTTTTCGCCGAGGACAGTGGTCCGTTGCCGACCAAACATGGATCCTCGGGGTGTACGGATGCCGCACTTCGCAAGTCTCGCTAGACTCGAGCAATCGCACCGGCGTCACGACGATGTGATGGACAGCTTGGTCGAGGCCGCCCGGCGGCTCGCGGCGGGCCGCCCCGATACCTTCGACATCGATCGCATCAACGACGCGGTGGTCTACTTCAAGCGGTCGATCACCCGCCTGTTTCTCGATGAAGAAGGCTCTCTGTTCCCGCGCCTGTCGACCCGTCGTCCCGAGCTGGCCGAGCAGCTCGCATTGCTCGCGGCTGGCCATCCCGCGCAGGTCAAGCTCCAGGCTCGGATCGGCGAGCTCGCGGCAGCGCTCGACGGCGAGAGCCGCCAAGGCGCGCACAAGGAGCTGCTCGAGGCCGCGACACAATTGGCCGCGGCACACGACGGGCGGGTCGCGCGGCTGGAACACGTGTTCACGATCGCCAAGGAGGCGCTCACCGCGCAGGACGATGCCGATATCGTCGCCGAGATGAAGAAGCGCCGCGATCGTCGCCACGAGAGCGACGATCACGATGACACGATGCCAGTCGCGCGCCGCCAGCGCTCCGAAACCATCGCCGAGCGCCCGAGCGCGAAGCGCGCCCCCCCGGCACCGAAACCGGCACCAAAGCCGACGCCGAAGCCGAAGCCGAAGCCGAAGCCGACCAAGCAGGCCGTGAAGCCGAAGCCCAAGCCGGTCGCCAAAAAGGCGCCCTTCAAGAAGGCGCCTGCCGCGAAGAAGAAAAAGCCCGCTCCCAAGAAGCGGCGCTGATTACTTCTTATCGTCGGGCTTTGCGGACTTCGCGGACGTTGTCTCCACGTCGTCCTTGAGCGAGAGCTGCTTGAGCTTCTTCTGAACCTCGCCACTCGTCGCGCCGACCACCTCCGCAGGCGTGCCGTTCCGGATCAGCAGCGCGACCATGTACGCCGCCGCGCCGAAGACCAAGAACGACGACCACTGCGCGAAGGTCAAGCCGAGGTAGCGCGGGTCGGTGTCCTCGGGGCGCAAGAAATCGAGGCCGAAGCGTACGGGCGGATAGAGCAGGCCCGTGATGGCGATCAACACGCCCGCGTTGACCCGCTTCTTGCGGAATGCGAGGTAGAGAACGAGCGCGTTGACCGGGACGAGATAGAGGAACTCCACGAGGCCGAGGTTCCACGCGAGGATGTGCTTGTCGACGACGACCTCGGGGTGCGCCTTCTGGATATCGATGATCGGCTGCGCCGAACCGATCGGGTAGTTCATCGCGAGGCCGGCGTACCAGGCCGTGCGATCGACGAACGCGCCGATGTGATCGCTCACGACCGTGCAGCCGATGCGACCGATCGAGAACGCGGGGAGCAGGCCCACGATGCAGATGTCGGCCATCAAGCGGACCGGAAGGCGCTTCCACCACACGTAGATCGCGAAGCCGATCGCACCGCCGATGAAGCCGCCGTAGGACGAGATACCCTTCCAGATCTCGACGAACAGGAGCGGGTTCTCCATCAGATCGTTCCACTGATAAGCGACGACGTCGAACACGTGCGCGCCGATGAAGCCGGCGACCGTGATCCAGCCCGTGATGCCTCGGATGTGCTCGTCGCTGACCCCGTGCCACTCGGCATAGCGGCGGAGGAGCGCGGCACCGATCAGCACGCCGGCGGCCACGATCATGCCGAACGACTGGATCGGGATGCCGAGATCCAGAGATCCCATGTGGAAGTACGGCAGGGATGCGGAAAGGGCGGCGACGGACATGCGGGTGCAGCCTACAACAAGCGTGACCTCGCGCTATCATCCCGACGTGATCTGGGGCCCTTTCGTGCTCGCGCTGGTGCTCGGCCTCGTTATCTCGGCCGGCCTGTATTTCGCGTACCTGTGGCCCGGCGTCGAGCCCGAAGACCTGGAAGACCTGGATGACCCGGCCAACCCCGCACCCGAGGTGCCCGACGCACCGAAGGTGCCCAACGCACCGAAGGTGCCGAAGGTGCCGAAGATGCCGAAGATGCCGAAGATGCGTGACGCATGAAGCGCTTCTTGCTGGCCGCCGTGTGCCTCGCCGCGGGCCCGGCTGCGCCAGCTCCCGGTCCGGTGCAGCACGGAGATGTCGTGCGGGTCGAGCACCACGCCGTCGACGCGCTGCCGACCCTCGGCCCGGCGACCGCGCCCGTCACGATCGAGCTGTTCTTGCAGCCGGTCCAGAACCAGCGCAAGCGCGAGGTGACGCTCGTCGAGGCCCTGCAGGCCAAGCATCCGAGCCGGATCCGCGTGATCTACCGGATCGTCAAAGCCACCGGCTCGTCGCGCCTGCACTACGCCGCGCTCGAGGCGTACGCAGAGGGTAAGTTCCGGCCGTTCCTCGATGCGCTCAACGCGGCATCGCGGATGGGGCTCACCGATGCGGCCTTGCTCGAGCTCGGCAAGAGCGTCGGGATGGATCCCCAGCAGCTCGCGCTCGCGATCGCGAATCCGCCACCTGGCTACGATCGCGTGCTCGATGCGAACCAGCGCCGGCAGAAACAGAAGAAGGTCCGAGGGATCGTCCTGCCGCTGATCCTCATCAACGGCAAGGTGCCGCGCAGCCAGGGCTCGATCGCGGACCTCGAGATCGAATACGCCGCCGCGCTCGAGGCTGCCGAGGACCTCCTCGATCGCGGCGCCGATCCGCGCTCGCTGCCCGAAGCGTCCGATCAACAGACCGCGCCGAATCCGCTCGAGCTCGTGATCCCTATCGGCAATACCGACGAGACCGTCGAGGATGTCCCGGACGTGCCACCGATCGCGACCCCCGCGCTCGAGCTGCGCGGGATGCCGTCGCTCGGACCCGCGAACGCACAGGTCACGATCGCGATCCTGTGCAGCCCCGCGAGCCTCAACTGCAAGAGCGCGTTGGACGCCGCGGTCATCGCGCAAGACCTGTATTCCGAATCGGTCCGGATCGTGTGGGCGCCGTTCTTCGATGTCGCGCGTGAGGATGCGGCCGACCTCGGCTTTCTCGCCGACGCAGCGCTGTGCGCCGAGCGCGTCGGCACGAGCTCGGACGATCTCGATGCACCGGGCTCGCAGGGCTGGCGCTGGGTGTCGAGCATGATCGCGGAGAGCAACCTCGGCCGTCGTGACAGGAAGCTGCCGCCCGAGGTGCTGCTCGAAAAAGTCAGTGACAAGCTACACGTCGACAAGCAAGCGTTCGCCGCCTGTCGCGCGAACCAGGCCGGCGCCGCGATCCATTGGATCGAGAAGGCGCGTCATGCAGGCGTGCGGACCTCACCGAGTACCGTCGTTGGGGGCCGGATCTACCCGTCGATCACCGACGGCCCGACGTTGCAGCAGCTGGTCGGCGCAGAGCTCGAACCGGGTGACTGTCCGGGGTGCCTTCGCCTCGATGATTACGCGCCGAACTGGCGCAAGCGCTGACTCTTTTGCCGTCGCCGTGAGGGGTCTCGTGTTATGCGAGAGAGGCGATGGAGCTCTCGTTTGCCGCAGCCACCGACGTCGGCAAAACGCGCAACCACAACGAGGACAATTTCCTCATCGACAAGAAGCTCCGGCTGTTCTTGGTCGCGGATGGCATGGGTGGTCACGCCGCCGGCGAGGTGGCCTCGTCCATCGCGGTCCACGAGATCCGCGACGCCATCAACAACAGCCGCGACTTGATCGATCGCTACCGCGTCGATCACCCTGGCGTTCAAGCGTACGAAGTGTTGCAGGTGCTCGAGCACGCGGTCCAGGCCGCGTGTGCGGCCGTGTTCGCGCGCGCACAAGCCGAACAAGACAAGCGCGGCATGGGCACGACCGCGACCGTGCTGTTGATCGCGGGGGCCGGCGATCACCTGCGCGGCTTCATCGCGCACGTCGGTGATTCGCGGGTCTATCTCGCACGCCAGAACCAGAGCCACATCCTCACCGAGGATCACTCGCTGATGAACGAGCTCGTGCGGCGAGGCAAGCTCAACCGCGAGCAGATCGATAGCTCGCCCTACAAGCAGTACAAGAACGCGGTCACGCGCGCGGTCGGGGTCTACAGCTCCGTCGAGGTCGACACGTTCGATTTCGACATCCTGCCTGGCGATCGCTTCCTGCTCGCCACCGATGGCATGTACGCGTACATCGATGACGCCGAGCTCCCCGGTCAGCTCGCGGGCGCCGAGATCAAGGATGTCCCGAAGCGGCTCGTCGATGCGGCGAATGCCGGCGGTGGCCACGACAACATCACCGCGGTCGTCATTCGGGTCGGCGAGAACACGCAGCCCGATCTCGCGCCACGGAGCACCGAGGTCTCGCTCAAGCTCGACGTCTTGAAGGGCATGCAGATGTTCCGCTACCTCTCCTACAAGGAGCTGGTCCAGGTCGGAGCTATCGCCGAGCAGGTCGACTTCAAAGCGGGCGACACGATCTTCGCGCAGGGCCAACCCGGGGATGCGATGTACGTCGTGCTCGCGGGCAAGGTCGAGCTCCGCTCCGAACAGTCGGTCGTCGCCGAGCTCCATCGCGGCCAGCACTTCGGCGAGATGTCGCTCGTCGATCGCTCGGTCCGTTCGCTGACGGCCGTCGCGACCAGCGACGAAGGCGTGCGCCTCGTCTCGATCACGCGCAAGGACTTCTACGACATCATCAAGAAGGAGCCCGAGAGCGCCGTGAAGATGCTGTGGGCCTTCGTCCAGGTGCTCGGTCAGCGCCTGCGCAAGACCACGCACGATCTCAGCGACGCGCTCCACGGCGACAAGCACGGCGAAGACACCGAGCAGCAGAACCTATTTCAGGACTGAGCACGTCCCGCGCGCGGACGTCACACGATGACGTGCGGGACGAACCGCGCGGTGTTGCTCGTGATCCGGCTCTCGCTCTCGCGAATGCCGATACCCGCCGCCGAATCACCGACGAGCCACGACCCGATCACGGGGTGCATGCCGTCGTACTCGCCGAGGTCGACGTACGCTTGATACACGTAGCCGCGCGCTTCGTACGGACCGCTCGTGGAGTCGCTCACCCCGGGCGCGTGGAGCGTGACGTTCGCGCCTTCGCGACCCAGGAGCGGCTTTCGCACCCACGCCTCGCCGAGCAACGCGGTCGGTTCGCGTGACGCCGGGAGCAGGTTCGGGTGCTCGGGAAAGAGCTGCCACAGGATCGGTAGGATCGCCTTGTTCGACAGCACCATCTTCCACGCGGGCTCGAGCCACAGCGTCGAAACTTGCGCGAGCACGGGCGCGAGCTCGTCGGTGACGAGGCCTTCCCAGGGATACAGCTTGAACAGGCTCGTGATCGGCTGGCCCTCGAGATCGACGAGCTGTCGCTGCGTCGGATCCCAACCGAGATCCTCCATGGCAATGCTCGCGGTCGCGTAGCCGGCTTGATAAGCGGTGTCGCGCAGGTATGCGGTCGTCATCTGATCTTCGAGATCGTCGACGGCGGCGAAGTGCACGAGCGGGCCCACGCGACCTTGGAGCTCGCGCCAGCGCTTGATCAGCTTGTCGTGCAGTGCGTTCGCTTGATCACCGGCGATCGCGGTGTCCTCGAACCACTGCCACTGGATCACCGCGGCTTCGAGCAAGCTCGTCGGCGTATCGGCGTTGTACTCGAGCAGCTTCGGCACGCCATCGCACAGCACGAGATCGAGGCGACCGTAGAGTGCGGGGTCGCGTCGATTCCAGCTGTCCTCGACGAGCTGCGCCGAGAGCGGATCGAGCCCGAGCTCGGCAAACCGGCGATCGCGCACGACGCGGCCGACGGCGGCGACGCACATGTGATGGAGCTCGGCGGTCGCCGAGGTGATCGCATCGGCCTCGGCCGGCGTCAGCTCGTAGCAGGTGCCTTCGCCCCAGTACACGCCGGTCTGCTCGGTGGTGTGAAACACCAGGCCTTGTGCTTCGACTCGTGCCCGCCAATCGGGGCGCGTCGCGACCGCGCGCCGCCTCACTGCACCTCAGCCACCAGCGGCCCAGAAGTAGTGGCCGAAGCCACCGCGGATGATGCCGCCACGGATCGTCACGCCCGCCACATCGCACTCGGGGCGCGCTTCCCAGTCCGGATCCTCGCGGCAATCGAGTGGCGGCGTCATGCCCGGAGGCGTCAGGATCTCGTCGCCCGAAACGAGGCCAGACGGTCCAGATGGGCCAGACGGGCCAGACGGGCCGAGCTCCGGCGCCGAGATCGGGGCGGTCTCGCCCGGCGGATCGGCGCTCGCCACCGCGGCCGATGCGAGCATCGGGAGCAGCGTCAGCCGAACAACCGTGGACCTGCGCACCTGCAAAGCCTAGCAAGCGCGCGCACGAGCCCTTATGAAGTTGCAATGAAGTTGCAGAACGCCGACGACGCGGTCTTGCTGCCGTAGGCCCAGAACGCCGCGCAAGCGATCATCGCGACGTGACAAACCCGCGGAAGTTGTGGCGGGGTTCAGCCCAACGTGGCGATGACGTCCGCCGGCGCCTGGACGAGCTCGATCAGCACGCCCTCTCCCGAGCGCCCGAACTCGTCGTTGCTCTTGGGGTGGACGAAGCACACGTCGTGACCCGCGGCGCCCTTGCGGATGCCACCCGGGGTGAACCGCACGCCCTTGTCGGTCAGCCAGCTGACCGCTGTGACGAGGTTATCGACCCACAAGCCGATGTGGTTGAGCTGCGGCTCGTGGACCTTGGGGGCCTTCGCCGCATCGATCGGCTGCATCAGATCGATCTCGATGCCGTTGAGCGAGAGGATGTCTTCGTCGACGTTCTCGCGCTCGTTGCGATAGCTGCTCTGGACGGGGATGCCGAAGAGGTCGACCCACAGCGCGCGGAGCGCCGACTTGTCGGTACCACCGATCGCGATCTGCTGAACCCCGAGAACGCGAAACGGACGGTCGGTATCACTCATATTTTTGCCGCTCTTACTTCGGCGATCGTTCGTAGACCCGGGCGTGGCGCATTGACGAGAATCGCCATGTTGCCCGAGGGATGCTTGTTGTCGCGCATCAGTTGATGACACGCACCGGTCTCGGCAAACGTGAACGTGCGCGACAGGCACGGGTCCACTTTGCCCTCGGCGACGAGGTTGTTGATCCCGATCGCCTGGTCGTCGTTCGCGAAGTGCGAGCCCTGGAGGCGCTTCTGGCGCATCCAGTGATAGCGAAGATCGAGCGTGGCGTTGTAGCCCGTCGTGCCCGCGCAGATCACGACCATGCCGCCGGTGTCGCACATGAACGCCGAGGTCGGCAGCGTGGTCTCGCCGGGATGCTCGAACACGATCGTGGGGTTCCGCTTCTCGCCGAGCGCTTCCCAGAACGCCGCACCGAAACCGCGCGCGCCCTTGAGCCACACGCTGTACTCGAGCTCGTCGGACCAGCGCGGGAGCTTGCCCCAGTGCTCGAACTTGCGGCGATCGATCACGCCGACCGCGCCGAGCTTCTTGCAGAACTCGTTCTTCGAATCGCCCGAGACCACGGCGACCGGGCGCCCGCCCGCGGCGGCGACGATCTGGATCGCCATCGAGCCGAGGCCCCCGGCGCCGCCCCACACGAGCACCGGATCCCCGGGGTTGACGATGTTCGGAGGCCAGCCGTGCAGCATGCGATATGCGGTTGCACCGACGAGCATGTACGAGGCGGCCTCTTCCCAGGTCAGGCGCTCGGGCTTGGGCACGCACTGATGGTCCTGGACCTTCGTGTACTGCGCGAAGCTGCCCCAGTTCGATTCGTAGCCCCAGATCTTTTGGGTGGGACCGAGCATCGGATCCTTGCCAGCGAGGATGTTCGGATCGTCATGATCCCACATGCCGCAGTGCACGACGACGTCATCGCCGACCTCGACATTCGTGACGTCGGCACCGATCGCCCACACGACGCCGCTGGCATCCGAGCCACCGACGTGAAATGCCTCGGGCTCGCCGCGCTTCATGCGAGTCTTGATCACGTCGATAGGGATGCCCATCGCGGCCCACACGTTGTTGTAGTTGACGCCCGCGGCCATCACGTAGACCAGCACTTCATGCGCGCCGAGCACGGGCACGTCGAGAGCCTCTTGTTTGAACGCGTCGATCGGCTCACCGAAACGCTCGGCGCGAATAACCTGCGCGAGCATCTTGGCAGGAACGCGACCGAGCTCGGGAACATCACCGAGCTCGTAGAGCCCTTCTTTGGCAGAAGGGGCGGTCGAGGACGAGGGCTGGGGCACCGCGTCAGAATCTACGCGATTACGACGACGGCGTGGGCCTGAACGACCGTCGGGTTACGCTTCCAGATCGGGCTCGATAAACGACCATCGGACCTCGGGAACGCGAACCTTGAGGTCGCGCTCGAACCGGTTGATCGCCTCTACGAGCTCTTCCGTGAGCATGCCCGATCGCATCTTGAGCTTCATCGCGACGACGATCTCGCCCGGACCCTGCTGGAGGGTGATCACGTTGAGGACCGCATCGACGTTCGGGTCGGTGTCCGCGAGCTCTTCGCAGATCTTGACCAGCGACGCATCGGCGGCCTCCCCGACCAGCAGGCTCTTGACCTCGCGGCCCAGGAACGTGGCGACCCCGAGGAGCACCGCACCGATCGCGAGCGAGCCGATGCCATCCCAGCGGCCATCGCCGGTCTCCTTGGCCAGGATCAGCGCCGCGATCGCGAAGCAGAGGCCGACGACGGCCGCGCTGTTCTCGCCGAACACCACGATGAGGTCGGAGTCCTTGGTCTCGCGCAGGTAGCGAAAGAAGGGCACCGCGCCTTTGCGGCGCTTGTTGATCTCGCGCACGTTGCCGATCGTGGACCAGCCCTCCAGGGCCATCGAGAACACCAGGATCACCAGCGCGAGCGTGATGTCCTCGACCGGCTCCGGATGGAGCACCTTCTCGAGTCCCTCGTGGACCGAGAACACGCCGCCGCCGAAGAACAGCAGCAGCGCGACGATGAACGAATAGAAGTACATCGCGCGGCCGTAGCCGAGCGGATGCTTGAAATCGGCAGGCTTGCGCGCGGACTTCGAGCCGACGAGCAACAGGATCTGATTGCCGCAATCGGCGAACGAGTGAAGCGTCTCGGCGAGCATCGCGCCCGACCCCGAGATGAACGCGGCCACCCCCTTGGCGCACGCGATCACCACGTTCACGACGAGGGACTTGATGACCTCCTTGAGCGACCCGCCCGTCGACATCTAGTGGATAACCTTCGAGAGCAGCTTGAACTCGTCGCTACCCGCGCGCTCGAGGAGATCGAACACGCAGACCTCCGTCGAGGTCACGATGGCGCCCGTGCGCGCCGCGAGCTCGAGGCCGATCTTCCAGTTCGCCTTGGTCCGGCTCGCCACGGCATCGGCTGCGACGTGCGCCTGGTAGCCGCGTGCGACGAGCCCGCGCAGCGTCTGGTACACGCAGACGTGGGTCTCCATCCCGCAGACGATCCATTGAGCTCGCGCGAGCTTCGGCGCGAGCGCGGCAAATCCCGGCGCCGCTTCGGCAGAAAATTCCAGCTTGTCGAAGCGATGGAGTTCCTTGGCACCGGCCAGCGCTTCTTCGATCTGCGGCACCGTCGTGCCGAGGCCCTTCGGATACTGCTGGGAGACCACGATCGGCAAGCCGAGCGTTTTTGCGGCCTGGATCAAGATCGTCGAGTTCTTGATCACCTGGGCGTACGCCGCCTCGGGCATCGCGGGCACGAGGCGCTCCTGGATATCGACGACGAACAGCGCCGCGCGCTGGCGCGAGAGGTGCTCGATCACGAGGCGCTCGCGATCGTCTTGAGCGCCTCGACGAGCCGCGCCTGGCGCGCGAGCTCCTCGGCGAGCCGGGACTTCTGCTCGGCGACGACCTCCTCGGGGGCCTTCGCGACGAAGGCTTCGTTCCCGAGCTTCTTCTCGATGATCGCGGCTTCCTTCTTGGACTTCTCGATGTCCTTGTTGATCCGTGCCGTCTCCGCCGCCGGATCGATGAGGCCACCGAGCGGCATCTCGAGCTCGATCTCCGAGCTCACGATGGCCTTCGCGACGCCGTGCTTGGCGCTCTGCAGACCGGCCTCGAGTGCGTCGAGCCGACGATGGACGATCTTCGCGTTCGCGCGCGCGATCTTCTCGAGGAAGTCCTTGAACGTGGTCAAGGTCTTCACCGCGGCCTCCGACGTGACGAGCAGCTCGACCTCCACGCGCTGGGTCGGCGGCACGTTGTAGGTCTGGCGCAGCATGCGGCACGCGCTCACGACATCCTGCAGCACCTTGAGCTCGGCCTCGGCGGCATCGTCGCGGAACGCGGGGTCGGCGCGTGGGAACACGGTGATCATCAGCGACTCGGGGAGCTGCTGCGGCTTCGGGAGCTTCTGCCAGATCTCCTCGGTGACGAACGGTGCGAACGGATGCAGCAGGCGCATCGCGGTCTCGAGGCAGGTCGACAGCACGCCCTGCACGAGGTGACGGCGCGCCACCTTCGTGGGGTCTTGTTCGAGCTCCGGCGATTGATAGAGGTTCGGCTTAGCGAGCTCGATGAACCAGTCGCACAGATCGTCGTAGACGAAGTGCCAGATCGCATTCGCGGCATCGGCAAACCGGAAGCCCTCGAGCGAGGTGTCGACCTCTTGCGTCACGACCTGGAGGCGCGACAGGATCCAGCGCTCCGGCACGCCGAGCGCGGCGCGACCGGCGGGCGTCGCGATCTGCGCTTCGAAGCGCTCGGGATCGTAGCCATCGAGGTTCATCAGCGCGAACCGCGAGGCATTCCACAGCTTGTTGATGAAGTTGCGATAGGTCTCGACGCGATCGACCGAGAGGCGGATCCGTGAAGAACCGGTATTGAGCGCCGCGAGCGCGAACCGCAGTGCATCGGAGCCCATGGCCGCGATGCCCTTCGGATGGTGTTTCCGGAGCTGCTTCTTCACGCCCTCGATATCGGGTGGCTTCTCGGTATCGACGCGCTCGAGCAGCGCCTCGAGCGAGGCGCCGTTGACGATGTCGAGCGGATCGATGACGTTGCCCTTCGTCTTCGACATCTTGTCGCCGTTTTCATCGGTGACGGTCGACGTGAGGTACACGGTGCGGAACGGCACCTTGCCCATGAAGTGGAGGCCCATCATCATCATCCGGGCGACCCAGAAGAAGATGATATCGGGCGCGGTGACGAGCACGTTGTTCGGATAGAACGTCGCGAGCGCGCGGGTCTTCTCCGGCCACCCCAGCGTCGAGAACGGCCACAGCCCGGAGCTGAACCAGGTGTCGAGGATGTCGTCGTCCTGCTTGACCGCGGTGGACCCGCACTCTTTGCACGCCGCCGGCAGCTCGCGCGCGACCGTGATGTGGCCCTGGTCGCAGTAGTACGCAGGAATCTGGTGGCCCCACCACAGCTGCCGCGAGATGCACCAGTCCTGGATGTTCGTCATCCAGTGCGTGAACGTCTTGGTGTGGTGCTCGGGGACGAACTTGGTCTTGCCCTGCTCCACCGCCGCGAGCGCCTTGTCGGCGAGCGGCTTGGCCTTGACCCACCACTGCTCCATCAGCATCGGCTCGACCACCGCGCCCGAGCGCTGGCTCCGGCCGCGCGGCACCTTGTACGGCTTGGTCTCGACGAGGAGCTCGGCCGCTTCGAGATCGGCGACGACCTCTTTGCGCGCGGCCTCGACGGTCATCCCGAGGTACTTCGCGGGAATCTCGCCGCACATCTTGCCGGTGCGATCGATGATCTCGCGCACGGGCAGCTTCGCGATCAAGCTGACCTCGTAGTCATTCGGATCGTGCGCGGGCGTGACCTTCACGGCGCCCGAACCGAACGCGGGATCGGGCCAGACTTTACCTTCGCGCATGATGTCGATCGGCACGATCGGAATCCGCCGACCGGTGAGCGGCAGCTCGACTTCCTTGCCGTGGAACGCGAGGTAGCGCTCGTCCTTCGCATGCACCGCGACCGCGGTATCGCCGAGCATCGTCTCGGGCCGCGTCGTGGCGACGATGATCGACTCGCCGTCCTTGGCGCCAACGATCGGATACCTGATCGACCACAGCGAGCCATTCTCCTCGGCGGTGTCGACCTCGAGATCCGACACGACGGTCTCGCTCGCCGGATCCCAGTTGATCATCCGCTTCGCGCGAAAGATCAGGCCTTCTTCGTAGAGCTGGACGAACGCTTCCTTGACGGCCTTGTTCGACCGCTCGTCCATCGTGAAGCGCTCGCGTGGCCAGTCGAGCGAGAAGCCCATCAGCTTCTCCTGCTCGGAGATCCGGTTGCCGCTGCGCTCCTTCCACTTCCACGCGCGGTTCATGAACTCTTCGCGCCCGAGGTCGAAGCGAGTCTTGTTCTCGCGGCGCTTGAGATCCTTCTCGAGCAGCACGTGCACGGCGATCGACGCGTGATCGATCCCGGGCATCCACATCGCGTTGAACCCCTGCATCCGCTTCCAGCGGATCAGGATGTCCTGCATCGTCGAGCCGAGTGCGTGCCCGATGTGCAGCGAGCCGGTCACGTTCGGCGGCGGCAGCGTGATCGAGTAAGGAACCGTGGGGCTCGCTTCCTCGGCGTGAAAAAAGCCGTTCTCGATCCAAAAGCGAATCCACCGAGCTTCGACCTCGGTGGGTTCATACTGCTTCGAAAGTGCCGACGTCGACGTCATATCGTCGACGAAACTATCACGCCAGCGCCGTTCCGAAGACGACGCGATGCGTTCAGCTGCGCTTGGTCAGCGCGTCGAGATTCTCGCGGATGATTTGCTCCGCGAGCTCCGGCACGACTTCCCACACGACGCGCTCGACGATCTCGGTCGAGAGCTTGAGCAGTGCCAGGAGCTCCGGCGAACCGGCTTCGAGCCCGGTCGCTTCGGCGAGCCGCGCGGCCATCTTCTGCAACGTCTTTTCGACCAGCGCAGAGCGCTTCGTCGGAGTGCCAGAGACCATAGGCGCGCGGTTCATACCTCCGATACCTCCGTTGCTACTGCTGGTCGCGGGTGCCGAGACGGGTGCGGGTGCCGGTGCCGGTGCGGCGGGAGCCGGAGCCGCTTTGGCGGGTGGCCGAAGCCCTGGAGCGGCGCCACTACCAGCCGAGGTCGCGACCGGTTCCGGTGCGATCGGCGGGACCGCCATCGCGGTGGTCTTGGTCGGCAACGGCGTGACCGCAGGCGCGACCCCGGGCGGCATCTTGATCGTGGGCATGCCCATGATCGTTGCCGAGCGCGGTGGCTCCTTCATCTGTTGCGACGCAGCTGCGGCAACGGACGCGGCAGGCGACTTCGCAGCGGACTGCGCAGCGGCGGGTTGCAGAGCAGCAGCGGCCGGAGCTGCGCCTGGCTGACCGGGCTTCGCCGTGCTGCCCTTCGCCGCAATCTCGGTCACCTTCTCCAGCATGATCTGGGAGTCCCAGGGCTTCGGGAGGTTCGCGTCGGCGCCGACTTGTGCGCCGCGAGCGGCGTCATAAGGTGCATTGTTACCGACCAAGATGACGACGGGCACGTCTGCCGTCGCCGGGTCCTGCTTCAAGGTGAGGCAGAGGTCGTAGCCGTTCTTTCCCGGCATGGCGGAGTCGGCGAGCACGACCGTGGGCTTCTGCGATTTCGCTTTCGAAATCGCCTCCTCCACGGTGCGTGCCCCGACATATTGAAATTCCGTGCCGCGGAAGGTGATGTCCGCGACCTGTTGCATCGTCTGACTGTCATCGACGCAAAGAACGATCTTGCTCACTTGGGTCCTCCCAAAGGGCTCGACCAAACAGTAACAGCGGGTTCCTTCGCACGTCAAACCAACTGCCGGGAATCCGTAGGTCTTTTGGCTCGTGCTAAATACGGGCGCCATGGCGCACCTGACACCCCTCCACGCTGCTGCTGCCGACGCGATTGCCTCGCTAGCCGGTGTCCCACGTGAGGGTTTGAGGGTCGAGACGACGCCGCGTCCCGAGCTCGGCGATCTCGCCGTGGGGGTCTTCACGATCGCCAAGACCCTCGGCAAGAACCCCTCGGAGGTCGCGCTCGATTTCGCCGCGACGTTCCAATCGAGCGAGCTTTTGGCGTCCGCGACTGCGGTCGGGCCGTTCGTGAACTTTCGCGCGAATCGCCCGGCGGTGTTTCGCTGGTTGATCGGCGCGGCCCTCGAGGGCTCGCTCCTGCCCCGCTCGCTCGGCGCCGGTCAGACGATCGTCATCGATTACAGCTCGCCGAACGTCTCGAAGCACCTCGCGTATCACCACATCCGCTCGACGATGCTCGGCCACTCGCTGGTCCAGATCTTTCGCGCGCTCGGGTACACCGTCGTCGGCCTCAATCACCTCGGCGATTGGGGCACCACCCACGGCAAGTTGATCGCCGCATGGAAGAAGTGGGGACCCTCCGACCCGAACGCGACGGTCGATATCGCGATGCTCAACGACCTCTACGTCCGCTTCAGCGCGGCCGCGAAGCTCGATCCCACGCTCGACGCCGAGGGCCGCGCCGAGTTCAAGAAGCTCGAGGACGGTGACCCCGAAGCCCACGCGCTTTGGTCGCGGTTCAAGACCATCTCGCTCGCCGAGTATCAGACCGCGTACGACGCGCTCGGCGTGACGTTCGATCTCGTCAAGGGCGAGAGCGAGTACCTGCCGGAGGTGCCGCGCGTCCTCGCCGATCTCGCGGCGAAGGGCCTCTCGAGCGAGAGCGAAGGCGCGCTCGTCGTGATGCTCCCCGACGAGAAGACGCCGCTGCTCCTGAAGAAGAGCGACGACGCGACGCTGTACTCGACGCGCGATATCCCGTCTGCCGAGTTTCGCTGGAACACGTGGCACTTCGCGCGGTCGCTCTACGTCGTGGATCGCGGCCAGGCGCTGCACTTTCGCCAGCTGTTCAAGACGCTCTCGCTCATGGGCTACGAGTGGGCGAGCAAGTGCGAGCACGTGCCGTACGGGCTCGTCCAGATCGGCGGCAAGAAGGGCTCGACCAAGACCGGCAACGTCGTCCTCTTGAAGGACGTGATCAGCGAAGCCGATAGCAGGGTCCGCGCGCTGCTCGCCGAGATCAACCCCGAGCTCGCGCCCGAGGCACTCACCACGATCGCGACGCAGGTCGGCACCGGCGCCGTCGTCTTCGCGAACCTCGTCGCGCAGCGTGATAAGGACGTCGCGTTCGAGTGGGATCGCGTGATCGCCTTGCAGGGCGACTCCGGTCCGTACCTCCAGTACAGCCACGCGCGATGCGCGTCGATCTTGCGCAAGGCCGGCGGTGACTGGGCCACCGCAAACCCACGTCCGCAGCTCCGCGAGCTCGATCTCACCAAGCTCGGCACGGGCGCCGAATGGGCGGTCGCGCGCAGCCTGATCGATTTCCCGGCGGTCGTCGTCGCGACGCTGCCGAAGTGCGAGCCGCACATCATCTGTCACTACCTGCTCTCGTTGGCTGGCGAGTTCTCGCGCTGGTACACGGCGGGCAATGGCGATCCCAGCCTGCGTGTCTTGTGCGACGACCTGCCGACCCGCGATGCGCGCCTCGCCCTGGTCGCGGCGGTCAAGGCCGTGATGGCCGAGGGCCTCTCGCTGCTAGGGCTCGCGGCACCCGAGCAGATGTGATCAGCGCTTCTTCTGTGCGCGCGCCTTGATCTCGGCGAGCAGCTTCTCGGCAGCATCGAGCGAGTTCATCAAGCGCTCGCGCAGATCGCGATTCTGGGCGACGTCCTCGAACAACCGATCGCGGCGATGGATCGAGCGCAACAGCGTCGCGACATCCTCGGCGTAGCGCACGTGCCGATCGGGATACGGCAGCGCGGCCGGCGCATCTCCGGCGGCGACCAGCCGCTGCGCCAGCTCGCGCGCGTGCTTCGCCGCTTGCTCGGCGGCGGCGGCGGCCGCCTTGGCCTGGGGCGTGTTCGCGAACGCGCTCTGCGCCTGGCGCATCTGCGCATCGTTGATCGCCGTGCCCTTGCTCGGCATCGGCACGATGCGCGGGGTCTCGCCCATCCCGGGGGGCACGACACGCACGGGCGGCGGGGCCGCTTCCTGCGGCGCGCCGAGCACCAACCGCGTCGCGCCGAGGATCGTCGAGGTCGTCATCGTGGCGACGTGCAGCGCCTTACCGATCCACTCCGTGTAGTGCAGCTCGAACAGCGAGCGATCACCGACCCGAGGATCGCTGTCGCGCACCGAGACGTGCTCTCGATCCGTGCCCGGCTCGCCGCGAATCAGCGCGAACTTCTTGCCGCGCTCGTCGTGGACCGAGAGCGTGTACGTACTCTGCTCGGTCTGGATCCGGTAGCTGTCTGCGGCGAGCGCCTGTGCGTCGCCGAACACCGTCTTGCCCACCCGACGATTGTAGCAGCTGCTAGAGCTTGCCGAGTGCTTCGGGAGGTGGCCGGGTGCGGCCGCTGTACGCGACCAGGACCACGAGCGTCAGCACGTACGGAAGCAGGGGCGCGAGCTCCGAGGGAATCCGATGCCCGAGCACGGTCGCGTGCGAGATCTGGATGGCGATGTTCAGCGCCTCGGCGATCGCCACACCGACACACGCGAGCGCCGCCAGCGCCGGACGCCAGCCGACGAGGATCACCATCGCCAGCGCGATGTAGCCACGCCCACTCGACATGTCGGCGGAAAACCCACCGACCGCGAGCGACAGTTGCGCCCCGCCCGCTCCCGCAAGTGCACCACCGACCAAGGCCGCTGCCATCCGCGTCCGTCGCGGTGACACGCCGACCGCGACGAGTGCATCGGGACGATCGCCCGCCGCGCGCAAGCGCAACCCCCACCGCGTGTGCTTCACCGCGAGCGGTACGAGGATCGCCGCGAGCACCGCCCCGATCACCAGCGGGTTCGTCAGGATCACCGACCCGAAAGCAGGCGCCGGCGGCGAGTTCGCACCCTCGTGATAGAGCAGCTGCAACAAGAACCTCGTGCCCCCGAGCGCGAGCAAGTTGAGCGCGACCCCGACGATCACTTGGTCCGCGCCGAGCCACAGCGCGCACCCGAGCTGCGCCGCGGCCACGAGTGCACCCGCCGCGAGTGCCCCCGCGATTCCCAACCACGCCGAATCTGTCGCGTGCCCGAGAGCGGCCGCCGCGAACGCCCCGAACAACAACTTCGCCTCGAGTGCGAGATCCACGACCCCCGAGCGTTCGGTCAACGAACCACCGAGTGCGGCGAACACGTACGGCACCGCGATCCGGATGATCTGCGTGACGAATGCGGTCGTGAAGATCACCCCGATCATCGCCCCCCCAAAATGGGGACGGTAACTCGATCGTCACTTTCCGCCGCGCAAGTACTCGATTTCACATACGCCGAGAGGGACGGTAACTCATTCGCGGGTTTTGTCATGACCGCACTTTCGGTCCGCGGTCCAGGCGCCTGGCGAGCGGGCCACTGCACGCGACCGCGAGCACGACGATGCCTTGCAACATCTCGGACAGCTCCTTGGGAATCTGATCCGAGACCGCGAGTCCGCCCGAAGACAAGAAGCCGAGCGCGAGCGACGCGACCGCGATCCCGATCGGATTCATCCGACCGAGCAGCGCCGCGCTGATCCCGAGCAGGCCCGCGCCACGACCGAGGCCCTCCTCGAACGCATGCTTGTGACCCATCACGAAGTTCGTCGCGGCGAGCCCGGCGAGCGCACCCGCCCCGATCATCGCGGAGAGCTGCACGCGCCCGACCGAGATGCCGACCGCTCGCGCCGCCGCCGGATCGCGGCCGACCGCGAGTAACGCCTGGCCCCACGTCGTCCGCGCGCGCACCCACCACAGCGCGACGACCGCGGCGGCAGCGATCACGAGCGACAGGTTCGCGGAGCTGCCCCCAAACCCGAGCTGCGGGAGCTCGGCACCGACGACGATCGGGGGACCGGTCGTCGTGCCATTCTGGAACAACAGCTCGTTGCCGAGCCACAACGCGACGCCCGACACGATCGCGTTCAGCATGATCGACGTGATGACTTCGTGGGCGTTCCAGCGCACGCGCATCACCCCGATCGCGCCGCCGACCACGCCGCCGGCGAGCGCGGCGATCGCGATGCAGATCGGGATCGCGAGGATCGCCGGCGTACCTGCGGGCAGCGCCGCGCCGACCGCCGCGCACGCAACCACGCCCGCCGTGACCTGCCCTTCCGCGCCGATGTTGAACAACCCTGCATCGAGCGCGATCGAGACCGACAGGCCCGTGAGGATCAGGCCCGTCGCCTTGTAGAGCACCTGTCCGAGCGAGTACGTATCGCTGAACAGCGTCCGCTCTATCATCAGTAGCCAGACATGGCCCGGTGCCTTGCCGACGCACAGCATCAGCGCGCTGCCGATCGCGATCGAGACAAGCAGTGCGATCGCGACGGCGAACGCTTCACGCTTGTCGTCCCGCGAGCTCGCGATCACGCAGTAGCCTCGGCCGCGGCGTCGGAGGACCCGGTCATCAGCTGGCCGAGCTTCGCGCGGGCATCGCCGTGGAGGAGCGCCGGGCCCGCGAGCACACCGACGATCCGGCCACGCAGCACCACGACGATGCGATGGCAAAGTGCGAGCAATTCGTCGAGGTCGGCCGAGATCACGAGCACGCCCGCGCCCGCGCTGGCCGTCGCGCGCAAGCGATCGTGGATCTTCGCGACCGCCCCGAGATCGACGCCGCGCGTGGGTTGCGCCGCGAGCACCGCGGCGAGCTTCGGCCGTGACAGCTCGCGGCCGATCACGAGCTTTTGTTGGTTGCCACCGGAGAGCGACCGCGCGATCGCATCGCGCGACGGTGGACGGATATCGAGCTCGGCGATCCGTGCATCCGCGAACGTCGCGACCGCCGCGCGATCGATCACGAACCGCCCGGTGATGTCGCTGCGACCGAGGCAGAGGTTGTCGGCGACCGAGGCATCGAGCACGAGGCCCCCATGCATCCGATCTTCGGGCACGTGCGCGAGGCCCGCGGCGAGCCGCTGCTTCGGCGTGAGCCTGGCCGCGGGGTGGCCCGCGATGTCGACCGCGCCGGTGTGCGCGACGAGGCCAGCGATCGCGAGGCCGAGCTCGCGCTGGCCGTTGCCATCGACCCCGGCGACGCCGACGATCTCACCGGCGTGCACCGCGAGATCGATCGCGGAGAGCTCGCCCGCAACGCCGACGGATCGCAACACGAGCATCGGCTTCGCATCGGTCGCGGGTGCGGGCACCGAGCTCCCTGGCGGCAGCTCGCCACCGACCATCGCGCGCGCGATCTCGGAGACGTCGAGTGAGTTACCGTCCCTCGGTGGGTGTGTAAGTTCGGTGGGTTGCGAGGTCGAACGTGAGTAACGAGTTACCGTCCCCGTTTGGAAGCGGGCTACGGAGGTGCCTTGGCGCAGCACGGTGACGGCATCGGCGACCTGCTTTACCTCGTCGAGCTTGTGGGTGACGAGGAGGATCGTGGTGCCAGCTTTTGCGAGGTCGCGCAGCGTCGCGAGCAGGCCTTGGACTTCGATCGGGGCGAGGACGGCGGTGGGCTCGTCGAGCAGCAGGAGCTTCGCGCCGAAGTGGAGAGCGGTCACGATCTCGGCGCGCTGCGCGGCACCGAGCGAGAGCTGATCGACGCGGATCCACGGCTCGATCGCTAGGCCGATCTTTTGACCGAGCGCCGAGAGGGCCGCCGCGGTCGGCTCGAGCTGCAGGACACCGCGCCTGGTGGGCTCGGCACCGAGCACGGCATTCTCTACGACGCTCAGCGTGCCCGCGAACGCACCATGTTGTTGCACGATGCCGATGTGAGCCGCGCGTGCGGCGCGGCGGGTCCAGGTCGCGAGGTCGACCGCCGTGCCCGCGATCGAGAGCGTGCCGCGATCGGCGGGCGTGATGCCGGCGAGGATCTTCACGAGCGTGCTCTTGCCGGCCCCATTCTCGCCGACGAGGGCGTGCACGGTGCCGGCTTCGACCTCGAGCTTCGCGCGCTCGAGGACGCGAGCTCCCGGGTACGTCTTGTCGAGCTCCGCGGAGATCGAGACGGTCATTGCGAAGGCACCCGGATGGTCCCCGCGATGATCTGGTCGCCGAGCTGCTTGACCTTCTGGACGACCTCGAGCGGCAGCATCGTCCGGTTGCGCTCGTCGGAGATGAAGCCGACGCCGTCCTCGGCGAGACCGAGCTCGTGGATGCCGCCGGTGAAGTTGTGCGCGATCACATCCTTGACGATGTCGACGACCGCGACATCGACGCGCTTGATCATGCTGGTCTCGATGCAGCACGGCGCCATCTCGAACTGATCGCTATCGACGCCGATCGCGCGCAGGCCGCGCTGGCGGGCGGCCGCGAACACGCCGTCGCCGGTCTTGCCCGCGGCGGTAAAGATGATGTCGGCGCCTTGCTCGTATTGTGCGGCGCCGAGCTCCTGGCCGAGCGGCGCATCGGCGAAGGCCTTGGGTTCGGTGCCCGCGTACGCGGAGAGCACCCGGCACTCCGGGCACACGTGATGGACGCCGGCCTCGTAGCCGGCTTCGAACTTGCGGATCAGCGGAATCTTCATCCCGCCCACGAAGCCGACCGTGCTCGTGCGGGTGGTGAGCCCGGCGATCGCGCCGACGAGGAACGACCCTTCGTGCTCGCGAAACCGCAGCCCGGCGAGGTTCGGCAACTTCGGCGACGCAGGGCCTGGCGAGTAGTCGATGCCGGCGAACTTCACATTCGGGAACTGGGTCGCGAGCCGCTCGAGGTCGGGGCCGAAGATGAACCCGACGCCGATCACCAGGTCGACGTGTTTGGCCGCGAGCGAGCGCAGCGCGGTCTCGCGGTCATTACCCTCGGTTGGCTCGATGAACTCGATCGCGACCCCGAGCTCGTCGCGGACGCGCAACAAGCCGCGATACGCCGCGGTGTTGAACGACTTATCGTTCTTGCCGCCGATATCGAACACCAGGCCGATGTGCACGCCGGTGCCTGGCTTCTGTGTAGGCGGAGGTACCGCGAACGCACCCGCGCCGATCAACACCACGTTGAGCGCGACGAGGCCGAGGATCAGACGGCCCGGCGTCAAACCGGTGCAACTCCCGCTCCCATTCCCGGAATCGCCAACCTCGCGAACCTGGCCATAGGATTGAAGTTACGACAAAAATGCCGCCGGTTGGCTTCGGTTTGGGTCGATCGTGGTTATCGTATCGCCCAGGTCTACAGGAGGCCTTTCAATGGGAATCATGAGCTTCATCAAGGGTGGTGTGGCTGAGCTGGCGATCGCTCGCCCGGACTCTGCCAAGGACTACTGGGTCTACAAGCATCCCGATCAGACCATCCCCATGAAGGCGCAGCTGACCGTCGACTCCGACGAGGTCGCGCTGTTCTTCAAGGACGGAAAGTTTGTCGGCAGCTTCTCGGCCGGACGCCACACGCTCGACGCGTCGAACATCCCGTTCCTCGGTCAGCTCATCGATAAGTTCACGGGCGGGAACGTCTTCATCTGTGAAGTCTTCTTCGTCACGACGCGCGAGATGCCGTCGATCAAGTTCGGCACGTCGATCGGCGACATCCAGGACCCGCAGACCCAGTTGCGCGTGCGGCTGATGGTCTATGGCGAGTTCTCGGCAAAGGTCATCGACCCGACCAAGTTCGTGATCGGGCTCGTGGGCCAGCGCGC
This sequence comes from Kofleriaceae bacterium, assembly GCA_025357755.1. Classification (GTDB taxonomy): domain Bacteria; phylum Myxococcota_A; class Polyangia; order Haliangiales; family Haliangiaceae; genus JABFXX01. The sequence continues at coordinate 25,071 of JANXOP010000168.1, read as the reverse complement.
CACCGACAATGACTCGTTCCTCGGTTGGTTCAAGAGCCAGGTCCAGAAGACGATGAAGGACGGCGTCGCCGAGCTCATCGTCAAACAGAACTGGCCGCTCATGAAGGTCACCTCGGGTGCGTACACCGAGGAGATCGAAGCTTCGACGCTCACGAACGTGCGCAAGAACATCGAGCCGTACGGCGTCGAGATCATGCGCTTCGGCGACTTCTCGATCACGATGGATCAGAACGATAAGGAGCGCCTCGACAAGCTCGTCGATCGCATCGCCTACGTCAGCGGCATGGGCAACGCGCCCGGCGGCATGGCAGCCTTTCAGCAGCTCGCCCAGGCCGAGATGATGATGGGTGCGGCCGAAGGCATGAAGAACGGCGGCGGTGGTGGCGCGCTCGATGGCGCCGGCCTCGGCATGGGCTTCGCGATGGCGGGCCAGATGGCGAACACGATGGGTCAGGCGCGCGCGCCCGGTCCGGCCGCGGCTCCGGTCGCGGAGAGCAAGGACCAGATCATGGCCATGCTCAAGCAGCTCGGCGAGCTCAAGACCGCCGGCGTACTCACCGACGCCGAGTTCGAAGCGAAGAAAAAAGATCTTCTCGCGAAGATCTAGGCCCTAGGCCACGTGGCGGCGTGAGCTGCGCTCGTCGCAGATCCGGGCATGCTCGAGGAGTGCCCAGGTCACCGGTAGAGCCTGCCCGGACGTAGCCGCCACGGCCGCGGGTGGCATCGTCACGAGCTCGAACTCGCCCTGGGTCCAGTCGAGCACGGACATCACGACGGCGCGGAGCTGACCGCCCATGGTCGAGCAACCGGCGCTAGCGATCTCGCCGTTCACCAGCTCGATCCAGGCGAGGTTCATCTCCCGCTGGCCCGCGCCACGGAGCACGAGCTTACCGGTCTTGCGCTCTTGCTCGAGCATCACGAGGATCGCGGGCAAGCCGAGCTCGGCCAGATCACCGCGCAAGATCACGCGCGGTACGTGACCGCTCACCTGCGTGCCTTCCGCCGGCGTGCCCGTTGCTTGTTTTGCGAGCAGCCGATCGACCGCACGCAGGAACAACGCATCGGCGTGATGAGTCGGCGCTTCGAACGCGACGGCCATGCCGACTGCGTCCGTGCGCACGACGGTCGCCGAGGCCGCGAGCTGGCGACCTTCGAAGTACATCGCCACCGCGATCGATTCGCCCACGGGGAGGGGCGGCGTGAGCCTCATGAACGCGCCGGTTCGCGACAGATCCGCGAGCGGAACGCGACGCTCCTGCCCGTCGGCAAAGAGTTGAACCGAGAGATCCACCGGGTAACGTTCCGAGCGCCGCTGCATACGCGCCCTCGTAGTACCGAACTTCGATCGCCCGCTGGGGTACGCCAGGGGATGCCACAGGATGCGAACGATGCGATCATCCGTTCGCGATGACGGCTCCACTTGTCGACCGGCTCGGACGCGCAGCTGCGGCGCTCGCGGCGGGCGATCGCGAGGCCGCGATCAACGAGCTGGTCGCGGGCTGGCGGAGCTCCCGCTCGCCCCAGCTCGCGCAGCTGGTCGAGGACCTCTCCGCCATCGAGCCCCGCGGGCTCGCCGAACAGCTCGCGAAGAAGTATCCCGAGGAGCTCGACCAGGCGATCCGGTGGTGGCGGTCGCTCGTCGCCGAAAACGATCCGCGGGTGACGACGTACCTCCACGGCCTCTTGAACGCGCCACCGTTTGGCGGATCGTTGTTCTGGACCCAGATCTTCGCGCTCGTAACCCTGGCAGACGATCCTCGGTCGATCGAGGCCCTGGTGGCAGTGGCCGAACGGCTCCCGGCGATCGCACCGCCGGGGCAACTCGCCGCGATCGTTCACGTACGATCGCAGACCGCCAACCGGCTTCGCCGCCGCTACGTCCGGATCCCCGCGCTCGAGCCCGACGCGGCCGCGATCGCGCACTCGATCCGCCTCCGGATCGACGAGTTGCGTGCTGCAACTGCGGCCGCCGATCGCCCCGGCGCGGAGCTGCTCGCGGCGATCCGGGCCGCGCCCGACGATGACCGGCCTCGGTTGGTCTACGCGGACTGGCTCCAGGAGCGCGGCGATCCGCGCGGCGAATTCATCGCGCTCCAGCTCGCCAACGCCGGTGACGCGTGGGCGCAGCGACGCGAACAAAAGCTACTGCGCGATCACACCCGGGCGTGGCTCGGCCCGATCGGCGAGGTCGCGGTGCTGAAGCGGTGTCGCTTCGTGCGCGGGTTCCCGGTCGAGATCGCGGTCGGTCCGCGGATCGGCACGCGGCTCGCGACCGTCGTCGATGCCGACGAGTGGTGGAGTGTCGAAGAGCTCTACTTCGGAGCTCCTCATTCGTTCGCGTTCGTCTGCGCGCAGCTCGTGCGCTCGCCCGTGATGACCTCGCTCCGGATCGTACGCGGCTTCGGTTCCAATCTCGCCGACCAGCTCGCGCGCGCCGAGCCGCCGCTCCCGTTGACCACGCTCGGGTTCCTCGTCGGTGCGCCCCTCGTGCTCCACGACGCGCGGCCCGGTCTCCCGGACCTCCAGCATCTCGTGCTCGAGCATCCGCCATGGACCTCGTGTGTCACGACGTTCTTCGAGCTCCTCGTCGCACCGATCGCGAGCGGATTGCGATCGCTCGCGTTGCAGACCGCGAATCTTCGCTACGTGCTCGCCGCCGATCCTCGCGGCCGGCTCACGCACCTCGTGATCGACGCCGCGACCGCGACGGATCGGACGCTCGGCGGCGTCGCCCTCGAGGACCTCGCCGCGCTGTTGCGCGACGGGCCGATCGCGACGGTCGAGCTCGTCGTCAGCGCCAAGCAGCGCGCGTGGATGGAAGCGCGATTTACCCCCGTGATCGAAGGCTCACCGAGGCGGCCGCCGCTCGCTGTCACCGTCCGCTAATTCGTATATGGTCGCCGCCCCACCGTGTCTGCCCTCGACAACCGCACCTACTACGACGACTTCGCTGGCTGGTACGAACGCGAGCGCCACCTGCCCTACCACCGGATGCTCGATGACCTCGAGGTCGAGATCGTCGAACGCTACGCGGCTGGCAAGTCGGCGGTCGAGGTCGGCTGTGGCACCGGGTTGATCTTGGATCGCGTCGCGAAGTTCGCGACCGAGGCGCATGGGATCGATCTCTCGGCGGGCATGCTCGAGCGTGCGACGCGGCGCGGCCTCACCGTCTCGCAAGCCTCCGCGACCGCGCTGCCGCTGCCCGCTGCCTCGGTCGATGTCGCCTACTCGTTCAAGGTGCTCGCCCACATCCCCGACATCGCGGGCGCGATGCGCGAGATGGCGCGCGTGGTCAAGCCGGGTGGCTACGTGATCGCAGAGTTCTACAACGCGCGCTCGATCCGCCGGCTCGTCAAGGCGCTCAAGCCGCCCACCGCGGTCTCGGCCAAGACCCACGACGAGCACGTCTACACCCGCTACGACGACGCGACCGCGATTCGCAGCTACCTGCCCGCCGGGCTCGAGTGGGTCGCGACGCGCGGCATCCGCGTGATCACACCGGTCGCCGCGGTGTTGCGCGTGCCGCTCATCGGTGCCGCCGTGCGCTGGGCCGAGCACAAGCTCGCCGATGCCCCGGTCGCGCGCGATCACGGCGGCTTTCTGGTCGCGATCTGCCGCAAGTCGTGAGCTCCAAGCGCGGCCTCCAGATCGCGTGTGCGATCGCGGCGCTCGCGCTCGTGCTCGCCTGGTTGCTGCGGTTCGGCACCGACGACTCGTACATCACGTACGTCTACGCACGCGAGCTCGTGCGCGGCAACGGCTTGACCTGGTTCGGCACGCACATCGAGGGCTACACGAACTTTCTGTGGGCGCTGTGGTCGGCGCTCGGTCTCGCGCTCGGCCGCGATCCATTGGTCTGGGCCTGGGGCGCGAGCCTCGCGGCGCTGGTCGCGACGATCGTCACGACGTATCGGATCGCCGCGCTCCGGTCGACGATCGTGGCGGGGATCGTCGCCACGGCGATCCTCGCGACCAACTTCACGTTCCTCGCGTTCGGGACGAGCGGGCTCGAGACGATGCTGCAGACCGCGCTGCTCGCCGCGGCGTGGTTCGAGGTCGAACGGTTGCGTCGCGCGCCGCCGACCGCGCGTGCGCTCGTGCGGTTGTCGCTCTACGCAGCGTTCGCCTTGTGGACCCGGCTCGATAGCGCGCCGGTGATCGCGGTGCTCGGCGCGGTCGCCGCGCATCGGTTGGTCCGCGAGCGCGCGTCGTTCCGGCTGTGGGCGGCCGCGATCGTGCCCGCGCTCGTGCTCGTCGGCGGTTGGTTCGCGTGGAAGCTCTCGTTCTACGGCGAGCTCTTGCCGAACACGTTCTACGTCAAGGCCGGCACCGGTAGTGCGCTGCACGGCGCGTGGTTCACGCTCGAGTTTCTCCGCGCCTACCTCCTCTGGCCCGTGCTGCTCGGCATCGCCGTGCTCGCGGTCTTGCGCCGCCGCGTCGGTTCGGCGCTCCCTCTCGCGATCGTCGCGGCCCATGTCGCCTACGTGATCCTCGTCGGCGGCGACTTCATGGAATTCCGGTTCTTCGTGCCGATCATGCCGGCACTCGCGATCGCATTCGGCGACTTCGTGACGACCGAAGCGGATGCTCGCCTACCGCGTGCGTCGGTACGCGCCACTGCGGCCGTAGCGGTGCTCGCGAGCTTCTCGCTCCGTCATGCACTGACCTTCGAGGGTGTCGAAGACCACTCGTACGATTCGATCACGACGCTCGGCAACTTCTACTACAAGGTCACCGACAACGATTGGACCCAGCTCGGCGCAGCGCTCCACGACCGCTTCGCCGGATCACGCGTCATGCTCGCCTGCAATGGCGCGGGCGCGATTCCATACAACGCCGATCTGGTGACGGTGGACCAGCTCGGGCTCAACGATGCGTGGGTCGCGCGCAACGGCACGCACGCCCCACCCGAGTATCCGCGGCCCGGACATCAGCGCTACGCGACGTACGCGTACCTCGTCGAGCAGCGCGTCACGTTCGTGATCGGCTCGCCGATGCTCGTCGAGCGAGGTGCCTTGGCGCGCCAGAGCGCGATGCCGAACGTCTCGCACTGGCTCGATAACGTGCTCGGCGGCTGGACGTCGCCGCCCGCGGGCGTCGTCGACGTGGTCGCCGCACCGGTCGATGACGAGCGCGAGCTGTTGATGTGGTACCTCACGCCGGATCCCGCGGTCACCGCGAAGCTCGCGGGCTGGGACCGGCTCCGCCTGCACCTTCACTGAGGGATCAGCGCGCGCCCGATCTCGAGCGCGAACGCCGCGTCCTCGGGATCGCCACTCGCGATCAGCGCGTCGTGGATGATCTGCCACGGATGAGCGAGGCGCTCGTGCACGTGCGCGGGCCAGCCAAGGCCCGGTGGTGGGAGCGGATACCCGAGGTCGAAGTGCGCGTAGAGATCGCGGTTGAGCGCGAACACCTCGCGGATGCCGGGCAGCGCACTACCCTTCGGCAGGACCCTGAACAAGATCCCGAACGGGTACGTCGGGAACGCCTCGAACACGTGCCGCTGGAATCCATCGACGAAGAGCGGCCGCTTCGTCGCCAGCACGACCTCGGCGAAGTGGGCGACGAAGATATCGGCACCGACGACCGGGATCTTGATCCCGAGGCGCTGCTCGATCCGCTCGCGCGTCGCCGGGCGAGCGATCGCGTACCACATCACGACCGTGACATCCGGCCGTTCACCGAGGGCGAGCTCCACATACGACGTCGCGAAATCGAGATCATCTTCGGCGACGATCACGACCGCGTCCTCGGGCAGCGAACGCAGCATGTTGCGCGCGTTCAGCTCGACTGCCGGCGAGTGCACCGCCTGGACGAACGAGAGCGAGCTCGCGAGCAGCGCGACGAACCCCGCGAGGGCGAGCCACTCGCCGAGCTGCGGGCGTGCCGTGAAGCGTTGCGCGAAGCCAGGGAACCGCGCGGCCAGCCCGTGCCCGAGATCGTCGAAGCCGACGGCGATCGGCACCGCGAGGATCACCGCGGGCAACAGATGAAAGCGATGGACCACGAACAAGCCAGGTCCTTCGAGCTCGACGTTGAACTCGAGCACGAGCAAGGGGCCTGCGAGCAGGAACGAGCCCGCGAGCGCCAGCCACGGCCACCTCGCTGCTCGCCGCGCACCTCGCCGAGCGAGCGTGATCACGCCCAGCATCGCCGGCGCCCACAACCACCAGCGGCCGAGCGACCGCGCGAGCTCGCCGAGATTGGCGAGCATCGGCAAGGGCGGATGATTCGGAGCGAACGCGCCGGGCCCGCCGTAGTCGTAGCGCAGCACGTGGAACATCAATGCGTGCATGCTGTCGATGTGGCGGCCCCACGACCGTGCGTTCTCGGTCGTGACGAGGAGGTAGGCGTAGGGCAAGAGGCCGAGCACGAAGGCGATCGCCGCCAGCGCGAGCGCCGGCACCATCCGCTGTGCTTCGCGCCCACCACGGATCACCCCGACGATGCCGACCGGCGCGAGCAGCACACAGGTCACGTGATCGCAGAGCCCGAGCCCTGCGATCAGGCCGAGCACGCCCGCACGAGCGAGCCCCTTGAAGGGGCCGTTTGCAGCGCTGAGCCAGAGGATCAGGGACGCCATCAAGTTGTTGAGCGCGAACACCTCCGCCTCGGTGCTCATCTCGACGAACACCGGCGAGGCCGCCAGGATCGCGCACGCGATCGTGGCCGCGAGCGGACGCGCGCCCCACGCGCGGCATGCTGCGTGGAGCACGACGATCGAAGCGGCACCGAGGATCGCGGTCGCGAGTGCGGCGGTGTGTGCCGGGCTCGATCCCGGCAACCACTGCATCAGCCGCAACCAGATCATGTAGAGCGGATAGCCCGTCGGATGAGGAACTCCGCCGAGCGCTCCGAGCGTGGAGAGCTCCGCGTTGTCGCCATCCACCACGTGCGAGGGCGCGAGCCATATATAAGCCGCCAGGACGAGCGCCCCCAGCGCTACCCCACGCTCGTACGCAATCCGCCTTACAGTTCCTGTGCCGTGAATTGTCACTCGATCGCCAAAGAATGGCACATCCGAAACCAGTGCGAGAACATGTCCTCGGAACTGATTGTAGTTAGCTCGTGGCACGGACGCTGCAAAAGGCGTCGTCCACGAATGCCCACCAAGCCCAAGGGCTTCACGCTCATCGAGCTCATGATCGTGGTGGCGATCATCGGCATCCTCGCCGCCGTCGCGATCCCCGCCTTCCTCGAATACATGAAGCGAAGCCGAACCACCGAAGCGTCGCTGAACCTCAACAAGATCGGAAAAGCGGCGAAACACGTGAAGGGTGAGATCGGGTCCTATCCCTCCGAGCAAGGCGCGATGCTGCCGTCGAGCACGGGCTCGTGCTGTGGCCAATCGGGCGGCACGAGCGCGGTCAACAACAAGTGCACGCCAACTCCGTCCGCGTTCAGCGATGGGGCCGCTTGGTCTCACTTAGAATTTTCAGTCGACGAGCCGAGCTCGTACAATTATCAGTTCATCGGGGTCACGGGCGGCACGCAGTTCACCGCGTATGCCGTCGGCGACACCGATTGCGATAGCGCGATGGCGACGTTCACCTTGATCGGAAGCACGACCTCGATGGGTAACGCGGCCGTCTCGATCGTGCCGCCTCCAGCCCGAGTTTATTGAGCCCATTGATTTCGAGCGGCATTGGTCGACTCGAGTTTTTGCAAGTTGCGTAACGCCCAAGAGGAAGAAGACAAGATGAAGAAGAAGAACTTTCGCGGATTCACCCTGATCGAGCTCATGATCGTCGTCGCGATTATCGGCATCCTTGCCGCCGTCGCGATCCCCGCCTTTCTCGAGTACATGAAGCGCGGCAAGACGACCGAGGCCTCCCTGAACCTCAACAAGATCGGCAAGGCCGCGAAGCGCGTGAAGGGTGAAATCGGAACGTACCCCGTCGAGAACGGCGCGCTCCTTCCGGCGACCACCGGTACGTGCTGCGGCCAGTCGGGCGGTACGGCCCAGGTCAACAACAAGTGCACGCCGACCCCGAACGTGTTCAGCGATGGCGCCGGCTGGTCGCACCTCGAGTTCTCGGTCGACGAGCCGAACATCTACAACTACCAGTACAACGCCGTGACCGGTGGCACCGTGTTCACCTCGTACGCGGTCGGCGATGCCGACTGCGATACGGTGAAGGCGACCTTCACGCTCGCCGGCACCACGACCGCCGCGGGTAACCCGGCCGTGACGCTCGTGCCGCCCGCGTCGGGCGTCTACTAGTTCACTCCAGCACCTCCGCGTTACGCGACAGTGAAGCGCCCACCCGGGCGCTTTTTTGTTTTCGGTGGAGGAGCCGAAAACTCAGCTCCGGAAAGAGTAGCATTACGAGCCTGGATCGTCGTCGCACGCTCATCTACGCCTTACTTGCCGGCCTGATCGGCATCGTGGCGTTCGTCCCCGCGATCACGGGTGGCTGGATCTACGACGACCGGCCGCTGATCGCGAACAACCCGTACGTCCATTCGTGGCAAGAGTGGCCGCGCTGGTTCGTCACTGACTTCTGGAATGTCGGCGAGGAGGTCGTGCGCTACGGCTCGCGGATCCTTTACTGGCGACCTGCGGTCAGCGCGAGCTACGCGCTCGACTGGCAGCTAGGGGGCGGCTCGCCGCTCGTCTTTCACATCACGAACCTCGTGCTGCAAGCCGCGACGAGCGTGCTCGCGTTCTTCGCACTACGTCGCTGGTCGGGCACGCTCCTACCCGCCTTCGCGGCGGCGGCGCTGTTCGTCCTTCATCCGACGAAGGCCGAGAGTGTCGCGTGGATCGCCGGCCGTACCGACATCGTGTGCTTGCTCGCCGTCCTCGTCGCGACGACGGGTATCGCGCGCCGGCTCGCGGGTCGTCACGGCGGGGTCCTGCTCGAGGCGCTCGGCACGGTGCTCGCCTATCTCAGCAAGGAGCAGGCGATCGTGCTTCCCTGCTTCGCAGCCGTCGAGGCGTGGGTCGCGATGGGACGCCCCGCGCTCGATCGTCCTGTGCTGGTGACCGCGATCAAGGCGGCGGTTCCGCAAGCGGTGATCGCGATTGCCTACCTCGTGATTCGCACGTTGGTGATGCCGATCGGCGCCTCCGATGGTGGAGGCCAAGTTCCGTTCGGCGAACACGCGCTCGCCGTGCTCGAGACATTCGGCCGCTACATCACGCTCACGTTCGCGCCGCATGATCTGTCGATCCAGGAAGGCCTGGTCCACGCCGTCCACAAGCACATCCTGCACTCGGCGCCGTACATCGCGATCGGCGCGGTCTCGACGCTCGCGCTCCTCGCGCTCGCGTGGTGGGCACGACAGCGCAAGCCGATCATCGCGGTCGGCGTGTTGCTCTACTTCGTCACCGTGTTACCGACCTCGAACGTCGTCTACACCGGGATGCGCACGCTGATCTCGGAGCGCTTCCTGTACCTGCCGCTGATCGGTCTCGCGCTCGTGGTCGCGAGTGTGGTCGCCGAGCTCGAGGTGCGGTTTGGCCGCCGAATCTACATCGGGGTGGTGGTCGCGGTGGTCGGACTCGGCTTGGTCTCGGCACGGCGCTCGGCGAACTACCTCGACGAGGACGGCTTCTGGGCACGCGAGCTCGCGCTCCATCCCGATAGCATCGAGGCGCGCAACGCGACGTTCGCGCACTATATCGAGAAGCATCGATTTTACGCGGCGCTCGCGATCCTCCAGCGCACGCGCGACTACGACATCGAGGTGAAGGAGCACCTGCTCCTAGCCCGCCAGGTCGGCACCACGGTCTCGCACCTCACCCCAGACCACGACGTGAAGGACCTCGCGGCGATCGACGAGTTCTTCGCCGATCTCGTTGCGGAGAAACCGGCAAAGCTCGACGTGCTCGGAGTGGAGCTAGGGCTCGATCTGTCGCGCCTCCACGACGACCGCGAGACGGCGAAGTCGCGGCCTGACTTCCTCGCGATTCGCTCCGACCTGCAGAGCCGGCTCGGCCACGACACCCAGGCGATCGAGCTCGCTGCCGCAGCGCTCGAGGGATGTCTCGGTTGCGGCTCGCTCGTCGCGAACTATGCGATCGTGCTCGCGCGCGCGGGTCGCTACGCCGACGGGCTGGAGATCCTCAGCGAGAGCCACCCTGGTGATATCGTGACCTCCGCTCGCTCGACGATCGAGCAAGCCCAGCAGCTCTTCGACCAAGCACAGCAGCTGCAAGGGCCCGCCGCCCTGCAGGCCCATGCGTCCGAGCTCGCGAAGCTCGAGCTGTGGGGCCGCGCGTTCGACCTCCTCGCACCGTATGAAGCCGAGATTGCGAACGTGCCGAAATTCGCGACCGGCTTCGCCGAGCTCGCGTTCCGCGCGGGCGAGCCCGCGATCGCGCGCCGCGTGCTCGCGGCGTCGAAGCCGCCGGCCGAGATCGAGGGGTTGATCGCGGAGTGGACCGAGAAGATGGGCTGGACGCGCTAACGCAGTGCTCGCTTGAATCGATCCGATTCAAGCGACGTCATGTGTCGGGGTGCCGAGCTTGCGAGGCGGAGACCCAGACGAAATAGACCAGGTGAGCGCGCAGCGTGAAGGTTAGTGGCCGCCGAGCGGCACGAGCGTGAACCGGCGCGTGCGGGTCTGCGCGAAGTACTCGGCATCGACCTCGAGCTGGTAGACCGGCTTGGGGCCGAGGTACGCGATCGCCTCCTCGAGCTCGGCCTGGTTGTGCGGCGAGATCAGCTGCACGGTCTCGCCGCGCGCGCTCGTGAGCGTGAACGGATAGCCGAACGCCCAGCCCGGAACTTTGCGCTGCGGCCCGGGAGGGACGATCACGATCGCGGCGCCGATATCGGCGCGCTCGATCATCTCCCACGGTGCCTGGATCTCGGTGGCGAGCGCACTGATCTCGCTCAGGTGCATCGGCGCGATCGCGGTCACGCACACGAACATGCCGCCGAGCACGCCCCAGCCGACCGCGCGGCGCGCGACGAGCGTGGGGCCGAGCGTGGCGAACCAAGCGCGGAGCGCGGAGACCCCGCGCGTCGCGAGCGGGACGAGCAGTGGGAACAGCGCGTAGTAGTAGGTCGGCCCGACGTCCCAGGTCCCGGGATACGGCACGAGCACGTAGAACAGGATGAAGCTGACGAGCGACGAGCGCAGGATGACATCGCCCCGCGTCGCGTCACGGCGGAGCGCTCCGACGACGACGAGGATCAGGCTCCCCGGCCACGCGAGCGCCCACAGATCGAGCCGCTGGATCACACCCACGAGCACGCCGATCGCTTGCATCGGCGAATGCACGAGCTCGGCGTTCGGCATGCTCTGCGTGAAGCCGAGGAAGAACCTGGGCATGCCGGGCAGCGTGTACGGCATCTCGAGCGGATGTCCGGTGACGAGCATGTCGTGCGCGATCAACAACCACGCGAGCGCCAGAAAGCCGAGCAGGCACGCGCCGAGGCGAGCCGGGTGCTTGCGAGCCTGCCAGACCAACCGGATCGCGACCGGCGCGGAGAATGCGACCGCCTCGTACGGGCGGGTGATGAAGGCGAGCCCGATCGCGGCGCCCGCGAGCAACATCCAGCGCGCACGACCCGAGTTCTCGGCGCGCGCGGTCGCCGCGAGGAAGACCGCGAGACACGGGACCGAGGTCCCGAACGACAGCACCGTGCCGTGGATCGCCCACACGAACGGTGACAGCGACACGAGCAGCGCGGCGAGCGCACCGTGGCGCGGCCCGAACATGTCGCGCGTGAACGACCACACGGCGACGACGAGCACGCCCGCGAACAGCGGTGGCACGAAGTGCTCGGCATGGATCAGGGTCGCTGGCGCGAGCACCAAGCTCTGACCCGGTGGGTAGCCACTCGTCCACATTGGCACGCGCAAGATCAGCGCGTTGTCGAGCGCGAGCGGTGGCGTTGGCAAGCCGACATGACCGTGTGCGAACAAGTTCGCCTGGAACAGGTACGCCCGTTCGTCATCGAGGATCGCGGCGCCGTGCACGAGCGCGAATGTCACAAAACACGAGGCCGCGACCGCGATCGCGACCGCTATGACGACGACCGCGCGCTCGGCATCGGGTCGCAGGAAGAACCGATCGAGCGGATCGCGATCGTCCTTGCGCGCGAAGTAGATCGCGGCGGCGAGGATCGCGGGCAACAAGAACACGAGCGCGGCGGCGGTCAGCAGCGACTCGCTCGGCGGTAGCCAGCGGGTCGCGCTCATCGCGAGGTCGGTGACCCACAACGGGCGCGGCAGATAGTTGAACGGCTTGTCTTGAAACCATTCCGCCGCGATCGCGGTCGCCCAGAAGCATCCGTACAGCGCGACCGCGACAACCAGGAGCCGCTTGGACGCTCGGGCGCCGCTCACTCGAGAGGCTCGAGCTTTTCAGGCGGAGGCACCGTGACGAGGTCACGACCGCCGGTCGCGAGCTCTGTCATGTCGAAACCCGGGACGAGCCTCGGACCGAGCAGGATGTACATCGACGGCGTGACCGCCGGACGATCGTGGTGCCACTTCGAATCGAACAGCTTGCGCTGCTCGAAGACCTCCGCGGCGATCTCGTTCGAATCGCTATCTTCGAGGGTCGCGAGCTTCGCGATCATGTCCTTCCGCGCACGCTCGTCGCGCGTGACCAGGAGCAGCTCGCGCAGATCTTTGATCGCACGATCGCGCTGACCGAGCTTGGTGCGCATGAATGCGACCCACGTCGCGGCCTGTTGCGGAGCGCCGGGCTTGCGGATGGCAGATTCGGTGAGCAGCGTGCCGCGCTCGTCCCATTCGCGACGCAGCTTCGGATCGTCGGTGACGAGATCCTGGGTGTAGATCTGGCCGGCGAGGTACGGCAGCTTCCAGTCCTCCGGGAACTCTGCGATCCCGCGCTCGAGCACCTTGAGCGCACGCAGGTAGCTGGTCTGATCGACGCCGGAGAGAGCGATCGTGATCGCGCGCGCGCCGTACTCGTACGGCCGGTGATACGTCGGATCGAGCGCGACGATCGCTTCGACGAGCGAGGCGACTCCGTCCGAGGTCGAATCCGGGCCGCCGAAGTAGCCGGTCAGCCGGATCCACAACAGATCGGCCGCGGCCTCGCGAAACCCGAGCGTCACGAGCGGGGCGCTGGTCGGTGACGGCGCGTAGGGCTCGGGGGCGACGTCCGTGCGCGCGCCGGCGGCTTCGCGTGCGAACCGCGCCCCACCGATCGCAGCGATCGCCGCGACCGCGGCCAGGATGCCGGTCCTCACGCGTCGCCTTCTTCATCGGCGTCGTCACGCTTCTCGATCCCGAGCTTCTGGAGCCGGTAGCGCAGCGAGCGAAACGAGATGCCGAGCAAGATCGCCGCGCGCTTGCGAACGCCACCCGTGAGCTCGAGCGCGCGCAGCACCCACGACCGTTCGAACTCGCCGAGCAGCTGATCGAGGTCGATACCATCGGATGGGAACTCCGTCGCGACCGCGGCCGAGACCTTGGTCGGGCGCGGATCCGGGAGGTCTGCCGCATCGATCTTCGGGCCCGAGGTCAGCGCGACCGCGCGTTCGATCACGTTCTCGAGCTCGCGCACGTTGCCCGGGAAGTCGAAGGTCTCGAGCTTGCGCATCGCCTCGGGCGTGAGCGTGGCAACGCGGCGTTGCTCTCGCGTGAACCGGCGCAAAAAGTTCTCCGCGAGCAGCGGGATATCCTCGCGGCGATGGCGCAACGGCGGGATCCGGACCTCGATCACGTTGAGCCGATAGTATAGATCCGAGCGAAATGCGCCGCTCGCGATGTCTGCTTCGAGATCGCGATTCGTCGCGGCGATCACCCGAACATCGACCTCGAGCTCCTCGGTCTCACCGACCGGCTTGACCTTGCGCTCCTGCAGCGCGCGCAACAGCTTCACTTGCAGGCCAAGCGAGAGCTCGCCGATCTCGTCGAGAAACAGCGTGCCGCCATCGGCTTCCTGGAACAGGCCGCGCTTGTCGGCGACCGCACCCGTGAACGAGCCGCGCTTGTGCCCGAACAGCTCGGACTCCATCAGCTGCTCGGGAATCGCGCCGCAGTTGACCGCGACGAACGGATGCGTGCCGCGCGTGCCCTCGGTGTGCAAGGCGCGAGCGACGAGCTCCTTACCCGTGCCGCTCTCGCCGGTGATGAGGACCGAGCTCTTCGTCGAATGGATCTTCGAGATCAGCTCGAACAGCTGCTCCATTGCCCGGCTCTTTCCGACCAGCTGCCCGAGGCGCGCCTTACCCGCGACGCGCTCGCGCAACGTGAGGTTCTCGGCGACCAGCGTGCGCTTCTCGAGCGCGCGGTTGATCACGACCTCGATCTCGTCGAGCTTGAACGGCTTGGTCAGGTAGTCGTACGCGCCCTGCTTCATCGCCGACAAGGCGGTATCGGCCGAGGCGTACGCGGTCATCACGATCACCTCGGGCGTCAGGCCGGCGACCAAGGGCAACGCCTTGACGGCCTTCAAGACGCCGATGCCATCGAGGTCGCCTGGCATGCGCAGGTCAGTGACCACGAGATCGAACGCGGTCTCGCGCAACAGCTCGAGCGCCTTGGTGCCGTCCGCGGCGACCTTGACCTGATGCCCGTTGCGGCGCAGGTAGATCGCCAGAAAGTCGCGCATCGACTGTTCGTCGTCGACGACGAGAATGGCGCCCACGCCGCGAGTATGACACGCGTGCTACCTTTGCTCTCGCGTGCGATCGCTGATCCTGCGGATTCGCCGGGACCCGGGCACGGCGCTGTTCGTGCTCGCGCTGCTCGCGGCGACCGCGCTGTACGCGCCTGCGATCAGCCGTGGCCTCGTCAACTACGACGACCCGTGGCTGTATCGCGATAACACGCTGCTGCACCACCCGTCATGGGCAGCCGTGGTCACGGTGTTCACCGATCTAGATTCACCGCAGCGGTTCCAGCTGTCGCCGGAGTACCTGCCGATTCGCGACGTCTCCGTGATGGCCGACTACGCCGTGTGGGGGGCTTGGTATGGCGGGTTTCACCTGACGAACCTTGTCGTGTATCTCGCCGCGATCGCGCTGTGGTTCTTCGCGCTGACCGAGCTCGGGATTCCTAAGCCGCTCGCCGGCCTCGCGCTGCTGGTGTGGGCGGTGCATCCGAGCCACGCCGAATCCGTCGCGTGGCTCGCCGAGAGAAAGGGCCTGCTCGGGATGATGTTCGCCGGGGCGTGCACGCTCGGCTACGCGAAGTTTCGTGCGGGCAAGGGGGTGGCCTGGTTGCTCCTCGGTGTGTCGTGCGGGGTGTTCGCGGTGTGGAGTAAAGCCATCGCCGCGTTCGCCGTCGCCGCGATCGCGCCGCTCGAGCTCGCGCTGCCCGAGCGCCGAACGAGCGCCAAGCGCAGCCTCGCCGGGCTCGTCGCGATCGGCGGCGCGGCCTTGCTCGCGTACATCCCGGTGGTGCTGCTCGCGATCCATTGGTCGATCGTCGGTTCGACGAGTGCGCCGCTGCCGGCGTCGCGCGTGGCGTCGGTGCTCGGCGTGCATGGCTTCTATCTCGAGCTCGCCTCCGGTGCCGTCAAGAACGCAGTCTCGTACCCGATCTCGAACGCGGGCCCGAGCGTGCTCCAGCTCGTGCTCGGTGCGCTCGGCTTCATCGCGCTCTTGGTGGCGCTCCGTACGCGGCACGCCGCCCTGCGCGCCGGCTGCGTGATCTGGCTGCTCGGCTGGTTGCCCGTCGGACATCTGTTGTTGCCGCTGCAGATGGTGTTCGTCGCCGATCGCTATCAGCTCGTGCCGTCACTCGGCTTCGCGCTGATCGTCGCCTTCGCGATCGGTAAGATCGTACGGTCGCAGCTGCGCGTCGCCGTCACCGCCGTGATCGTCCTCGCGTTCGGCCTGCGCGCGCTAGATGCACAGGCAAGCTGGAGTACCAATGAATTCTTGTGGCAGCGCGCGATCGCATCGAACCCGGACGATGGCAACTCGTGGGCGATGTATCTCGAGGCGCTCGACGAACAAGGCCTCCCCACCCGGACCGTGGTCGAGCAGGCGCTCACGCACTCGCGGTTGCCACGCCTCGTGCTCCACGCGGCCTTGAACGAGCTTGCCGAGGGTCATCCTGACGAGGGGCTCGCGCTCATGACCGAGGCTGCGAATCGCGGCGAGCCGCGGGCGATGGCGAACCTCGCGAACCTCGATGCAGATGCGGGACGCTTGCCCGAGGCATTGTTATGGGCGCGGCGAGCCACGATCGCGCAGCCGAGCTATGCGAACGCCCACCGGATTCGTGGCAAGGCGGCGCGGCTCGCGGGCGAACGCGATGAATCGCGCCGTGCGTTCGAGCGGGCGTACTTGCTCGAGCCAGACGTTGCCGCGAATCGCTTCAACCTCGCGCTCGCGTACCTCGATAGCGGGCGCGTGATCGATGCGAAGAAGCTGCTCACGTCGGTGCTCGGCGATCGCCTGCTCGGCGGCCAAGCGCGCTCGCTCCTCGCGAGGTTGTAGCGCCTACTTCGTGATCTTGTCGGAGTAGTCTTTGATGGCCTTCTCGATCGCATCTGCCTTGATGTCGACGGTGAAGGTCTCGCGGATTCCGAACTCGTTGTTCACGAGCGTAACTTTGTGCTTACCAGCGGGGAGCTTGATGTCCTTGGCGGGCGTGTGCAGCCCGGTCGAGCTGCCGTCGATGAAGATGTCGCACGGCGGCTTCGAGCCGACGAGCAACGTGCCCTGCCCGCCTGCGGCTGGCTTGTCGCCACCATCGCTATTCGACTTGTCGGGCTTCTCGCCACCACCGGTCTTGTCAGGCTTGTTGTCGCTGTTGGGCAGCGGCGTGCCGCCACCGTTCGCGATGTGCTCGCCGCCACCGTTGTTGTTCGGGTGGGTGACGGGACCGACCGGGTGCTGGACGACGACGGGATGCTGCACCGGTGGTGGAAGCGGCGCGTGGACCGCCGCACTACCGGCACCTGCGTTCGGCGCTGCCGAGCCGGCCTCGGCGACCGTGGCGCCGCCGGCCTTCTCGAGGTTGACGACGATCTTCTCGTCGAGCGAGCCGGTGAAGACGATCGGGCGGTTGACCGAGACGTAGCCGGCCTTCTCGAACAGCACCTGATAGGTCTTGCGAGGATCGAGCGGCGACTTCGCGGGGCTGGTGCCGAGCGGTTCGCGCTTACCATCGATGATCAAGGAGACGGTGGCGCCCGGCGGACTCGATTCGAAAGCACCGTTGATGCCTTCGATCGGCTTGAGCGCGATCTCGATCTTCTGGCTCTTCCCCAGATCGACGGTGATCGGCATGTTCTGGCTCATGAAGCCCGGGGGCGCATCGATCGAGACCTGGTGCGAGCCCGGCGAGATGCCGCGAATCCGCGACGGCAGCTTGTCGGTGCGCGACTCGCCATCGAGCCGCCACGTGGTCACACCGCCCGGCAGGACGTAGAGATCGAAGCCGGTGTTCTGATCGCCCGCGACGACCGGCGCGGTGGACTCGGCCGAGCCGCTGCCTGGCGTCGCGCTGGTCGCCGGCTTCTTGCCGCCGGTGAGCGAGATGATCACGACGACGAGCAGCACCGCGGCGACCGCGCCACCGACGGCGAGGTACATCATCTTCTTATTCTTATCGGCGCCGCGATGCTTGCGCGCGAGCATGCCCTGACCGAACGAAGCCATCGGATCGAAGACCGACTCGCCGTGCGAGACGAGGCGCGTCGGGGCGGCGGTCTCGCGCGGCTGCGGGATGCTCGGAATCGGGGCCGCGTACGGCGACAACGTCTCGGAGAATGGCGCGGCAGGCGATGGGCCCTTGCCCGAGCCATTCGCGAACGGCGGTTGCGTGGGGTGGCCGTTCGAGCCCGGCATCCCGAGATGCGGAGCCGGTCCGCCCTCCCAGCCCTTGACGGTCGAGACGAGGGACGACAGATCCGGCCCCCCGACGCCCTGCATGGTCGCCGCGGGAGACGGTGAGGCCGAGAGCATCTCGGGCGCGGGTGTCGAAGGCGGAGCCGCGAGCGGAATCTGCTTGCTCGTCGGCTTCGCCGCGCGCTGCTGATTCTTCGGATCGTCCTCGGGGTTGTCGTAGATCTGGGTCTCGAGCTCGTCGTCATCCCACGCGAGGCCATCGGGATCTGCTTCGCGCCTGCCGACCTTACCGGTCGGCGCGGTGATCGCTTGCTGCGACGAGACTGCTGGCATCTGCGCCGACATCCGTCCCGAGCTCGGCGGCGGTGGTGGCTTGGTACCGCTGACGGCGGCCATGCCCTGGGTCGATCGGCGTTGTGCACCTGGCATCGCCGGCGGCTTCGATCCCGTGGCGGTGCGCGAGACCGCCGGACCTGGTTGAGTATCGAGGGGCGCCTTCAACTGGCGATAGCTCTCGAGCTTCGCGGTCTCTTCTTCGATCTCGCGACCGAAGGTCTTCTTCATCCATCCCGCGAGGTCCTTGCGCGAGTAGAACTCGCCCGCGGTGTAGACGAAGGCCTGGAGCTCGTCGTGGAGATCGATCGCGTTCTGGTAACGCTCCTCGGGATCCTTCGCGAGCGCCTTGAGCACGATGCGCTCGAGCTCGTCGGGGATCCGGCGGTTGTACGTGGACGGCGGCAGGATCTCGACGTTACGAACCTTCTCCAGCGTCGAGAAGTCGCTCTCGCCCACGAACAAGCGCTCGCCCGTGAGCAGCTCGTACAGGACGATGCCGCACGAGAACACGTCGCTCCGGCGATCGATCGGAATGCCGCGGACCTGCTCCGGCGACATGTAGCCGAACTTGCCCTTGAGGATGCCGGCCTGGGTCTTGGACCCTTTGCCGGCCGCCTTCGCGATGCCGAAATCGATGACCTTGACCTCGCCCTCGAACGAGACGAGCACGTTCTGCGGCGAGACATCGCGATGGACGAGGTGGAGCTCGCGGCCGGATTGATCGCGCTTGTTGTGCGCGTAATCGAGGCCCTCGCAGAGCTTCATCACGACGAAGCACGCCTGCGCGACCGGCATCGGCTCGCCGAGCTGGCGGCACCGATCGAACATGCCGCGCAGATCGCGGCCGTGGATGTGCTCGAGCGCGATGTAGTACGCCCCGTCGACGACGCCGAGATCGAAGATCTGGGCGATGTTCGCGTGGTTCAGTTGAACCGCGAGCTTCGCCTCCTCGATGAACATGCGGATGAACTCTTTGTCCTCCGCGATGTTCGGCAGGATGCGTTTGACCGCGACCAAGCGCTCGAAGCCCTCGACGCCGAAGGCCTTCGCGCGGAACACCTCGGCCATGCCGCCGACGTTGATCCGCTCGAGCAGGTAGTACTTTCCGAACGGTGCCGGCTTCTTCACGGTTGTAGTTCGACGCGGCGGAGGCCGGTCGCTTTGGGGACGGACCCTACTTCAAAACGAATCTCTCGGCCACAGCCGTTTGGGTCACCCACCACGCTCGGGATTACCGTAGAGATCGCACCAGTTCCAGACTTAGTTTTGAGTCAGGGCCTGGGCGGGTTCCATCTTCGAGGCCCGGCGCGCTGGTAAGTAGCCGCCGATCACCGCAAAGCCGGTCGAGCAGACCAGGCCACCGACCCAGATCCACCAGCTAAAGTGGAACCAAGTGGTCGGTTTGTATGGGAATCGTGGGAGGTAGTGGTTCGAGGCGTAGTCCACGGCCGCGGCCAGGAGGAGCCCGAACAAGACGCCCAGGACGCCGCCGATCAGGCCGATCAGGCCGGCCTCGCCGAGCACCACGAGCCGGACGTCCTGCTGGGTCGCGCCGACTGCCCGGAGGAGGCCCAGCTCGCGGCGGCGCTCCGTGACCTGCATGAAAAAGTTGTGGGCGATATTGATGGCGCTGATCCCGATGATCACCAAGGAGATCAGCACCAGGACCAGCCGGATCACGAACAACACGGTCGCAAACTTCTCGCCGAGCGAGTCGTCGAGCCGGAGGTCGAGCTTGTCCTGCAGCCACTGCGAGAACACCGCGATCGACTGCTTGTCCTTCAAGGTGACGATGATCGACGAGTAGGTCGAGGCCGCTTCGTCGCCCTGGAACTCGCGGTTCCAGCGCTGGACGTAGCCGATGGGCATCGTCATGCCGATCGGCATCGCCTTGTTGCTGATGCCGACCAGCACCCCCTCGACGCGGCGGGGCTTGTGCTTGATGTTGGTGTTCGAGCCGGCGACCGTGGTCGAGCCGAGGCCGATCGAGAACCGCATCGCGTTGAGACCACCGCGCTGGGTCACGAACTTCACGAAGTCTTGGTCGGCGATCGGCAGGCCATGCGACTTCGCGAACTGGCCATTGTAGAGCTCGATCATCGTCGGCGACATCACGATGGGCACGCGGTGGTGACACATGTGATCGCTGTCATCGCAGTAGTAGCGGTCCGAGTCGGGGCAGGTATTGAAGAACTCCGGCTCGACCTCGACGGGCGGGCCCCCCGGGACGAGCGGCTTGGGCTCGGGCGGCTTGTAGTTCTTCGGCTTGCTGCGCGGCGATTGGATGATGTCGCCGTCTTTACCGGGCGGCGTGTACTCGCACGCGACGTGATGCTTGGTGTCGCTCGGATCGGCGTCCCAGTCGCGGAACAGCTCCTTGGTCCGTGCATCGTCATCGACGACATCGGGCTGGATGCCGTCAGCAAAGCCGCCGACCTCGAACTTGAGGTCGTTGCCCTCGAAGTCGCCGCGACCGGCGGCGGGAAACGACAGCGTCATGCGCGGCAGCGCCGACTTCACTTCCGGGCGCGCGAGGATCGTCTTGACGATCGTGTCGTCGAGCCGCTTCGAGACATCCATACCGGCAAGCGACGCGCGGGGTGCCACGACCGAGACCTGCTCGAGCGGGAAGATCTTCTCGAGCACGGTGCCGACCTGCTCGGTCGATGCGAGGAACACGACGAACGTCGCGATGCCGATCACGATGCCGAACGCCGAGAGGATGAAGTGCCGGCGCGAGCGCAGCGTGTTGGCTACGACCATCCGAGCGAGTTTGTTAACGGGCATCATGCTGGACCTGCCGCGTGTGCGTCGGCGAGCGCTTCATCCGTGGTCTCCACGATCAGGCCATCGCGCATCGCGATCACCCGCTTCGCGACGCTCGAGATCCGCCGCTCGTGCGTCACGATGAGGAGCGTGACGCCATCCTTGGCGTTGAGCTCGCGAAGAAATTCGATGACCTCGCGGCCGGTGTCCGAATCGAGGCTGCCGGTCGGCTCGTCGCAGAGTAGCAGCGAGGGTGAACCGAACAACGCGCGCGCGATCGCGACGCGCTGCTTCTGGCCACCCGAGAGCTCGCCCGGCCGGCGGTGCGCGAAGTCCGAGAGCCCGACCTTGCGGAGCGCCTCGCGACCGCGGTCCTCGGTCTCGCGGTTGTCTTTCTGAAACGCCGCAGGCAGCGTGACGTTGCGCAGGACGTTCAGGTGATCGAGCAGGTTGAACGCCTGGAACACGAAGCCCATCTTGTCGTTGCGCAGGTGCGCGAGCTGCGCGTCGTTCGCCTTCTGCGTATCGAGGCCGAACACCTCGACCTCGCCGCTATCCGGCTTGTCGAGCCCGCCGATCACGTTGAGTAACGTCGATTTTCCGGAGCCCGATTGACCGACCAAGGCGATCAGCTCGCCCTTCTCGATATCGAAGCTGACTCCGCGAAGCACGTGCGCCTTGGCGGCGCCGGTGCCGTATGCCTTGGCGACGTCGCGCAAGCGCACGACGGGGCCGGTACTATCTTTCGCTGCCACGGCGTTTGGACCCTACCACACGCTCGGGGGCACTACAGGCGACCTACCGGCGATTGCCAGCTGCGTCGATCACGAGTGAATCGCGATCGATCGTCACGCGGATATGGCCGTCCTGCCAGCCCTGCAGCGCGCTGCTTGCCCGTTTGGCAAACCACTCGTTCGTCACCGCCGAGATGACAAAGTTCCACACCGTTTCGGAGAACCCCGAGGGGACCAGATCGAGCGAGAACACCGGCGGCGCGCTCGGACTCGCGCCCATGACGAGCGTGTCCATCAAACCATCGCCCATCGCCGCGAACCCGTGCGAAGCGTCGAGCACGTAGTCGAGCTTCGCGACGAAGGGAATCGAGATGCGATGCCCCGCGAACGAACCGAACGTGTGATCGCTCTCGAAGAACGAGCGCTTCGGAATCTGATCGAGCAGCTGCGCGAGGAAGGTCTTGTCGGAGAGATCCGCGGCGATCACGCCGCTACCGGATTTGTCTGCCGGGTCCAGGGTCTGGACCGCGAGCCGCATCGTGCGCACACCGTACTTCGTGATGAAGCTCGTGCTCCCGCCAGCGGTCTTGACGCACGGCTCGATGAAGCTCGCGATCGCGCCGAGATCGAGGTTCCAAGAAACAGCGAGCGGCGCCTTTGCCGCGACGGCCTCGAAGCCAGGAGGCGGAGGCAACACGGCGGCGGCGATGCTCCGTGCGGCGGGACCGAGTTCGAAGGCGAGGCGACCGCCGACGTGATGGCCGTCGCCCTCGATCGCGAAGCCGCCCAGGCCGATCGGTTGGAAGCGATCGAGGCAGGCACCGAGCTCGGGCGCCGCGACTCGAGCGAGGGCGAGCAGCGCATGACTATCGAAGAAGCCGAGCAAGCCTTCACCTTGTGGCGTCCCTTGCCCACCGCTGGTCAGCTTCTCGCGTGCGTGCTTGGCCCAGCCAAAGCCCGTCGTCCACGCGCTGCCAGTCGCGTGGTGCGAGTGGGTGAACCAGTCGGCGCTCGGATCGCCGCCCTTCTTGCCGAAATGGACCCACAACCACTGCTTGTCGAGCGCCCAGCTCGCCTCGGCGCCGTACAGAAAGGGCGCGGTGACGACCTCGACACCCTCGACCACGACCGACTTGGTCGCCATGCGATTCCGGATGTCGGAGAAGAACGACTGCGTGGTCTCCGGCGCCGCGAGCTGCACGAGGATCGTGGGATACGCACTCTCCGCGAACAGCGCGATCGAACCCTTCGGATCGACGCCGAGCTTGGCGAGCCCTTGCTCGGTCAGCGGGTCCATTCCGAGCACCTCTTCGAGTGCCTGGCCAGCTTCGCGCGAGCCCTCACCCACCAGCATCCCGAACGAGTCGATCGTGTCGGTGACACTGCGTTGCGCGTCACGCACGGTGTGAGCCGTGACCAGGTAGGTCGGTTGGTTCGGCACGTAGGCCAGCGCCGCGTACGCGGCGACATCGGCCGATGCGTGGGGCCCCTCGGCGCCTCGTTGGCTGCCACCACCGCAGGCGCAAACTAGCGAGATCAGTGCGCTCGTCGTGAATCGCATCGCAATCGGAGCATGTCACGCAACCGCTGCGCGTGGCGGTCGATAGCCCCGCCATGTATTCTCCAGGAGCAGGATGAGCACCATCGGCGGACCGGGCGGGATTGGCGGACCAAAGGGTCCGCAGGGTCCTGATGCGCCTGACGGCCCGGATGAAACGAGCGCGACGGAGGCGAACGCCGCCACCGAGTCGACAACGTCGACCGGTGTGGCCGCCACCGGAGACCCGAGCCTCGATGCGATCGCATCGGAGATCGCGGCCGGTAAGCTCACACCGCGTGAAGCGGTCGACAAGCTCGTCGATCAGATGGCCGGCACCGACGCGCTCGATCCCGCAGACCGGGCGGAGCTGCGCGAGATGATGGCCGACCTCGTCGCGAACGACCCGCACTTGCAGGGTCTGCTCGGTCGCATCTAGTCGAGCACGAGCCGCGCATCGATGAACAACGATCGGCTGCCGGTCGTCATCGCTTCGCCGCTGAGCTGTTGTGCGAGCACGGCCGCGCGCACGCCGATCGCGAGCGAGTCCTCGATCCAGTAGGTCGTGCCGAGGTTGAGGTAGTGCTGTCGCGAGTGTTGATCTGGCTCGCGCGTATCGACCATCGCGTACTGAAAGCCGACCCCGTTCTTCTTGTCGTAATCGAGGTCGAGGCCGGTCGACACCGTGTACGACTTGAACAGCTCCGGAAGACGATACTTCGAGCTCGTCGGATCGAGGATCTCGTTCTCGTTGCGTGACAGGTTCACGAAGCCCGTGAGCTTGCCGAGCGCGGTCTCGGTCCACGTGCGTGCGCCGAGCCGAAAATTGTAGCCGCGGATCGTCTGGTCATCCGTCGTCGCCTCCTGGGTGTCGAGGCTGTACGCCTGGACCTCGGCCTTCATGTCGACGTGGTCCCAGTGCGCGGTCAGCGACGGCGACCCGAAGTAGATGTGCAGGTTTTGATCGGGCAGGTTGTTCTGGCTGTTACCGACCTGCGCGGCCGCCAGGTAGAACGGACGATCGAATGGCTGCAACTTGCCGCCGATGATCAGCGTGCCCGTGATGCCGGTCGGGTTCGTCGAGTGCAGCGTGAGCCCCGCCATCAGGTGCTCGTTCAGTTGATAGCTGAACCACAAGCCGTTGCCGCGATCGGCGCCCGAGTAGAGCAGCGGATCACGCGTGTAGACGTCGGTGAGCAGGAGATCGGCGACGTGCGCGGAGACATAGTCGAAGCTCGCCGGGTCGTCGATGCGACCGACCGCGAACGCGAAGCCCGAGTTTTCGTAGCGCACGAACTGATCGCGGACAGCGATCGCGGCCTGCCCTTCCCACACCGAAGCTCCGTAGCCGAGCGGTCCACCGAGCGAGGCTTCGAACTCGCTCGCGAACGTGACGTGCGAACCAACGCCGCCGCGCAGGCCAAGCCGCGACACCGCGACGGTCGGGTTCTGCGTGCCGGTCGTCTGGCCGGGCGCCTGGTGCAGGCTCTCCATCCGCACGCCACCGGCGATCGCGCCGTACGGCTCGATCCACTTGTGTCGGGTGTGCTCGGTCGTCGCCGGCGTGGTCACCGACACATCGGCCTCTGGCCGGTCCGAGATCCGCGCGGTCGTCGGAGCGACGTTGCCACGCTCGCTCGGTTCCTCTGGATCTTCGGCCGCGACGACCTTCGGCGTGTCTTTTGCCGGCGCGAGCTGCGCCGGCACGACGTGATCCGGCGGCATCTCGATCTCGTTGCTGTCGGCGTACGCGAGCGCGGGGAGCAACAGCAGGGATGCAGTGAGGAGACGCATCAGTTTGCTCCGAGCGCGGTGAGGACGTGCGCGAGACCGTTGATCGATCGAACGCTGCCGAAGTGGTTGCGGAAGTAGCCGTTGTAGAAGTAGCCGCTAGTATCGAAGTCGTTGAGGCCATCGATCACGTTGTTCGCGCACTCGATCGGATACAGGCGCG
>JANXOP010000163.1 GCA_025357755.1 Kofleriaceae bacterium | reverse complement strand
AGAGCTGCCGGTGCTCGGCGAGATGCTGGAGTCGGGTGAGCAGAGCTATACCGCGTTGCGCGAGCTCTCGCGCGTGACCACCGCCGAGACCGTGGACGAGTGGCGCGAGGCCGCGCGCGGCATGAATGTTCGGCAGGTCGAGGACCTGGTCGCGGGGCACGCGAAGGGCGATCGACCGAGCGATCTGAAAGATCCAGATCTAGCCATCAAGAAGATTACGCTCGAGTTGCGTGCCGGAGCGATCGCGCAGCTGCGGCAAGCGAGGCAGGCGATCTCTGCCGAGACCGGCGGCTTCGTCGACGACAGCGATCTGATCGAGGCACTGTGCGCCGCGTACTTCGCCGGTGGCGAGGCGGATCAGGGTCGTGCGCGGCACCAGGTGATGATCACGATCTGCGAGCGTTGCAACCAGGGCTGGCAAGACGCCGCAGGCCGGATGATCGCGATCGATGCGGTCGATGTCGAGCGCGCCGAATGCGATGCACAGCGCATCGGATCCGATCGCGAACCCGCGCGGGCGACACAAGACATCACGCCGATGGTGCGGCGGTTCGTGCAGCGTCGAGATCACGGCAAGTGCTGTGTGCCGGGTTGCCGCGCCTCGCGCAACGTCGATCTCCATCACATCGTGCATCGCGAACACGGCGGTGGCCACGAGGCCGAGAATGTGACCCTCACCTGCTCGGCACACCATCGCGCCCTGCATGAAGGCAAGTTGCAGATCACGGGCTCGGCGCCGAACCTCACGATCACCTATGTGAATCCACCTGCCTCGTCGCCAGCGCTCGCGATCGCGCCGGTGAGCGATGCGAGCGAGGCGCTCCGTGCAGCGCGACTTCAACCGCAAGTAGCAGTACCGACGCCCCCCGTGGGGCGTTCGAAGTTCGAAAGCATCGTCGCTGTGACGCAGGCGAAGCAAGCGCTGACGACGCTCGGCTTCAGGAAAGCCGAAGCTGCGCGCTATGTCGAGCAGGCACTCGCGAAGGTCGATAGGCCTGACGTCGAGCTGCTGATCCGTACAGCGCTCGCGTGTTCGCGGCAGGGAGTGACCTAGCCCCGCTGCTCCAGCAGCGCACGATGACCAGGTGTCTCCGCCATCGCGACGTGCGTGCATCCCGAGGCACGAAGCCACTCCGCCATCGCTTGGCTCGCGAGTGATGGTTCAAAACGTTCGAACCTCCTTCTTTGGCTTCGCGCTGGCCGCGCCGGTCACCAGACACGCGACGACGTCGAGGCCACAACGCTTCTCGATGATCGCTTCCATGGTCACCTTTCCAAGCGAGAAGGCGATCGCTGCGCCGCAGGTATCGTTAGAAACTGCTACACGTGCTTCCCGTTTCCGGGGTGGTGCGGCGCGGGTCAGTCTGTTTAGTTCGTGAGGCCCGTGAACAGCGCCTCGGCGATCCGATCGGCGCCCTCACTGGTCGGGTGCTGGAAGTCTTTGACGATCAGGCCGTGCTTGTACCAGCCGGCCGAGGAACCGCTACCACCCATCCACGCGTAGGTGTCCCAGAACGCGCAGCCATGCGCCGTCGCGGCGCGATGCTGAGCCTCCACCATCGCGGGGATCGAGGTCCGCGGCAGCATCTTCTCGTCGTGCCAGTCGAGCTGATCGAGCGGCGAGATCACGAGGCACGCGGCCTCCGGTACCGCGGCTCGCGCGATCCCGAGGATCTCGCCGAACAGCTTCTCGTGCTCGTCCATGCTCGAGCCTTTCGGTGACAGCCACTCCGCCTCGTTGGTGCCGTACATGATGACGACGAGATCCGGCGCGCGATGCGCGAGCTGGTTGTGCCAGTGCTCTGCCATGTTGTGGTCGTGCATCGCCTTGGCGGTCGCGTTGACGATCCCGAGATTGTCGACGACCGCACCGACCTTGGCTTCGAACGATGCTCCGAACAGGCGGATGCGACCATGCGCGCGAAGCTCGATCGCCCTGGTGCCGGCGGGCAACTCTACCGCGAGGAACATGCTCTTCTTCGCGGCGGCGCGGGTGTCGAGCTTGGTGATCTGCGTGCCGTCGGCCACGAGCTCGAGCGATCCACCACTCGGTTGCGCGAGGTAGTGCAGATCGAGCGAGGTGATCGGGCTGGTCGGCACGAACCGCAACGTGCCGCCAGCCTCGGTCTCGGTGCTCCCGCCGAGCCCGAGCAAGCGATCTGCTGCGATCGGTGCGGAGATGCCGTGTACGGTCCATTCCTCCGAGGCCCAGCGCGCGATCGCGCGATGCTGGCAGAACGGATGCGGTGGAGCGCCGAAGACGAAGCCCGGGCCTCCATCGCCGACCAGCCCGGCGAGGCGATGGCGCAGGCCATTCGTGATCTGATCATCGGCGGTCAGCGAATCGCCAAACCACGACACGCGCAGCGGATGCGCCGCGGTGTGCGCGCGCTGGGCCGCGAGCGCGGTGCGAAAGCCATCGAGAGCGTGCCGCCGACAGGCTTTGTCGAGGCACGGATCGTCGAGCGTGGCGGGCGCGGCGACTTCTAGCTTCGGCGCGCTGTCTGCGACGGTGCAGAGTGCGATGACGAGCCATCCGGCCTTCACAGCCGGCTCGTGTATCACATCTCGCAGCGGTTCAGATCGAACCACACCGGCCAGTGGTCCGAACCATCGACGTGCTCGACGGCGCCCTCGATCACGGGCAAGCCGCGTGAATACAGATCATCGAGGCGCGGCCTTCACGGACGGACTCCGATCGTCAAGCCGAGCGCCGGACCGAGTCCGCCCTCGCCGACCATCGCCGATGCGGTCGCCCGCATCACGAACCGCTGCGTCGTGTGCTGGTAGCCGAGCGATAAGAACCCGCCTCCACCGTCGTCGGTCATGCCACCCCAGTTCGCCACCGGCGAGGGCACGTGCGAGTGAACGAAGGCCGCACCGACCTCCGCGAACAGCGAGTGCTCGTTGCGGCTCGCGATCCGGATGTGGATGTACGGCGCGATCGTCACGAGCTGCTGATCGCGAATCAGCGCGTACGAGCCTGCAACCCCGAGCGAAAGCCGCGGCGCGATCGAGTGCTCGTAGCCGAGGCCGTACTCGCCGGCCTTGCCGAGGACCTCCGCATACACGACCTGCTTCGGATCCTCGGCCGACGCCAGATGGGGTAACCCGAGACAGCACGCGATCAACGCTAGACGCATCGACGAAGTGACTACGGAGCTCGGCGGAGCGCTCGCCGCATGCCGGCTGGTGCCGCTGCTTGCCGCGCGTTTAATGCGGCAGAATTTCACCGGCGCGCTCGAGGATGTGGAACTCGACGCGTCGGTTCGCGGTCCACGCCCTCTGGTCGTGCTCGTTGACGAGCGGGACGGTCTCACCGTAGCCCATGGCGCTGAGGCGGTGCTCGTCGATGCCCTGGCTCCGCAGATACCTGACGACCGCGGTCGCGCGGCGATTCGAGAGATCCAGGTTGTACTCGTCGTCGCCGCGCTCGTCGGTATGGCCCTGGACCTCGACGAGGTCGATGTCGGGGTTGTCCTTCAGCGCTCGCGCGACCTTGTCGAGGACCTGGAGCGAGCGCTTCTGGATCACCGCCTTATCGAACTCGAACTCGATGGAGCGCAGCGTATCGATCGACCCCTCCTTGACGATGATCGTGTTCGGGCAATCCATCGCATCGGTCGAGTGCTCCTTCGTACAACCGGGCGTCGCATCCGGCAGCGCAGGTGGCGCATCGGCGACCGTGTCCGGGCAGCCGTCCTCGTCCTGAAACCCGTTGTAGGTCTCGGGCTGATCCGGACACGCGTCGAGGTCGTCGCGAATGCCATCATTGTCGCGATCCGGAAAGTCGTTCCGTGCGACGTGCGGCGCTGGAGGCGTGTAGTCGGGCTCCGGCACGTAGGTCTGCGCGCGTTGCGCGGCCTTCGGCTCGAACACGATGCCGATCAGCGCACGAAGATCGGGATTGCCGGTCTCGGTCACGAGCCCGCGCCCGGCACCGAGCGAGAGGTAGGAATTCTTCGCGAGGTAGAGCTTCACGCCCGCGAGCGCCTCGAGCTGGTGCACGCCCGTGTCGCGCGGTTGCATCGCGCCGTAGACCTCGCCGACGAGCTCGAACTTCTCGGCCACCAGCGCGTACGCGATCGCGCCCCCAAACGGGAGCTCGGTCACCGCCGGCATGTGATCCATGCCAGCCGCGAGGCGCACGCCGCCGTTGACCGCGAAGCCCCAGCGCCCGAGCCGGGTATCGACGACCGCGAGCGCCTGCGGCGTCACGCCGTGCGAGCCCGGGCCGGTCGGGATGTACGCGCTGCCGATCAGCGCGAGGTGCGGGGCGACGTGCAGCTTGACGTGCAGGCCCGCATCGCCGACGCCTTGGGTATCGGTCTCGCCACTCGAAATCGTGAACGGCATCGAGGCGCCGAGCTCGAGCGGCACCGGACCGAGCTGGAGACCTATCGCCGCGACGAGTGTCGCCGAGACCACGTTGTCGACCGAGCCACTCAAGTGGCGCCCCCACTCGAGCGAGCCGAGCCCGAACGAGAGCTCCTCGTGGCCGAGCACCGACGAACCGTTGAGCGAGAGGTAGCCGCGCGAATCGACCGCGGGACGAAACTCGTCGATCGCCTGCGCCGAGGCGAGCGTAGAGACGAGCAGACACGGCGCGACGAATACCAGGCGTGGCATGGCGGTCCTTTCGCGCGGCTGACGCGGTCAGCGGCGGCGACAAAAAGCGGTTATGCCAAGACAGTGCACGCCTCGCGTGCGTCGGTTACATCGCGTGTAAACTCGCTCGATGCGTCGAGTTGTCGTGGCCGTGGTCGTGCTCGCCGGGTGTGGGCGCCTTGGCTTCGACCCGGCCCCGCACTCGGATGGTGGAGGGAGCGGGAATACAGATGCGCCCTCGCATCTCGACGATGGCGGTGCTGCGACCTGCAACAGCGTCGAGCGGATCGCCGACACGTTCGCGACCGATCAGCGAGCGACGTTGTGGGGAGGCTCGTCCTTCGACGGCACGACGAGCGGCACGGTCTCCGGTGGCCAGCTGACGTTATCGGCGCAGGCGAACGCGGCAAACACGTTCGCTGCCTTTCGCACGCTCCACTTCTACGACCTTCGGGGCAGGCGAACCTTCGTGCGGGTGAGCAAGATCGCGAATGCCAGCGCGTCGACCGGCTTCGGCTGCTACTTCTCGCCAACTTCGTACGTCCACCTCGAGGTCGGTGGCGGCCAGCTCGCTGCCGTCGTCACGACCAACGACAACGTCGTGGTCGCCGCGCAGATTCCATACGACGGCGCGACCGACGCGTACTGGGGGCTCTCCGAGCGCGGTGGCCGGCTCTACTTCGAGACGTCGAGCGATGGCACGGCGTTCACCTCGTTCTACGACCAGCCCGAGCCGTTCGATGTCTCGCTCGTCGCGCCGACGATGTACGTCGGTACGACGACGGCCGTCGCCAACCCGGGGTCCGCGGTGTTCTCGAGCTTCAACGGTGGCACGGCGAGCACCGAGGTCGCCTGCCCCGCGGCGGATCTCGTCGATACGTTCGACGACGGCGTGATCGGACATCTCTGGGAGAACTCGTTCGTGGATCCGTGCTGCCAGGACACCGAGCCGAACGGACACCTCGAGCTCTTCAACGATGGTGCGAGTGGCTTCGTCGCGCGTCGCAGCTCGGCGGCCTACGAGCTACGTGACAGCAGCCTCGAGGTCATGACCACCGGGCCCGACGAGAACACGACGTTCACCTCGTACCTCGAGGCGATCGTCGATGCCGATAACTATCTCGAGCTCCTGATCAAGACGACCGGCTATCAGACGGTTCGAAACGTCGCGACGAACAAGGTCACGAACTCGCAACCCCGCATGTCGACCGACAAATACATCCGGATCCGCGAGACCAGCGGAACCGTCTACTTCGAGGCGAGCGCGGACAAGACCACGTGGCGAACACTCGAGAGCGTCGCGGATCCGATCGATCTGTCAAACATCTCGATCGGGCTCGAAGGCGGGCGTGCCGGCGGCGCGCAGCAGACGCTGAACACCGTCGAGTTCGATGACCTCAATGTGCCTTAGCCTGCTTCTTCGGCGCCTTGGATGACGCTGCAGGCTTCGGCTTGGGCTTGGCCTCGGGCGTCCGCGGAGGCTTCACGCCGCCGAGCCAGCCGCGGACCTCCGGCGCGAGCGCGAGCTTGTTCGCGATGCACTGATCGAGGCGCTCGGTCATCTGGGCGATCACGCGCGGCGCTCCAGGTTGCCCGTCGAAACGGCTCTTGATCTCGGTCACGATCGCGTCGCGCCGAGCCGGTTCGCAGGCCCCGGTGAACAAGCCCATCAGCTCGACCAGCCCGCCCGTGACCTCGTCCTTCGGCATCCGCTTGTCGATCTCGGCGGCATGCTCGCGATAGAAGGCCTCCGCGAGCGCGCGCGTCGCCTCGCTGGTGGAGCCGAACAAGATCCTGCCGCTCGCGCGCAGATCGAGGGCAGGATCGAGCGTGAGCTGGAGTGCCGCGGTGTAGCGCTTCGCGTCGCGCACGCTGGCGAGCGCCTCGATCAGCTGGCTGCGCAGCGCCTGATTCTTCTCGATCCGGACCTCGGCGCGCGCGCGTTCGAACGCGTCTTGATTCGCGTCGACCGCGATCGCTAGCACCGAGGCCCGGATCCCCTCGGGCACGTCTCGCCAGTGCATGGCGAGCTCGACCGCTTGCTTGACGAGCTCCGGATCGCGACCGGTGCGCGCCGCCGCATCGACCAGCTGACCGCGTAGCGATTCGGTATCGAAGTCGTCGCTATCCTTGGCAGTAAAGCCGATCTTCGTCGCGCCGGGCCCGAAAGTGGTCTGATACCAGGCCTCGTACTTGGTGCGCTGATCGTCGCTGACCAACCGATCGAGGCTGCCGGCCGGGAACAGCGCATCCTCGACGAGCGTGCGATTACCGGTCGCGAGCATGAGCGGCACGAACGACATCACCAGCGTGATCGGGGTCTTGATCGGTGCCGCGGCGTGGAACCCGGGCCGCGGAGCATTCATGTCGTTGACGAGGTCGCCGAACAGCGTGTGGCGCTCGCTGAACGTGAGCCGCGGCCACGCTTCGTCGCGCAGCGTGATCACCTGCTGCTGGGTGTAGTGGACGCGGTAGTAGCCGTGGCCCTCGACATTCGGCATCACCCAGCGCGGGCAGCTCTTGGTTGGCAAGGCGATCGTGCCGGTCGGGGCATCGAGCAGCGTGCAGGTCTCGGCGCGCGCGCCCGCTTGCTCGTACGCGATGCAGATCGGGATGATCCACGGCTTGGTCTCGGTCGCTGGTGGTGTGCCGGCCGGGAGGAAGCGCCGCTGCACGAGCTCGACCTTCGGAGCTCCAGTGCATGCGAGCGTCGCTTCGAGCTCGGGCGCACCGGGTTGATCGAGGAACGTGGCGAAGGCGGGCGCGAGCTCCTTGCCCGCGGCCTTGCTCATCGCGGCGATGAAGTCGGCGGACGTCGCGGTCCCGTACGCGCGCGCCGCCATGTACCCGCGGACGCCCCGCTGAAACACGTCGCGTCCGAGGTAGCTCTCGAACATCGCCAAGATCGAGGCGCCCTTGCTGTAGCTGATGCCGTCGAACACGTTGAGGATATCGTCGGTCGTCGCGATCGGCTGGCGCACGCGGCGCGCCGAGACGACCGAGTCCGCGCGCAACGCGCCGTTGCGGATCGAGACCTGCTCGAGCTCGCCGTGCCAGCTCGGCTCGAATTCACCAGTGATCTTGTTTGCCATCCACGTCGCGAAGCCCTCGTTCAGCCAGATGTCGTCCCAGAATGCGGGCGTGACGTAGTCGCCGAACCATTGATGCGCGAGCTCGTGCGAGCCGCCGGTGATCCAATCGTTGCGACGCTGCCACGAGGGGTTGCCGGCGAACATGTAGTAGCCCTCGGCGAACAGGATCAACCCAGGATTCTCCATCGCGGAGAATCCGCTCGTGATCGGCACCGTCAGCAGATCGAGCTTCGGGTAGGGATACGGCATCCCGAACCAGTCTTCGAGGAGATCGACGAGCTTGCTCGCGGTCTTCACCACATACCCGGTCTCGCCGCCACGGCCCTTGAACGTCACGATCCGGATCGGCGTGCCGCTCTTCGAGGTACCGGCCGGCACGAGGTCGAACGGTCCGACACCGAACGCGATCAGGTACGCAGGCAGTGGCTTGGTGACCGCGAACTCGACGTGGTGAGTTGCGCCGGCTTCGCTCTCCTTGGTGATCGGCGTATTCGCGACGGCGACGAGCCCCTTCGGCACGTCGAGCGTGAGCTGCCACGGCACCTTCGAATCGGGCTCGTCGAGACACGGGAAGACACGGCGCGCGTAGATCGCCTCGAACTGGCTGTAGATGTACTTCGCACCTCCGCTGGTCTCGACGAACATGCCGGTGGTGTTCACCGCATCGACCTGACCCGCGTAGGAAAGTGCGAGCGTCCAGGCGCCGGGCGGCATCGCTCCATCCGAACGCAGCTCGAGGAGATCCACGCCACGCGGTGTGACGTGCAGGTCGATGGCCACACCCGCACTGCCGGTCGCGGTCGCCTTCTTCACCGCGAGCTGGCGACCGTGCAGCCAGACCACCGAGGTCGCCGTGGTGATCACGCCAGCGATCTGGAGGTCGCCTTGGAACGTCGGTTTCTCCGGATCGATCGCGAGGTGCGCCGTGTAGCCGGTCGGCGTGAACAGCCGCGGCAAGCGCAGCGTCGGGATCGAATCACCGAGGTCCGGTGGCACCGGCACGACGTGGACGAGCGCTGGCGGTGGCGCGACGACGACCGGCAAATGTTCGGCTGCGGGCATCACCGGTGCGGGTTGCTGCGCCGACGCACATCCCGCGACAACGACCAACCAGAGTGCGCGCTTCATCGCGCGAACGATAACGCGTTAGGGCACGACCTGCGCGCCGCAGCACTGCTTCCACTTGCGCATCGAGCCGCAGATGCACAGGTCGTTGCGACCGGGTTGCTTCGGCTTGATCCGCGCGACCTCGCGCGCGCTCGGGAAGGGCAGCGGCCGCGAGGCTCGTCCGATCGCCTCGGCCGCCTCGAAGCGCTCGGTGATCTCGGCAAGCTTCTCGGGTGTGAACCAGTGGCGCGCTTCTTCCTGCAGGTTGTTCGCGAGTGCCTGGTAGCGCCGCGCGTGGTGCTCGCTGTCGTAGTGCGGCACCTGGCGATAGCCTGGTGGCACCGGCACGAGCGCGTTGCCGCCCGCCAGGCCGTACGTGCCGACATCGCGCGCAGGAAATAGATCCCATTCGATCTGGAACAGCGTGTACGCGACCGCATCGAGCCCGACCCACGCGCGCGCTTCGTGCTGGTTGAACGGATGGAGGTAGGCCGCTTCATCCGCTGGCGCGACCGCTTCGGGCACGCCGTACGGCAACCCGGTCGGCGTACCGTAGTTCGGCAGCGTCGGATCGCCATTCATCGCGTGGATCAATTCGTGGACGCAGAACCCGAGCAGCCGCGCGTGGATGCAGCCGCTCTCGCGGACCGCGACCCACTTCACATCACCGAGCTCTTTCTGCAGCGCCCACAGCGCGGGTGCGGCGAGGTCCCAGATCACGGTCTGGCCCCAGCCACGCATCGCATCGTCGAAGCGATAGAGCGCTTCGATACCCGCGGTGCGTTCGTCGAGCGAGAGCCGCTCGAAGCAGCGGCACGCACACGGAAACGGAGATCTTACGGCATCGACGACGGTGGCCGGCACGAACCTATTATAGGTCGTATCCGACCATCGTGCGGAACCAGACTTTGCCGAACGGCTCGGCGACCTGGAGGTCGTGGTCGGTGTCGGTGACCCGCACGTATGCCGCGACGGTCCACCACACCTTCTTGAAGCTCATCATCACCGCAGGACCGATGTAGTACTCGGGGCCGAGGCCGAACGTGCGCGTCGCCGGCGATGGATTCGTCGGATACTCGCCACGCAGCCAGCTATCGAGCCCGACATGAAATTTCGGAGTGACCTCGTAGGTCGCGCCGAGCGTCGGGTTGATCACCACGTCGCGCTGGTGGTCGCCGGTCAGCACATCCTTCGCGAAGTAAAATTCGTATTCGGCCCAGAGGTTCGCCGCGACGCGCAGCCTGCCGAACCGCTTCTGGAGCAGCACCTTGGCCTCGAGCTCGATTTCGCGATCGCTCTCCGAGAGCTCGCCGTAGAAGCCGACATCGATCGGCCACTCACCCGGGTTCGCGAGGATGTACCGGAGCCGCTGCTTGATCCCGTTTCCCTCGGGGAGCTTGGCCGTGTTGGTCAGCGCTTGCTGTGCCGGGGTCATCACGAAGTAGAGTGCGAGCTCGAGCCGATCGGAGATTCCGATCTCGAGCTCGGTCTGAAACGACGAGGCGAGATAGCTCGTGGGAGCGCCCAGGTCGACGCTCTGCGCGCGAAGCGGGATCAGATCGACCGTCTGCTCGATCTCGGCTTCACCCGGTGCGAGCGTGTCGGTCGTATAGGTAAACGGCAGCGCACGCGGATTCGCGTGCGAGAGGCTCGTGCCCAGAGTAAGAGACACGAGCGCGAGGAACAGCTTCTTCATTTAAAACCCGGTGAGCTGGAGCTTCGGCGAGCAGATGTAGTCGTTCGCGACGCACTGCACGTGACACATGTTGCAACCGTTCGGATCGCCGCCGTACGTATCTCCGAGAGGCGGACCGAGGCCGCGCCACGTGTACTGCACCGGATTTTCGGTGAGCTCGAAGTTCTCCCAGTTGATCGTGCCGGCGGCGTTGAAGTTGCCGCCGCGCTTGACCATCGCGAAGATCTTCCCGTTGTCGCGCGCCTCGACGATGATCGTCCCGATCGGAAACTCGGTGCTTCCCGCAGGCGGGAGCTTGTTGATGTACTGCGTCCGCGGACCGAGCACGATCGCCGGCTGTGTACCGTCGTCGACCGGTCCGTCGGAGTGGAAGTTCGTCCACGTCCGGAACGGCGCGAACGCCGGATTGAACGCGAGAAATGTATTCGACGCGTCGACGTTCGAACTGCTGCCACCGCCACATGCGGACAGGGCAGCTGCAAGCAGAAGAGCGCCACGCATCGCGACTACTCTTCCTTGAACTCGGGGAAGCCGAGCACGTCCGCGACTTCGTTCATCTCGAACACGACCGAGCCATCCTCGGTCGGATCGACGGCGAGATGCACGCCGTCCCACATCTTGCCGAACGGCGTGGCGAGGTCGGTCGCGGAGGGTGCATCGGAGCTCCAGGTGGTCGGGACTGGCGGGAGCGCATCGCCGGTGGTGGCGCTGTAGAGCCCATCGAGGTGGTTGAAGCCGGTCTCGATCATGTCGTTCTGATTGCCCTTCTTCGACAAGATCCACGGCTGGAAGATGTTGTAGATGGTCATCGTGCCGGCGAGGTTGTTGTGGAGATCGAACAGCGTGATGTTCGAGTAGCGAGACTCTTCCTCGCCGGTCGCCGCCAGGTTGACCTTCTCCTTCTGCTCGTTCATCAGCCCGACGAGGCCCTGGAACGCGAGCCCGATATCGATGTTCGCGGGCGTCCACTCGTCATGGAGCTTCCGAGCATCCGTGATCAAGCGCGCGCACAGCTTGTTCTTGAACTCGTCCGCCTCGGTTGCATTGGTCGGCCAGGCGGCCGCCTTGTAGCCTGGCAGCGTCGCTTCGAACTCTTTGACCTCCGGACGGATCGTCGGCGCGTAGATGATGCGCTCGATCGAGTGCATGCCGATCGCGCCCTGGTCGTCGAACAGATCTTGATCGCCGTTCGGCGTGAGCGCCGCCATGTAGTCGTCGTAGCGCGCATCCATCGTGAAGTCTTCGCCGGCAAAGATCGGAGCTGTGGCGCCCTCGACGTGCTCGTACGCGACGCGCGCTTGCTTCCACGCGTCGAGCATCGCCGTGATCGCCGTGGCATCGGTCGACATGTCCCAGCCGTGGCCGGTCGGCGCCGCGGCCTGGAGAGCGACCGAAGCGTCGACGAGCTTCTGGAGCTCGATCGCGATCGAATCGTGCATCCCGTTGACGACATCGGTCTTGTACTGCGCGTCATCCGTGCCGCCATCGCCACAAGCGGCTAGCGCGGCAGTGAGGAGAACGAAGGAGAGGATCTTCTTCATCTTGGTACTTCCTTAGAGTGCTTCGACGAACGCGATCAGCGTGTCGCGATCGGTTTGAGAGAGAGCTGCGAAGGCATCTGCCGAGGCTCGGGCCTCGCCAGCGTGGGCCGCGATCGCGCCCGCGACCGACGAGGCGCGGCCATCGTGGAGAAAGAGCGTGTTGAAGCGCAGCCCGATCAAGGGCGCGGTGCGCCAGCCGCGGGAATCCGCGCCGCCATCGACCATGCCGTCGGCGAGCGCATCGCCCATGTCGTGGAGCAAGAGATCCGTGTAGATCGGCGCGTCGATATCGGCGAGCTGCGGGATCGGGAAGTCCTTGCGCGTGTGCATCGACGCGACGTGACAGCCGCTGCACTGCACTTGATCGAAGAGCTTCGCGCCCGCTTCGGTCATGCCGGTGCGCTGTGGGATCGCGATCCGGCGCAGGTAGAACGTCACGCGATCGATGTGCTCCTGATCGAGGTCGATTCCCGGGTCGGCATCGTCGGTCAGGCCATCGGGATTCGGAAGCTCGGTCGGACGCATCGGCGTGGTGAGGCCCATGTCGCCTTGAAAAGCGTCGGCGGAGAAGTCGTCGAGCGTCGCGATCCGCGCCTTGAGCGCGAACCGACCGATCACTGCGTCGTTCGTCTGATAGGTCGAGAACCCATCGCCGCTCGGCACCGACGTGAACGTTACCCGCGCGACCTTGCCGTGGATCTCGTCGCTGCGCTGCGCTTGTGCTGCGGCGACGCGGAGGATCTCGGAGTCATCGACGGCTTCGATGTAGCCTCGGCCGAGCACCGGTGGGCCGATGCGGATCGAGACCTTGACGTCGCCCGCCATCGGCGCCGTGATCGCCGTGACCGCCCCGGCTGCGAGCCCCTGGCGCAGGGTGTGGCCGAACGGCAACTCGGATTGATCGGCGGAGGCAGTGATCCCATCGGCCGTCACGACCGACATCTTCTGGACGAGGCCCGGACCGCGCAGGCCATCCGAGTGGCACGCCCCGCACGAGCTACGGATGAACAGCGGGCCGAGCCCGTCGACCTCCCGGAACGGGACGTCGAATAGGTCGTCGCCCTTGTGAAACTTCGCGACGTCGTCCGCCGACAGCCCGTCGATCGGCACGTCCTTGGCGTTGGTCAGGGTGGTCAGCGCGCCATCGGGCTGCGCCGGTGGATCACTACCTCCGCAACCCGCGAGGGTGGCAGCCGCAGTGATTATGAAAACTATTTTCATATTCACCACGGAGATAGTCGATCCCATCGAGGGGTGTCAACCATTCGTGAGAGACGGAGTGACGCTGGCTACTCAGTGAAGGCCTACACCCACAGTGATTCCAGTTAGTTGGTTCACACCGGCGGCAGGTCCGCTGGTTATCATTAAATCTGTCTGAGAGGCGTCCACGTACAGCCGGAGCAGGGGTAGGTCGACCTGAATTCCGCCGCCGAACCGCACCGCCTGGCCGAAAGACGTGGAGCCGTCACCGCGGTCGACGATGACGCCGAATGCCGGGCCGACGTGGATGTACGTGCCGACGTGCTTGAACCGCACGAACATCCACGAGAAGTCGAGCGAGCCGGTCCCGGTCAGGTAACGCGGAGATGCGAGGTACGCGGCCGAGCTCGACGAGCCTTGCAGACTGTCGCTCGAGATGTCGTGGGCGTGGAGGCCGAGCTCGATATGAAAATCCGGGACTGGCGCGGAGCCGATCGCGATCGAGTACGTGCGCGGAGTCGTCGGGGTCG
This sequence comes from Kofleriaceae bacterium, assembly GCA_025357755.1. Classification (GTDB taxonomy): domain Bacteria; phylum Myxococcota_A; class Polyangia; order Haliangiales; family Haliangiaceae; genus JABFXX01. The sequence continues at coordinate 90,324 of JANXOP010000163.1, read as the reverse complement.
TGTTGATCGGCGCGGTCTCACCCTCGCTGAGTGCGGTCACGGGACGCGCGGAGGCGACCGGCTGGCCCTGCATGGTGGCGAGGGGACCGCTGACCTTCGACGACAGCTCGACGCCGCCGTTGAGATACGGATGACACGCGGCAAGCCCGGCCACGACAACGACGAGCAACCCTGCGCGCACGGGTGAGAAATCGGCCGCGCCGGCGAGCGGTGTATTGGCGTGTTCGCCGCCGATGTGTGCCTTGCGATGACGCGTCACATCCGCTCTAGTCGCGGCATGCGCCTGCCCTACCGGATCCTCAACGTGTTCACCGTCGGTGGCGACCGGCTCTCGGGAAATCCGTTGTGCGTGTTCGAGGACGGCTCCGGACTCGATACCGAGCAGATGCAGGCGCTCGCGCGGCAGCTCAACCTCTCGGAGACCACGTTCATTACCCCGTCGGCGTTCGCCAGTGCGCGCGTGCGGATCTTCACGCCCGGCTTCGAGATGCCCTTCGCCGGTCACCCGACGCTCGGCACCGCGCACGTCGTGAGGTCCTTGTTCGGCGGAGACGCGCTGGAGCTCGAGATGCTCGCGGGCATCGTCGCGGTCACCGCCGATGGAGATCGCTGGACCTTGCGGACCGCGAAGGCGCCGATCGTGCGCAAGCCCCAGGCAACCCGCGCGCAGATCGCGAGCATGATCGGGTTACCCGAGCGTGCGATCGCGGGCGAGCCGCTGTGGATCGACACCGGGTCCGAACAGTTCGTGATCCCGCTCGCCACCGTCGAGGATGTCGAGCGCGCGAGACCAGTGCCCGACAAGATTCAAGCGTATGGCTTGCAGAGCAGCGGTCACGAAGCGCTCGCGTATGTCTGGGCCGGCACCGGCGAGGAGCTCACGGTGCGGTTCTTCTTCACGCAACACGGCGCGGTGATCGAAGATCCGGCGACCGGCTCGGCGTGCGCGAACCTCGGCGGTTACTTGATCGCGACTGGGGTGCCGCTGCCGCTGTCGCGATCGCTGAGCCAGGGCGTCGCCGTGAAGCGCCCGTCGAGGCTCGGGCTGCGGGTCGCGGCCGATCAGGGAATCTACGTGTCGGGAAACGTGATCGAGCTGGGGAGCGGAGTTTTTGACGTCTAGCCGGCTACTCGACCTGCCGTAGCCTGCAACTGGCTGTGGGCACGAGGCGCAAATCTGGCACGCACGGTGCTGTATCCCCGATCGCCATGCGTTCGGATCCCATACCCCATCTCGTTGGTTGGACGGCGGCCGCCCTCGTCGGCCTCGCCGCGGTCGTCGTCACGACGCTGGTCTCCGGCTGCGCGAGCGATCCAGGGGCCCCGACGATCGATCCAAACGACCCGACCAATCCGAATCATGGCCTGCTCCGCGATTTTCTCGACGGCAAGTTCGACGGCGCGGGTCACCCGATCAACGCGAAGCTGAACGAGGGCGAAACGATCTGCGCGAGCGCAGGTACGGCGAACGGTCATGCGCTGCGTCTCACCGGTGCCTGCACCGCGAAGATCAGCGGTGGCGAACAAGCAGGTGACCTCGTCGCGAATGCGCGCCTCGCGGTGCGCAAGCACGCGACGAGCGGCACGATCGCGACGATCGACGTGCTCGATGCCAACGGCGCGACGCTCGCGACCTCGAAGCTCACCGTCTCGCGCCTGCGCGCGGGCGAGTGGATCGATGTGCCGGTCGCGTGGTCGAGCACCGGCGCGGCCGTCCAATTCCGGATCACACCGGCCAACGCGACCCTCGATCTCGATTATGTCGAGGTCTTCCCGCAGCGCTTCGGCCTCGTGCTCGCTCCCGGCTCCGGGATGGTCAGCGATGGCGATCACCTGACGTTCGAGCTCCCCGCGAACAAGGCGATCACGAAGGTCGAGCTCGACGGCGTCGACATCACGACCACGTATAAGGCGCTGCTCACCGCGGGCACCGCGAAGCAGACCACGACGACGTTTCGCAAGCTGATCGACGTGCCCGCCGGCGTGCTCGCACCGAGTCGCGGCGATGTCGCCGAGCTCCGCATCCACACCGCAACCCAGACCGCGCGCATGCAACTGCGGCGCACCGCACCAACCTGCAACTTCGTGGGCGCCGGCGCCAAGGTCCTCGTCACCGGCTTCCAGCCCTTCCCCGCCGACGGCACGCACGACAATGTCTCGGGCGTCGCGGTCAGCGCGCTCGATCTCGCGAGCGTTCGGGGTGCCCGAGTGATGCGCGTGATCCTGCCGGTCGAGTACGACCGCGCGGCCGCCGAGGTCAGCGAGGTCATCGCGCGTTGCCAACCCGATCTCGTGATCTCGTTCGGCCAGGGTGGCGATGCGATCGCGCTCGAGCACACCGCGTACAACCTGCAAGACACCGGCGAAGTCTCGGGCGGCGTCCCCGATAACCGCGGCGTGATCCGCGCGGCGCAACCGATCGATGCCGCGGCGCCGGCCGAGCGCCCGACCCTGTTGCCGCTCACCGCGATCGCGACCGCGCTCGAAGTCGAGGGTGAAGCGCCCGAGGACAGCTCCGATCCGGGTCGTTACATCTGCAACAACGTGATGTTCGCCGACCTCGCCGCGATCCAGGCCCAAGGCCACGGTCGCGCTGGTTTCATCCACCTGCCGTACACGACCGAGTTCGACGCTGCGACCACGGCGCGCTTCGCGAAGGTCGTCCAGACCGCGATCGAGGCCGCTGTCGCGAACTAGAAGTAGTAGCTAGCGCCGAGGGTGAAGACGCCGCCCGAGAGCGTGTCGCCGGAGGTCGTGCGTCCGAGCGTGCCCTGGGGATAGACAACGTTGCCGGCTTTTTCGGCCTTGGTCTCGCCCATCGCGACACCCTTGAGCTCGGCTTGGAGCGCGAAGTGGTTCCAGCGATGCTCGAGGCCGAGCCCGAACTGGCCGAGCGCGCGCGTGGCCTGGTCGGTCTGATCCTGGGTCGCGTTGTCGTCGACCATCGAGGCGACACCGAGGCCACCCATCAGCCACCAGTTCCAGGCGTGCTCGATCGCGAAGCGATAGCGGAGCGAGAGCGCCGCGAGCTGGAGCTTGGTGGTGCTCTGGGTGCCGTCGTCGTACGTCATGTGGCCACCACCGATCGAGCCTTCGAGCTCGAGGTGCGGCGTGACGCGGAAGCGGAGGGAGAGCTCGCCGATGTCGAAGTTCGCGGTCGAGTCCGGCGCACTATCGGGTGCGATGCCGAGCGTGCCGACCGAGAGACCCACCGCCCAGCGATCCGCCATGACGTCGCGACCGCAGTTGCACGGGTTCGCCACGACCATCGGTGGCTGCTGGACCGGCATCATGCCGGGCGCGCCCGACGCGTCGCCCGCGTAGTCGCCAGGCGCTTGCGCGAAGGCAGCGGAGGTGGAACCGACAACCAGAAGGGCGGCGAGCAGCGTGCGCATGGGACCGCATTCTTCCACGGTTCGTGCCACGCCAAGCCAGCGAAACGACGTAACTCGAACGCGGGTGTGATCGTCGCCAGAACCCACAGATCGTGGCGGCTTCCTACACTAGAATGTCGAGGTGGCAGGTCGCACGTTCGCTGTCGGCGACATTCACGGTGATCTCGCGGCCTTGCAGACGCTGTTCGCGCGCGTGCCACAACTTGCCGCTGGCGACACCGTGGTGTTCCTCGGCGATTACGTCGACCGTGGCCCCGACTCCGCCGGTGTCGTGAAGTGGCTGCGCGACTTCGCCGCCTCGACCCCCGCAAAGGTCGTGTTCCTGCGCGGCAACCACGAGGATGCGTGGCTGCAGATCATCGACGAGGGCTGGCCGGAGTTTCTGTTGCCGCGTGGCAACGGCTGCCTCGAATCGTATCGCTCGTTCAAGCAGTTGCCGACACCGACGCTCGACGACCTGCCGACCGCGGAAGAGATGGACGCGATGCTCGATGGTTCGTTCTTTCCCGAGGACGTCGTCGACTGGATGAAGTCGCTCGAGTGGTTCTACGAGGACGAGCACGCGATCTACGTGCACGCCGGGCTCAAGCGCAGTGGCGGCCAGTTTCCACATCCGTCCGAGATCGAGCCACCGCGCGCCCTCCTGTGGCTGCGCGATCGCGACTTCTTCGAGAATTATCGCGGCAAGCTCGTCGTGTTCGGCCATACGACCACGCGCACGTTGCCGAACGAGCTGTCGACCTACACGCCCGATGATCCGACGGATCTCTGGGCCGGCACGGCGTGTGTCGGCCTCGACACCGCCTGCGGCAAGGGTGGCTTCCTGACCGCGTTCGAGCTCCCCGCGCAACGCGTGTACGAATCGCGTGGTTAAGCCGCATCGCACGATCGCCGGTTCGCTCGCAGGTCGGCCCGTACCGGTCCGGTTCGCCGCGGCCCTCGCCTCGCCGCTCGGCGTGTTGATCACGGTGCCCATGCTCGTGATCGCGGTCGGCCTCGTGATCATCCTGCTGGGCCGAAGCACGACGCGTGAAGCCTCGGAGACGATGGCGCGCCATCAACTCGCCGAGCAGGCCAAGAGCGTCGACAACGATGTCGCGTTCGCACTCGATCAAGCCGATCCGCTGTTCGCGCGCTTGCGCGTGCTCGCGGATCGCACGCGCCCCGTCGAGGATACGCTCGTCCGCTTGCACGACCTGATGACCGGTCGGCCAGGTATCGCGTTCCTTTCGATCAGCTTTCCCGATGGCACGTTCCGCGGCGCACAGCTGATGCCGGACCATCAGATCCAGGTCCAAGAGAGCCACGCCGAGGGGGGTGGTGCGACCTGGTTCACGATCAAGAACGACACGATCGCGGTCGAGCGCACCGAGACTACGAACTACGATCCGCGGACGCGCGGCTTCTATCAGCTCGCCGTCAAGACCGGTGCACGCGCATGGACCGAGCCGTACTTGTTCTTCAAGAGCCACGAGACCGGCATCACGTGTACCGAGCCGGTCTACGATGCGAACCACGCCCTCGTCGCGGTGACCACCGTCGATTTCGATGTCGGTGCCCTCTCGGGCTTCATCGCGCGACCCGCGCTCGATCAAGCGAGCTCGGTGGTGTTCACGAGCGATGGCACCGTGCTCGCGTCGCCGGTCACCGCGAAGCTGCCGATCAGCGACACGCTCGTGCGCGGTAGCGACCTCCACGATCCGGTCTTCGACGCGCTGTTCCAGCATCCTGCTCGCGAAGCGGTGACGCTGCACCAGCTGCAGACCACCGATGGCGTGTACTTGCTCGCCGCGGCACCGATCGGTGGCACGCGCGCGGGCGTCAGCGTGCCGCTCGATTGGTATGTCGCGACCGTGGTGCCCGCTCGCACGTTGCTCGGCCCCACGCATCGCCTCGAGCGCGGCGGCGTGTTCGCGAGTGGGGGAGCGCTCGCGATCGCGGTCTCGCTCGCGTTGATCCTCGCGTGGAACGTGGTGCGCATGCGCAAGCAGGTCCAGCTCGCGCGGACCGCAGCGCGCAGTGCCGAAGCGCGCGCGCGCGACCTCGGCAGCTATCGGCTCGTCGCGCGGCTCGGTGCCGGCGGCATGGGCGAGGTCTGGCGCGCCGAGCACCGCTTGCTCGCGCGGCAAGCCGCGATCAAGTTGATCCGCGCCGAGGTGATGCAGAACCCCGAGTCCGCGCCCGAGATCCGCGAGCGGTTTCGCCGCGAGGCACAGGTGCTCGCGTCGATGAAGTCGCGCCACACGATCGAGATCTACGACTACGGCGTGACCGAAGCGGGCGTCTTCTACTACGTGATGGAGCTGCTCGACGGGCTCGATCTCGAATCGCTCGTCGTGCGGTTCGGACCGCTGCCTGCGGCGCGCGTGATCCAGCTGCTCTCGCAGGCCTGCGCGTCGCTCGCCGAAGCGCACGATGCGAACCTGTTTCATCGCGACATCAAGCCGCCGAACTTGTTCGCATGCCGCGCGGCCGACGAAGTCGATATCTGCAAGCTGCTCGATTTCGGCATCGTCCAGATGTTCGACGAACCGGCCACGCCCAGGACGATCGCTCCCGTGCGGCCGTCGAGGCAGAGCATCGAGACACCGAAGCTAACCCAGCTCGGCGCGATGCTCGGTACGCCCGGGTTCATGGCGCCCGAGCAGATCCTCGGCATGCAGCTCGACGGGCGCGCGGATCTCTACGCGCTCGGCTGCGTCGCGTGGTGGCTGCTCTCGGGCACGGAGGTATTCCCGCGCAACGTGGACGAAGCGAAGCTCTTACATCGCCACATCTACGATGAGATCCCGCCGCTCGCCTCCGTGATGACGACGTGGTTTCCACCAGAGCTCGAGACGGTGATCCGCGCATGCCTGGCGAAAGATCCGAACGAGCGCCCCGCGAGTGCGCGCATGCTCGGCGCGATGCTGCGCGACATCGAGCTTCCCGCAGAGTACGCGTGGACGCATGCGCGTGCTCTCGCGTGGTGGCAGGGCTACCGCGCGCCGGAGCCAGCGCCGAACGTACCGTCGGGCGAGATCCAGGTGATCATGCCCGGTCGCAGCACGGCGGATCGGCCAGCCGATCTGGGCATCGATGCGATCAGCAAAGCGTTCGATGTCACGATCATGGGGAAGAGCGGGCATTGAAGCGCGCGCTCGCGGTGATGGTCGCCGGGTGTCGGATGGATTTGCGGATCTCGCATTCGACGCTGCCAGCTACTTTGGTGCCGGCAGGTACGCGCGAGGCAGCGTCGCTCCACGCAAGAACTGTTTCCTTCTCCGCTTCGCGTTGAGCCTCGAGCCGACGAGGATCGTGCCCCACCCCGCGAGGGCTCCGGCCGCGGCGACGAACCATTCGAAGCCGAGGAAGGGCAGCAGCATCCCGGAGGTCGCGAGCACGACGCCGCCACCGAGCACGACCCACATGATGTCGGTCGCGTACTGGCGCGACCACGTATCGTACTGGAGCTCGCATTCGGCGCAGAACCTGCCCTTGCGTTGGTTCTCCTTGCCGCAGCGCTTACACCGCATCCCCATGGTCTAGCGCGGCGCGGCCCCTTCGAAAAGGTACCCGTTGTCGACTCCTGCATCGAGCACCCGGATCGCACAGTTGTTCGGATTCTTCTCGTGCTCGAACCACTCGGGCGACAGGTGGCACCACATCATCACGAACGCGCGCAGCGTGACGCCATGGCAGATCACCACGAGCTCGCGAATACCGTGCTCGAGCGCATCGCGATGAAACGTGCCGAACGCCTGGTGGATGCGCTTCGCGACATCGAACCGGCTCTCACCTTGCGGCATGCGCGCCCAGAACTTGCCGCCGAACCGGCATTGCATCTGGTAATAGCCGTGCTCGTTGGGAAAGCGCTTCGGGAGGTCCTCTTCGGGAACCCCATCGAACAAGCCGAACTGCTGCTCGCACAAGAGGATGTGCTCGACGCGATCCGTGATCCACGGGGCGGCGGTCTCCATCACGGCATCCGCGGTTTGTCGCGTCCGTTGATACGGGCTGACCCACAGCCGGACGTGCGGCCGTTCGTCGCCGAGCTGATCCGCGTAGAACTTCGCGATCTGGGTGCCGGCATCGCGCGCCTGCTCGATCCCGCGTGTCGACAGCGGCACGGCATGATCGGCGGTGACCGCGTGGACCATCGGATCGACATTGCCGAGCGACTCGCCGTGTCGCACGAGGAGGATCCTCACACGACGAGCTTACACCCGGCGGCGACGGCGCAACACGAGGCCGACGGCGGCGAATCCGACCAGCGCTTCGACGCCGCTATCAGTCGTGGTGCATCCGCAGCCTTGTTGTCGCACCGCGATCGGTGGTGCGGCGGCCTTGCTCGAGAGGAGGCCTACCTCGGGCACGTCCTTCGCGAGCAACGACGCGAGCTCGACCTTGCCGCGTGGTGCGAACGCGAGGTTCGTCGCCGCGAGGACCGGCGTCGCGAGCTGTTGGCTACCGGTCGGGCCGCCCCACGTACCCCGGCGCGGACCTTCACACGCGACCGGGCCGTCCCACGGATGGAGGATGACGTACCGGCCCTGAAAGTTGTTGAGGCCTTCGTTCGTGACCTTCGACGACATCTCGCCATGCGCGTCGGGAACCCCCCGGCCGCCGGCGATCGGCTCGACCGCACGGAACGACAGATCGTCCTTGACCTCCTTGCCGTAGCGCGCGTGCAAGCGGGTCAACGTGTAGCCGTTGACGTCGCGATAGCGCGCACCGAGCACGTCGCCGCCGAAGGTCTGGAGGTCGTTGCCGTCGAGCGTGGGGCCCGGACACGGATCGCAGGAGCTCGCATCCCACGCGTACTCGGTGACCACGGCACCCGGTTTTGCCTCGAGGGCGTGATCGAACAGCGCCGCGTAGAACTCGCCGAACCGCGTGCGCACCGCATCGTTGACCGGCAGGTTCGTCGGGATCGTGATGTTCGGATAGTTCGCGACTTCGTAGCGCGTGTTGTTCGGCGCGAGCACGTTGACGATCAGATCTTGCGTGCCCTTGGAGTTTGCGAGGCCGAGCCGGATCGGCAGCGTGAAGTCCTGGCTGTCGTACGAGAACCGCAGCGGCGATAGCGTCGCCATCTTCGTACCGCCGTCGCTCGGCCTGAAAGTGACCTTCTTCGGATCGACCTTCGCGACGAACCACTTCATGCCCTGCACGATGTACGGCCGGAGCAGGGGTTCGGCGTTCGCGGGGATCGAGTAGTGGTGATCGGTGAGCCAGTCTTGGAGGCCCGTGGAGGCCTTCGCCGAGAGCACCTCGATGTTGTATTCGCCGACGGAGAACCGCGCCTCGACGTGAACCTGGTAGTCCTTCGCGGGCTTGTCGGATTCGTCCTCGTCCTCGCGCGACCCGACACTGGTGACCTGAGCGATGTTGTTCGAGAGCTCGTACCTCGGCGCGTTGCACGGGTCTTGTTCCCAGTACTCGACGAGGCGCGGCGCACCGAGCGTATCGATCTTGTCGAAGATCTCTCTCGGCAGCGTCTTCACTTGATCTTGTTTGATCACCGTCGGTACGGGGACCACGAGCGCGAAGCCTTCGGGTGGGCCCTGGTAGTTGTTCTGCATCGACAGCACCGTCGTGGTGCCGTGGCGCATCAAGACGACCTCGGTCGCGTTGTTGTACATCTCGGCCTTCGCGCCGCCGACGTAGAACCCGCAGAACGCGAACAGAGATGGAAGCAGCATCCCCACTCACACGCATAACGATCGCGAACGATCTTAAAAGATCAAAGGTCGCGCGAACCGGCAGTGTCGAGCGGTGAAAAAATGTAGAGCGTGTCGGTCGGCTGGAACTGCAATTCGCGCGCGCCACCGGGCACGAACAGCCGCTGACCGATCGCGGCACCGAGCGTCCCGGCGGTCGGCACGGGCATCTTCTCGAACGTGGTCCACGTGTCCTCGACCGGATCGTAGCCTTCGGTCGCCGACAGCGCGGCCTGGCCCATCTCGCCACCCGCACAGATCAGCTTGCCTTCGATCGAAGAGCCGAACGCACAGCCACCGCGGACGGTCGGCATCGGCGTGCCCGAGCCCCAGGTCCCCGAGCTGAGCTGCTGTGCGAGCGGCAGCACGTAGACATCGTTCGCCGCGGTGAACGAGGCGAGCGCGGAGAGCCCGCCGACGACCGCGAACCCGCCATCGGTCCGGCGTACGGCGGCGGGGTGCGAGCGCGGCGCGGGTAGATCCGGAAGTTGATCGGTCGTGGCGCACGCGGCGCCCGGGCACCACGCATCCTTCAGCGTGTCGTAGTAGACATTGCTCGCGAGCGCCTCGGTCGTGCTCGAACCACCGAACAGATAGATCCGTGGCGCCGAGACGACGACCGCGGCCGAGCCCCGCGGCACCGGCATCGTCGCGATCGGCTTCCACGCCGCGCCGGGGGTCGAGAGATCGATCGAGTAGCAATCGTCGCGCGCCGGAAAATCGAGCTGCGCATCGCTCGCGGCATCGAGGCCACCGAGCAGGTACAGGGTGGTGCCGATCGTCGCGACCTGGACGTGATGGCGCGCGACCGGCGCGTCGACCGCGAGCTTGGACCACGTCGAGGTGGTCGTGTCGAACAGATCGACCTCTTGCGTGACGAGCAGGCCGTGCTCCTGGTTCGTGTAGAATCCGCCGACCACGACGACCGTGTTGCCGTACGCGGTGACGCCCGATTCGAGCCGTGGCCCGTCGAGTGCGGTCCCCATGCTCCACGCCGAGGTCGGCGCATCGGGCGTCGTGGTGGACGGACTATCTCCACACCCGACGAGCGCAAACATCAGGATAAATCGGTTGTTAGCCACGCGTTCCTGTCCTCTCAAATTGCACGAACGCTCGGCTGCGTAAACGGCAAAATGGTGTTACGCACTCGGCAAATGGTGCGCCACCAGATCTTGATGCAGCTGGGCGAGCAGGAATTGACGCTGACGCTCGTCGACACGAAGCTCATCATTCATGGTGGTGAGACTCGGCTCGACCAGGAGTTCGCGGACGAGGCGGCGCTCGTCGAGCACGCGCTCCGCGTCGTCAAGCTTCGTCAGCAACAGGGCTATCGCGTGATCGGCGAGCGCACGAACGACAAGGTCGTGATGCCGCCGAAGCTCGAATCGGACGCCGCCGCCGAAGCCGTGCCGAAGATCAAAGCCTAGTTTTTCGGGTAAGGTCGCCCCGTGCGAAAGGTGGGGTATGCCGCGCTGACGGGCATCGTGATCGTCGCGATCTGGTGGATCGCCTACGCCGCGCACATGTTCCCGGTCGGGACGGTGCCCTCTCCACCCGAGGTTGCCCGCGCGTTCGGTGGCGAGCTCGCCTCGGGGCGCTTGCTCGACGATACGATCGCCTCGCTCTATCGCGTGGCGTGGGGATTCACCACCGCGGTGATCCTCGCGGTGCCGCTCGGCCTCGTCGTGGGTCGCAGTGCGGCGACCCGCTATGCGCTGCTGCCGTGGATCAACTTCTTCCGGTCGCTGTCGCCGATCGCGTGGATCCCGTTTGCCGTGATCTGGTTCGGCATCGGCGATCCACCGGCGATCTTTATCCTGTTCATCGCGACGTTCTTCCAGGTCGCGCTCGCCACCTGTGCGGCCGCCGCCGCGGTCCCGCGGATCTACTATCGCGTCGGTGAAGACCTCGGGTTCACCGCGAGCGAGGCGTTGTTCCGGATCACCTTGCCCGCGATCCTGCCGCAGCTCGTGACCGCGCTGCGCGTCGCGATCGGAGTCGCGTGGATGGTCGTCGTCGCGGCCGAGATGATCGCGGTGCGCAGCGGCCTCGGCTATCTGATCGTCGACGCCCGCAACGGCCTGCGCATGGATCTCGTGGTGTGCGGCATGATCACGATCGGGGTGATCGGGATCGGCCTCGACGCGCTGTTCTCGCGGCTCACGCGGCTCGAGAGCTTGCGGTGGGGGACCGGCCGATGACCGCCCTCGAGCTCACAGGTGTGGGCTTCGACTACGGCTCCCTGACGGTGATCGACGGCCTCGATCTCGAGGTCGCGCGCGGCGAGCTCGTCGTGTGCGTCGGGCCTTCGGGGTGTGGCAAGTCCACGCTGCTCGGCCTCCTCGCCGGGCATCTCAAGCCGGCGCGCGGCACGATCGCGCGCGAGGGCCAGAGCCGCACGATCTATCAAGACGGCGGGCTCTACCCGTGGCTCACGGTGCGCGAGAACATCGGCCTCGGCCTCGCGAAGTCCGTCACCGATCGTGCGGCGAAGATCGCCGAGTGGCTCGAGATCACGCGGCTCGGCGAGTTCGCTGTCTCGTATCCGCACCAGCTCTCGGGAGGCATGCGCCAGCGCGTCGAGCTCGCGCGAGCCCTCGCCGCCGAGACCGACATCTTGTTGATGGACGAGCCGTTCTCCGCGCTCGACTATCAGACCCGCAACCGGATGCGCCGCGAGCTGTGCAGCACGCTCGCGACTCGGCCGCGCACCGTCGTGTTCGTCACCCACGATATCGAGGAGGCGGTCCAGATCGCGGACCGCGTCGTCATCCTCGACGTCCGGCCGACGCGCGTGAAGAAATTACTCGCGCTGCCCGCCGGCCGCTCGCGCATGCCGGCGACGCCGGGGGTCGCCGAGGCCGAGCAAACGATCATGGACGAGCTCGGCTTGTCATGACCTCGAAGCTCCGCCTCACGCTCGTCATCGTCGCGATCCTCGCGGTGCTCACGCTCGCGCACCACCGACCCTGGCAGCGCCGCGACTCGACGGGCGTGCCCGAGCTCGCGGTCGGCTACTTGCCCGTGACCTGTCACCTGACCTGTCCGGTCACCGATTTCGCGACGAAGACCTCGACCACGAGCACGCGCTTCGTGTCGCAGCGGTTCACCGACTTTCCAACCGTGATCGAGGCGCTCAAGGCACGCAAGATCGATGCGACGTTCATCCTCGCGCCGCTCGCGATGGCGCTGCGCGAGCAAGGCGTGCCGATCCACATCGTGTACCTCGGTCATCGCGATGGCTCGACCGTGATGGTCGCGAAGCATTCGACCGCGAGGACGATCCGCGATCTGCGCGGCAAGACGTTCGCGCGGCCGAGCCGGTTCTCGAACCAGTACCTCGTGATCCTGAAGCTGATGGCCGACGAGGGCATGCAGCCGGGAGAGATCAACTTCGTCGATCTACCACCGATGGACATGCCCTCCGCGCTCGCCGCAGGCTCGATCGACGCGTACTTCGTCGGCGAGCCGTACGCGGCGAAGGCCGAGATGGCGGGCACCGGGCGCGTGCTGTACTACGCGAAGGATATCTGGCCGCACTTCATCTCGTGCGTGCTCGTCGTGCGCGACGAGCTGATCGCCGAGCATCCCGATCGAGTTCGCGATCTCGTGCGCGGTATCGCGCAGAGTGGCGAGTGGGCCGAGACGCATCGCATGGAAGCGGCGCGGATCGCGGCGCCGTACTTCCATCAGGACCAGAAGCTCGTCGAGTACGTGCTGACCGAGCCGCCCGACCGGGTGAGCTATCGCCAGCTCACACCGAGCGACGAGGATCTGCGCCAGATCATGGACATGGCCTTGCGCGCGGGCGTGCTGAAGCAACCGATCGATCTGAGTGACCTGATCGACCGCCGGTTCATTCCGGACCGGATCGACCAGATCCACCTCGACCGAGGCGACTGAGCGGGAACTCGATCGGGGAACGTGGTGTCTGACCCCTCATGGTCGGACTTCGAGCCTGGGTGGCCTGGGTGGTGATGGCGAGCACCGCGCACGCAGCTCCGGAACCGGATCCGAGGCCCATTCCGACGACGATTCGCTCACGCCTCGATGGTCGCGTCGCGAAGATTTCGGTGCGTTACCGGCTCCGCACCGGCCCTGCCGCGGCCACCGCGGCAGGGCTCGAGCTCCCGTACGGAGCCACCGTGACCGGCGCCAAGGTCACCGCCGACGGCGTCGTGCGGACCCTCTCGCTCACGCGGCGTGCCCTCGCGCACGCGCAGATCGAAGCGCTCGAAAAGGCGCCCACCGGACGCGACCGTGGGTGGGCGGTCGAGCTCGCCGGCGACACGACAACGGGCGTGACGGCCTACATGGTCGCGCCACGCACGACCACGATCACGCTCGATCTCGAGCTCGAGGCCGAGACCTGCTTTCGCCACGACGCGCGGTTCACGTCCGTACCGAACGCGTGGGCGACCGTGCTCGGGCACAAGCCCGACCACGAGACCGAGCCGAATCCGTGCGTCGACGAGGACTTCGTCTCCTGGGACGCGCCGGCGTGGATCCGATTTCCTTCCCACGAGGCGGCGGCCAAGCCGCTCGGCGAGCAGCGGATCATGATCGCGGCTGGAACGCTCGACCTACCGCATGGTCACTTCGCGCGCGTCGAAGTCGCGCTCGCAGAGCAGCTGACCAAGCTCGCGCCCGATCTCCACACCGTGTTCGTGATCGATGGCTCGCGTTCGATGACGGACGACCAGCGCGCGTTGCAACGGGAGCTCGTCGAATCGTACGTGCGCCAAGCCGCGGGCTCGCAGATCCAGATCGTCGCCGTCGCGCGGCGTGCGCGTCGATTGCTCCCGGGTTGGGCGCCTGCCGGCGCGAGCGCCGTCGAGATCGGTCGCGCGCTCGCGGCCCTCACGCCGCTCAACGGTTCGAACCTCGACGCAGGTATCGCGCTCGCGAGCAGGTTGCTCGCGCCCGTCACGGGTACGCGACGGATCGTGGTGTTCAGCGACCAACGGCTGGCCGATCGCACGCGAGCGATCCAGGCGAGCGCACTCGTGGCCGGGTTGCCGCCCGAGACGCTCGTCCACGTCGTCGCTCTCGCGGAGGGTCATCAAGGGATCGTCCGCGACGACACGATCGCGTTCGCCAGGCTCGCGATCCTGACCGAAGGCCTCGCGGCTCGCTCGTCGAGCCCGAGTGTCGGTGACATCGATGCGCTCGAGCTCGTGCGACCCACCAGGCTCGGCAAGATCCGGTTGAAGCACGTCGGCTGGCAGGACTTCGGACGAGACGGACTCGCGCGTACTTGCGATGTCGACGAGCTCGCGCAAGGCGACTCGTGTATCTGGTGGGGCACGGCGACTACGCCGGCGAGCCCGCCGAGCCCGCCGAGCCCGCCGAGCCCGCCGAGCCCGCCGAGCCTCGAAGGCTTGCTGTGGAATCACGTGGTCTCGATGACGATCACGCCGCGCGATGAACCGATCGAGATCGCGCGCGCCCTGAGCAAGCTAGACGATGATCAGCTCGGCGCAGCGGCGCCCGAGATCCTCGCGGCTGGTGCGGGGATCAATCGCGAGTGGTCGATGATCGCGACGTGGGGTGGCGCGCATGGCTACGCGGACAACGACGCTGACGCCGCGACCCTGTACGGCGGCCTTTGCGGCTGCGCCGATCCTGGACCGATGATGGGCTTTGGCTTTGGCAAGCCGGTCGTGGCGCACCCTCGACCGCTACGCGATCAGCTCGAGAAGGCGGTGCGTGCGTGCCGTCCGAGCGGCCCCGTCGACCTCGCGCTCGAGCTCACGCTCGACGAGATCGTCGACGTCACGGTCACCGGCGATCCGGCGGGCGATCCGGCGGTCCACGCCTGCGTGACCGAGGCCGTGTGGGCGACCGAGCTCGAGCTCGCCAAACCGGCCGAGCATGCTCGGGTCGAGCTCTCGCTCTAGCTACGCGGGAACGATCTTGTAGAGATTGCCGCCGAGCGTGACGAGGTAGAGCTCGCCCGTCGCGTCTTCGTTGATCGAGATGACGTCCGGATCGACGTTGAACGTGTTGGTCAGATCGTGCTCGTTCGTGATCGCCGTGCCGGTCCACGACCACGACAAGATGTGCGCCTGGCTGCCGTAGATCGCGAAGATGTACGTGCCCCTCAAGCAGGGCAGCGCCGCGCCGCGATACATCGAGCCACCGATCAGCACGCTGTAGTCGGTCTGATGCGGACGCGTGTACTGCGGTAGCGTGGTGCCGGTCTTGTCGCACGTCGTCGTCCCGTCGTGGCACACGTTACCCTCGACGATCGACCAACCGTAGTTGTGCTTGCCCGAGCCCGCGGGCTCGATATCGACCTCTTCTTGCAACGCATCACCGGCATCGCCGATGAACAGCTCGTGGGTCTGGCGATCGAACGCCATGCGATACGGATTGCGGAGGCCGTAGTCCCAGATGAATGGATCGGCGCCGCTCGTCGTGATGTTGCCGGGCGGGGCGGTCGCCGGAGCGTTGACATCGACGCGCAAGATCTTGCCGCGCCGCGAGGTCAGGTCCTGGGCTTCGGGCGCGTTGCTCCCGTCGCCGGCCGAGATGTAGAGGTAGCCATCGGCGCCGAACAAGATCGTGCCGCCGACGTTCGCGTTGCCATCCTCGCCGTACGAGATCAACGTCTGCACCGGCGTCGCGGTGGCGACATCGGGATTGGCCGAACGCGCGTACTCGCGCACCACGGCCTGGTTGCCGCTGATCGTCTCGAACGCGAAGAACCGACCATTGGTGGCGTAGCTCGGATGAAACGCGATCGAGAGCAAGCCGCCCTCGGAGGTCGACGACGGAATCTGGATGTCGTTGACCGTGAGGAACGGCGTCGCGAGCGTCGCGCCGTTACGCACGATCTTGATCTTGCCCTGCTTCTCGACGACGTAGACATCGGTCGAGCCGGCCGGTTGCGCGACGTAGATCGGCTGCGTGAAGCTCTGCGCGACGAGCTGCGCCTTCATCGCCGGGAGTTGACCGGGCGTGTGGCAGGACGGATCGGCATCGACGAGCGGCGTGCTGCCGTCGACGAAATTACTGCCGCTGCCACCGTCGCCACCGGCATCGGAGCTGGCGCTGTTACCGCCGCCGCACGCAGCGACCGAAACCACTACTGCAAGCCATCTCGAAGCCATGAGCCACCAGCATATACGACGAAACGCCGGTTCTAGATCACATTTTCAAAGGACCAAGACCGTGCTACTCGCGCCGTAACGACCGCCAGGTGGCGAGCGCCCACGCTTCGTGATCTTTGTTGCCCTTGATCGTGAGGATCGCGACGTGCGGCGCTTGCGCCACGAGGCCATGCACGATGTGCGTGTAGTCCTCGTCCGAGACCTCCGCGCGACCGCAGCGATCGCCATCGGTGAATCGATCGACCACCGGATGAACCGCATCCGCGACCTCGAGTAGCTTCGCCGAATCGGTCTCGCCCTCCGCGGTCAGGCTGGTGAACTCGATCGCACGCGCGCCATCGGTCGAGACATAGCGCGAGTGCTCGTCCTCCCAGCGACCTGCGAACGCACCCGGGAGATTCACGATCCATCCTCCGGAGAGCGCGACCTCGTGATCGAGCCGGCGATAGCCGATCGTCGCCGGGCGATCGCCGGCGAGCTTGTAGATTTCGGTCGCCGCTTTGTCGTCGCGACCGAGGTAGCCGAGCAGCTCCGACCAGTCGGGATAAGGAAGCTCGGTGATCCCCGCAGCGCGCGCCGCGGTCAGATCGCGATCGACCCTCTCCATCATCGAGATCTCGAGATCGTCGAGGGTCTCGCGCCACGGGATGTCCTGCCACATCGCGAGCAGCGCGTCGGCGCGCGCGCGCTGGCCCGGTCCCGAGCTCCACCACGGAAAGGCATCGGCGCCCTTGATCGGATCGGCAAGCACGGCGGCACGCCAGGCGGCGTCGCGCGGGCCGATCGGGGTGAGGACCGAGGCGTCGGTCCTGAACATGAACTGATCGGTCAGCCCGATCCACACCTGATCATCACCGCCGAGCTCGCTCGCGAGCCACTTGCACATCGCAGGGCCGGGCTCCTCGGGCTCGGGGGCGGTCCAGGCATACTCGAGCTCGTCGAGGACCGGTCCCAACTTCGCGAGGACTTCGGCGTGATAGCCAGGCCCGAGCGTCGAGGTCAGGCCCTTGACGTGAAGCTCGGCGTCGGGGCCGCTGACGCTCAGGCGTAGCGGGGGTGCCTTCGGGTGGAACGTGACCTCGGCGAGGAACCGATCGTCCTGCTTCACTTGTCGGCTCGAGGCGCGTTTCATCCGCAACAGCAAGAGCCCGAGGCGCTGACCGACGTCCTTCCAATCGGGGGCGCGCCGGAACAAGCCTTTGCCTTTTTTGCTGCGCGCACGGCGGTCGATGCCAAAGCCCACGCATCGAGGATACGGTACGATGCCCGGCGATGGGTCGACTGCAGGCGTTTCTCGCGTGCGCGCTGGTGCTGTTTGTCGGGGCGACCGCGAATGCCGAAGAGCCGAGCCCGCAGCAGAAGATCGCGCTGATCGCCAAGCCGTCGGTCGTCCGCGTCTGGGGCGCGTACATCGCGACCTACGACATCAGCGGGACGAAGATCCAGACCGCGATCGGCGGCACCGGCACCGGCTGGTTCATGACGCCGGATGGCTACATCGCCACGAACGCGCACGTCGTCGACGACATCCACAAGGGCGACGATGCCGCGAAGGTCGCGCTCCGCCAAGAAGTCTACAAGCGGATCCGCAAGGAGGTCGGTGCCGAGTTCGACCGGATGCCGCAATCGCAGCTCGACTTCCTCGATACCAAGATCAAGCTCGTCGGTCAGATCGAGCGGCGCGCGTACGTCATCCTTCCCGACGGCACGAAGCTCGATTACGAGGTCAAGGCGTTCGGCAAGCCGGGCAGCGGCAATGACTGCGCGATCATCAAGGTCAAGATCGAGAACGCACCGACGCTGCCGATCGGTGATTCCGCGCGCTCGCAGGTCGAGGATCACATCGTCGTGCTCGGCTATCCCGGCGTCGCGGATGCGCAGGACTTGCTCGACGAGAAATCGCAGCTCCAGGCCTCGGTCACCGATGGCTCGGTCGCGGCGATCAAGAACGCTGCGAGCGGCGAGCAGATCCTCCAGATCTCCGCGCCGATCACGCACGGCAACTCCGGCGGTCCCGCGATCGATCAGCACGGCAACGTCGTCGGGCTCGCCACGTTCGGCAGTGACGTCCAGGGCTTCAACTTCCTCGTCGCGTCGAGCACGCTCAACGAGATGGTGAAGGGGCTCAAGATCGAGCCGAAACAGAGCGAGACGAACAAGATGTGGAACGAGGGCCTCGACCACTACTGGGGTGACGAGTACTCCGACGCGATCCACGACTTCGAGCAGGTCCAGTTGCTGTTCCCCGCGCACAGCGAAGCGACCGGGTTCATCAAGAATGCGAACCAGGCGAAGAAGGACGGCAAAGAGAAGAAGAAGGAATCCAACAGCGGCTTGATCGCCGGCCTCGTCGTCGGTGGCATCGCGCTGCTCGGCGGCGCCGTCGTGATCATGAAGCGCGGCAAGCAGCACCGGCCGCCCGGGCCACCGCAGCACGGGTTCCCGCCGCCGCAAGGCTTCCCGCCGCCCCAGGGATTTCCGCCGCCACAGGGCTTCGCGCCCCCGCAGCCGCAAGGGTTTCCACCGCAACAGATGTATGGCCGCGCGCCGCCGCCCGGTCCCGGTGGCTCGGGTCCGGTCGCCAAGACCATGGCGGTCGGACAAAGCGCACCGCCGCAAGGTGGCATCGCGCCGACGGCGTTCGGCTCGCTCAGCATCGGCAGCCTGACGTGCGTGCGCGGTCAGCTCAATGGTCAGCGCTTCGCGTTGACCGCGACCGGCGTGATCGTCGGCCGCCAGCCAGGTGTCGCGCACGTACTCGTCAACGATCATCGCGCCTCGGGCAAGCACGTGTGGATCGGGATCGAGAACGGCAAGCTCGTCGCGATCGATCAGGGCACGACGAACGGCACGTACGTCAACGACGTGACGCGTGGGCGGATCACGCGCGCCGAGCTGCGCGATGGCGACGTGATCATCGTGAGCGAACCTGACTGCTGCAGTCTCCAGGTCAAGCTTGGCTGAGCCCTGGGCCGGGCGCGTGATCGACGGCCGCTACGCCGTCGAATCGGTGCTCGGAACCGGCGGCATGGGCGTGGTGCTGCAGGCGCACCACCAGTTCACGGGCGCGCGCGTCGCGCTCAAGATGCTGCACAAGGAGCTCCAGCTCGATGCTGGCCTCGAAGGCCGGTTCCTCGCCGAGGCGCGTGCGCCGAATCAGATCGGCCATCCCGCGATCGTGGCGGTGCTCGACGCGGGGCGCACCTCGGAAGGCGAGCTCTACCTCGTGATGGAGCTGCTGGTCGGCCAGTCGCTGCGCGATGCGATGAGGCACCGCATGCCGCCCGTCGAGGTTCGCCGGATCGCGCGCGAGCTGCTCGACGCCCTCGCGGCCGCGCACGCCCGCGGGTTCGTGCACCGCGATCTCAAGCCGGAGAACGTGTTCATCGCGGCGCCGAACGCCACGGTCAAGCTGCTCGATTTCGGTATCGCGAAGGGCATCGGCAGCGCCACGCTCGGCGTGCCGCGCACGGCCGCAGGGGTGTTGCTCGGCACGCTCGCATACATGGCGCCGGAGCAGCTCAAGGATGCGAGCACGGTCGATCCGCGCGCCGATCTGTGGGCGATCGGCGCGATGATGTACGAGCTCATGAGCGGGCACCTCCCGTTCGAGGCCGACTCGATCGAGGGCATGTTCGGGCTGCTCGCGCGCGCCGAGCCCGATCCGATCCAGCGCTGGATCCCGACGGTGTCTCCCGCGATCAGTGCGTTCTTCGTGCGAGCGCTCGCGCGCGATCCGAAGGCTAGGTTCGGCTCGGCGATCGAGATGAGCGCCGCGATCGCGCAGCTGCCCTTCGAGGATCACGTGATCACGCGCGACTCGCGGCCGATCGCACCCGTAGGCACGGCGACCGCTGCGGCGTCATGGGTGGCGCCAGCGCTGCAAACAGGGCCCGCGCCACTCGTCACGCCGGTCACCCAATTCGACACCGAGCTCGTGCCGGCGAGCCATCGCGGCCGGATGATCGCGATGGTGATCGCGGGGCTGGCGATCGCAGCGGGCGTGATCGGGTTCGCGGTCACGCGCGCCAAGCCCGCGGCACGCGTGGTCGCCACGACCAATCCCGCGACCGATGCGGTGGTCGCTCGACCCGACGCGGCGATCGCCATGCTCGATTGCGAGGCGAGCTGCGCGTGGCTCGCGAGCTGCGGCCTACGCAGGAACAACTGCGTCGCCGATTGCCAGAGCACGCACGGGTTCGGCGAGTGCATCCAGAAGTCGCACGACCAGTGCGATGCGTTCAGCGCGTGCTTCGTCGGCTCTCAATGTGCCGGGGAGCAGGGGACCGGCCACGCGAGCTGCAAGAAGACGCTCGCGTGTCAGTTCGCATGCAAGCCGAACGATACGGCGTGCGCTTGCGGTTGCACCAAGGCGGCCGCCGCGCCGAGCCTCACGCTCGTACTCGCGTATTCGGTTTGCGCCGCGAACTGCGGTACGGATGCGAACTGTCGCGCCAAGGTCTGCACGCCTGCGTACGCTCAGTGCCAGAGCCACTGATATACTCCGGCAGCATGGCCGAGCCGTACCCCGACGTCGCGGCCCATGTTCGCGACGAGTTGCGCCGCGCGTGGTTGCGGGTCGAGTATCAGATCCGGCTCGGGTGGACCCGTGCACCGCGCGCCTCCGACGACACGACCGTCGGACCCGACGACATGGGCGCCTTGTTCGCGGCGGCCCGCGGCGAGACCGCGGCGACCGAGGAGAGCGGCGCGCCGAAAGTGCTCGAGCAGTGGCTCGAGATCCACAAGCAGGTCGAAGCCCGGATCCGCGCGACGATCGAAGCCGGCGGCGGCTCGCCGCTCGTCGACCTGATTCGCACGTTCGAGCTCACGCCGCGACAATGGGCCTCGCTGATGTTCGCGCTCTTGCCCGAGGTCGATCCGAACCTCGTCGCGGCGTACCGCTACCTCGCGCGCGATGCGAGCTGCCGCGGCCTCGACGGGCGGCTGCTCTCGATGCTCGTCTACGATACGCCCCAGAGCCGCGCCTTGATGGCGCGTGATTTCTCGGCGAGCTCGCCGCTCTCGCGCTATCGCCTGCTCGAGCTCTCGGCCGGCGAGTCGCTGATGTTCCGGCGCATCCGCGCGCTGCCGCGCCTGGTCTACTTGCTCGATGGCAATGGCCTGGAGCTCGATCCCGAGCTCGCCGACATCGCCGAGGTCCGGACCACGCAACATCGCGGCGCGGCGTTTCCCGCCGCGACGATCGAGCGCGCCGCGGCCGCGCTCCACTCCAGCGAGGTGGTGCTCGCGATCCAGGGCCAGCGCGGCCTCGGCAAGAAGCTGCTCGTCCAGGTCGCGAGCGCGCACTGGCACAAGCGCACGCTGATCATCGATGCCAAGCGCCTCGCGCAACAACCGCTCGCCACGCAGCAACTCCACGTGCGCGCGCTGGTCCGCGAAGCGATGCTGCTCGGCGCGATTCCGGTGTTCGCCGATACCGATGACGCGGCGGTCGTCGATGAAGATCGAGACGGCATGCCCGCGTTCTTCGCCATGTTCCTCGACGAGTGGACCGGGCCGGCCGCGATCACGATCAATCGCGAGCGCATGCCGCGTCTGCACCAGCGACCGATCGTGCACATCGCCCTCGAGGTGCCGGATCTGAAGGTCCGCGCGCAGCTCTGGCAGCAAGTGATGCCGCTGCTCTCCACGTCCGATGCCGAAGGCCTCGCCGGCCGGTTCGCGATCCCTGGCGGCGTGATCGTCGCCGCGGCCCACGCCGCCGAGGCCGCGCGCATGCCGACCTCCCCCGCGCCGACCGCGACGAGCCTCGACTTCGCCGTCGCGGCCCAGCTCCATCAACGGATCTCGCGGCTCGGCAAGAAGCTCCCGACCCCGTTCGATCTCGACGATCTGATCGTCGACGACGACACGCGCACCGCCCTGATCGAGATCGCCTCTGCCGCGCGCGAGCGCCGCAAGATCCGCGACGAGTTCAAGCTCCGCGGCGCAGCCGGCATCTCGGTCCTGTTCTCGGGCCACCCGGGCGTCGGCAAGTCGATGTCGGGCACCGTGCTCGCGAAGCGCCTCGGCCTCGATATCTACGAGATCGATCTCTCGCAGGTCGTGTCCAAGTGGCTCGGCGAGACCGAAAAGAACCTGAGCGACGTGTTCGATGCCGCCGAGCCGGGCCACGTCGTCCTCCTGTTCAACGAGGCCGACTCGTTGTTCGGCAAGCGCACCGCCGACGTCAAGTCCTCGAACGATCGCTACGCGAACATGGAGACCAACTATCTCCTCCAGCGGCTCGAGCGCTTCAACGGCCTCACGATCCTCACCACGAACCTCAACGGCGCGATCGATCAAGCGTTCAAGCGCCGCTTCACGTACGACGTCTACTTCACGTTCCCCTCGCCCGACATGCGCGCCGAGCTCTGGCGCCGCACGCTGCCGAAGGAGCGCTCCGCGAGCGATATCGATTTCGACGAGCTCGCCGACAAGTTCGAGCTCACCGGTGGCTTCATCAAGGTCGCGTGCGAGCGCGCCGCCTATGTCGCCGGCGCGAACAACGTGAACATCGATGCGGCGCTGCTCAGCGCCACGATCGAGCGCATGTACCGCGAGCGCGGCAAGCTCTCGACCGTCGGCCCGCTCGAGTAGCTAATTCGAGTCCAGCGCCAAGTTGCGACGAGGTGCGGATCATCGCAACCTCGCACGCGGCAGGGGGGCTCGACGCTGCGTACGATAGGTTCGCAGCGGTGCGGATCAGTTGAAGATCACGACGCGCTGATCGGGCAGCATCTCGAGCGAATCGACGAAGTGGAAGCCGAGGTTCGCGAGCTCCTTCTTGACCTGCGGCAGCGTCATCTTGTGCTCGGGCTTGATCGCGACCGCGGGATCCTCGCCGCGATACTCGACGAGGACGAGCCGCCCGTTCGGCTTCAACGCACGCTTGATCGAGCTCATCACGCCCGGTGGGTCGGACAGCTCGTGATAGACGTCGACCATGATCACGAGGTCGCAGCACGCGACCGGCAGGCCCGCGTCGTGATCGGTCGCGCGATGGAGCGTGACGTTCGCCAGCTTCTCCTTGACCAGGCGCGCATCGAGCATGCGCAGCATCTCGGGCTGCAGGTCACTCGCGTGCACCGCCTTGACGCGCGCCGCGAGCCGCACCGTGAAGTAGCCGGTGCCCGCGCCGACATCGGCAGCGGTGCTGTCGGGCGCGAGCTTCAGCGCATCGAGCACCACGTCGGGCTGCTCGCGCTCGGCGCGATCGGGGCGCTCGAGCCAGTCGGCGCCGAGGTAGCTCATGGTCTGCGCGATCGGGCGGCCCTCGTAGGTGCCAGCTTCCGAAGGCCCCGAAGACCCCGAAGATCCCGAAGACGAAGAAGATGCCGCGGGTGCAGGCGCCGGCGCCGGCGAGCTGCACGCCGCGAGCGCGAGGACTAGAGCTCGGGTGCGCATGCCGTGTCCGCGACGGTCTCGATCGCGATCGCCGTGATCGCCGCGCAGTAGTCGAGATCGATGTTCGCCATGGTGTCGTGGGTGTCGTGATAGCCCTTGCGACTGATGTCGTAGTTTTCCATGAACAAGACGACCGGGATACCGAGGTCACTGAAGATCTGACCATCGGTGTTGAACAGCGCCGAGCGAGGCTCCCACTCGACCCGCACTTCACCGTGGAGGGCGAGGTGCGCGAACGGCGGTGGCGCCGGATGCTTGGGGCCATCGGGCATGCGCTGTGCGCGATGGAGGCCCTTGCGATCGTGATTCCATTTCGCGGCCAGCTCGTTCCAGGCGAGGTTCGCCTGGAACGCGCGACGCGCGAGCTTCGCCGAGCCCGCGCCTTCGCCGGGCGCGATCATGAAGACATCGCGATCGCGCTCGGTGTTGTGGCCGACCATGTCGAGCACGAACGCGGCGACGACATCGACGTGCGCGACATCCCGCGGCTTGCCATCCTCACCGGTGAACTGCAAGCGCCGCTCGACCAGCGCCTGACACAGCGCACGCGCACCCATGCAATCGGCCGGGTACTCCTCGCCGGTCAGGTGGATCAACCAGACATCGCGCTCGAGCTTGCCAGCCTTCGCGAGTGGCAGCAGGCGCTCGGCCGTGAGCAAGAGCGCGGTCGTCGCGGAGTGGTTGTCGTCGGCACCGGCTGCGGGTGCACGCAGAAGATCGCCACCGCTCTCCTCGTAGTAGACATCCTCCATGTATGCGGTGTCGTAGTGGTCGCCCATCACGACCGCCTGCTGGCGATTCTTGCCAGGGATGATCATCACGATGTTGCGCTCGGCGGGCTTGGTGATGTTCGCGGCCCAGCCCTCCATCCACGGATAGGCGAAATCGGTCTCCCAGCGGAAGACGTGATCGACGCACTCGGCCTGGCCCTCCATGCCGGCGGCCGCGATCAGCGCGCGATAGCGATCGTGCAGATGATCGCCGAGCGCCTCGAGATCGCGCCGATCGTGGACATGGATGTGCGCGGCCTTCGCGGCCTTGCCGCCATCTTTGCCGCGGTTCACGGTGATGCCATCGCCGTTGCTCTTCTGCTTGAACTCGCCGTGCGCGAGGCCCGCGATCGAATTCCAGATCTGCTCCTCGAACGCGCGCGTCCCGAGCTGATCGATCACGTGCGGCGGCGCCAGCTTCTCCTCCTTCTTGGCGATGCAACTGCGCAGCACCTTCACGAGCTGTGCGCCGCGCTTCGGATCGCTCGCGTGCGCCGCGAGGCCGTCGAGCCACGCCTCGAGCGCGGTCTGCTTTTCGATGTGCAGTAGCGATCGCGCGTGCGCCGGCGAGATCGGGCCGAGCAGCTCCTTGGCCTCGAGGAGCTTCCTCACGTTCTGGCAGGTCGTGTGGCGCACGTGGCCCGGATCGCGCTCGAACAACCGCGCGGCCGCGACGTGCTCCGGTCGCGCCAGCAGGTGAGGTGCGAGCACGAGCGCTTGCGCGCCCGGCAGCTCGGCGGTGACGTAGCCCTGCACCGCATCGCGCAAGCGACCGCGCCCCGAGGCCGCGATCACCGGTAGGTGCCAGAACAGCTCGCGCACGCCCGCGCGCATCGGCGGGTAGTACATGCGATAGCCAAACCGTCCGCCCTTATCGACGACCTCGGCCGCGTGCAAGATCTGCTTCTGCGACGCGCGCGGTCCGTCGAGCACGAGGTTGTAGTGCTCGTCCCAGACCTGCGAGTTGCGGGCGAGCGGCTTGTTGTAGAGATCGATCGAGACCGGATCGGTCGCGAACAGCGCGGTCGAGACCTTGTCGGTGAACGCGCCATCGCCGTGGATATCGGCATCGCGCGCGATCCGCTGCCAGCGATGGGTCCGCACGATGTGCGTGGCGATCTTGTGGCCGTGGCGATGGTGATGCTCTTCCTGCGACGGATCGGTCTCGTCGAGCCAGCCCGATTGTGGGATCCGGATCGCGCAGCTCGCCTCGACGCGCGGGAACAGGTGCAGGAGCGGAATCTGCATCGCGTGCGGCAACTGGGCCGCGAGCTTCCGGTAGCGCGGGTGCTCGAAGAACACCAGGCTCGCCGGGCTCGGCACGAGCGCGAGCGAGCCAGCCAGGTACGCCTTACGAACATCCGCCGGGAGATGCGCGAACGGCTCGAACGTGACGAGCGCGTGGACCTTCTCGATCGGCGTCTTGCCGAGGATGCGCTGCTTGAGCTTCGGATCGAGCTCGCCCGCGGCGGCGTAGATCTTCCAGTCGCCCTTGATCCCCGCGTGATCGAGGATCTTCTGCACGGTGGCTTCGTCGAGGTTGCGCCAGAACGGGCGCGCCGGACCCTCGTGACTCCCGCCGAACAGTGTCCAATGATCGTTGCCCTTGTCATCCTGCGAGCGCGACAGCGCGAGCGCCAGGATGATCACGAGCGGATCGTGCGCTAGCTTGCCTGCC
This sequence comes from Kofleriaceae bacterium, assembly GCA_025357755.1. Classification (GTDB taxonomy): domain Bacteria; phylum Myxococcota_A; class Polyangia; order Haliangiales; family Haliangiaceae; genus JABFXX01. Next base: position 64,254 of record JANXOP010000163.1, on the reverse strand, counting down.
TTCGCGGCGTGCGCGAGCTCGGCCGGCCATGCCGGATTCTTCGCGAGCAAGGTCTGCGACAGTGCGTGGGGCTCGCCGCGCAGCAGCCGCCCGAGCTCGAGCACGAGGTGATCCGCGATCCGGTCCAGCCCGGGCTCCAGATCGTGCGCCTGCTCGTACTCGTCGACATCGAGCGCGCTCGCATCACTGGTCCCGAACGTCGCCGCGCCGTGGCCGCGCTCCGGCGCGTACGGTTTGATCCCGACGTACGGCGACGGCATGTACTCCGAATACGCGCGCAGCGGGAAGTTGCCCTCGCCGTGAAATGCGCCACGTGTCTCCGCCTCGATTCGATCCCACGGTTCGGCCATAGCCGCGAGACTACGCTACGCTCTCGCAACCGTGGGCTACCGCATCGACTGGAACAGCGAGGGGCAACTTGCCGCGTACGAGCCATCGCTCGAAGAAGTCGCCGTGCATGCCGATGCACTCGCGCACGGCTACAACGAGCCGCGCAACGCGGAGCTGATGGGCCACACCGAAGAGATCGATCCCGAGGACATCGTCGAGATGTGGGAAGAGGCGGCCGACGAAGGTACGCGCTCGTTCCTGCTGTTCCAGGCCGGCGAGTTTGCGGGCGACGGTGACCTGCGCGGGATCCACGACGGCACCGCCGAGTTCGCGTTCATGATCGGCGCGCCTAGTGCGCAGGGCAAAGGCCTCGGCACCAAGGTCGCGACGATGATCCACGCGTTCGGCTTTCAGATCCTCGGGCTCCATCACATCTACGCTTCGATCGTGCCGCACAACACGGCCTCGCGCCGGGTGTTCGACAAGCTCGGCTACGTGCTCGACGACAGCCCGGTCGCGCGGAGCTACGCCGACGAGCCCGGCGATCTAGTGCTCTCGATCGATCGCGCGGGCTTCGAGCGCGTTGCGGGTGGCGCGCTCGCGCAGATCACGCTCGCTTTGCGATAGGCTGGCGCATGGGCACTGTCTCGAATGTGTTGGTCGGCCTCGTCGCGTTCCTGCACGTCTACTTCCTCGTGCTCGAGATGTTCCTGTGGGCGACGCCGTACGGCGCGAAGACCTTCAAGCGCCCGCTCGCCGACATGATCGCGATGAAGTCGCTCGCGGCGAACCAGGGTCTCTACAACGGCTTCCTCGCCGCGGGCCTCGTGTGGTCGCTCACCGCAGGCGAGCCGTTCGGTTATTCCCTCAAGCTGTTCTTCCTCGGCTGCGTGATCGTCGCCGGCCTCTACGGCGCCGCGACCGCGTCGCGGACGATCCTGTTCGTCCAGGCGGTGCCAGGGGTTGCCGCGCTCGTCGTGACGCTGCTGGCAGCGCGGTAGCTGTTCACCGTTGGAGAACTGGCACTTCGCGGTAACTCCGCGAATCCACGCCCGGCATGCCGCTCGCACTCCCTGCGAGCATGTTGCTGCCGCTCCTCATCGCACCGCTCGCCTCGGCCGCTTCCGTCGGACTCGCGTATCTTTTTTGCTACGGTGGCTTCGAAGGGCCCGTCGACTGGGCCATGAATACCGCGTCGCACGGCGACCGCGATCGTCGCGTCGTAGCACTCACGTTCGACGACGGTCCGGACGGCGCGCGCACGCCGGCCCTGCTCGATGCCCTCGGCGAGCTCGGCGTACCGGGGACGTTCTTCGTGGTCGGCAAGCAAGCCGAGGCGCACCCCGAGCTGTGCGCGCGCATGGTTCGCGAGGGTCACGAGCTCGGCAATCACACGCACACCCATCGCTATCTCCCGCTCGCGAGCAAGCAGAGCGTCGCGCGCGAGCTCGCCGCGGCCGATGCCGCGATCGCAGCGGCGACCGGCATCGTGCCGAAACTCGTGCGCCCGCCCTGGGGTGGGCGCTCGCCTTCGAACGTGCGCGCGTTCGATCGTGCCGATAAGAAGACGGTGCTGTGGGACGTCAACAGCTACGACTGGAAGGACCTGCCGCCGCTCGAGGTCGCGCGTCGCGTCGTCGATCGATCGCGCAACGGCAGCATCATCCTGATGCACGACGGCGGTCGCGATCACACCGGCACGATCGCGGCGGTGAAGATCCTCGTCCCCGAGCTGCGTGCGCGTGGCTACGAGCTCGTGACGGTCAGCGACGCGCTTACTTGAGCCCGAGCTGGGTCACGAACGCGCTCGCCTGCTGGAACGCCCAGGTGTGCGCGACCTTGCCCGCGAGCACTTGATGGATCGCGAAGAACGGCACGTTGATCTTCTTGTGCGTCGGTGCAGGAATCCCTTCGATCGGCCCGTCGTGGGTGCCGGTCAGCTCGCCGACCTCGACCACGAAGTCCCCCGCACCCCACGTATCGAGGATCCGGATCGCGGCGTCCGGAAAGCCCTTGATCCCGATCGCGCGATCGAGCAGCAGCTGCGCCTTGGTCCAATCGGAGCGCTCGGACGCATCCGACCACGTGCCGTCGTCCGCGATGAAGCTGCCGAAGCTAGCCAGATCGTGCTTGTCGAACGCCTCGGTCATCTGCTTCACGAGCGCGACGTTCGCCTGCTCGGCGGCATCGTGCTTGGCCACGATCGTCTGCTTCACGAGCGAGGTCGTCGCGTTCCACGCGCGCACGAGGTGCGATGGTTGCGGATCGAGCTGGCCCTGGATCGTGAGCGAATCGAAGTAGTCCGACTCGTGAGTGATCTTGCCATTCGCATCGAAGTTATCGAGGACGCCTCCGACGAGGCCGATCGGCTGCTTCTTGTCGACGTGGGTGCCGCTCAGCCGCACGACCGCCGCGACCTTGCTCGCGTTGACGAGCACGAGCTGCGGCTCGCCCTCGAGATCGGGAAACGCCGCACGCAGGCCCTTCACCGCATCGAGGATCGCGCTCACCTGGGTCGCGGGAGGGAACCCTGCGCCCGGCGATTCGCTGACCGCGCTGTTCGCGTAGCAGGCGGCGAGCAGGGTCATCTTGCCGTCGCTCCACGCCGTCCAGCACGCCTGGAAGGTCGCCGCCAGATCGACGGTCACGACCGGCATAGGTGCGGGCTCGTCATGCTTCTTGGTGGCGCAGCCGAGCAACGCCACCGCGATCAGGATCTGTTTCACGGATCGAGGATATGCGCGATTACGGGTCCGTGGTCGCTCGCGCCGACATCTCGAGACACCTTGCACGCGCAGCTTTGATCGACGAGCGAGTGGTGCGCCGCCACGTAGTCCAACCGCCAGCCGATATTGCGCTGGCGCAGGTTCCGCCACGGTGCCCACCACGTGAAGAGCCGGTCGTTATCTGGATCGACGTAGCGGCCGACATCCACCAACCCGTGCGCGAAGAACGCATCGATCAGGTCGCGCTCCTCGTTCGACTGGCCGATCATCTCCTTGCGCAGCGTCGGGTGAACGTCGATGGGCTTCCTCGCGACGTTGTAGTCGCCGCACAGCACGAGCCGCTTGTTTGCTGCGGCGAGCTCGCCGGCCCACGCCTCCATCGCGGTGAGGAACCGTAGCTTCACGCCGTAGTCCTTGCCGCCATTCGGCGCGTACAGCGAGCCGTAGACCACGCCCTCGATCTCCGTGACGACCAACCGATGCTCGAGGTCGAACGCGGGATGGGTGAACACCGGGGGCTTCGCGAACACCTTCTCGCGCATCAACAGCGCGACGCCCGAGTAACCGCCACCGCCGTGCCAGTACGTGTGATAGCCAGCGATGGTCGAGACCATCTCCGGAATCTGCGCGGGCGTGGCCTTGATCTCTTGCAGACAGATCACGTCGGGCTCCTCGGCATCGATCCAGTGGACGAGCTGCGAGGCGCGCGCGCGAATGCCGTTGACGTTCCAGGTGGCGATCTTCACGACTCAACGAGTCTCGCCGATCACCCACTTCAACACACCAGTGTCGCGATCGAATGCTTGGATCGCTGCGTTGATCGTGACGTAGATGATCTTCTTACCGATCACGACATCGTTCACGGTCACGAACATCGATGCGCGACGGCGCAGCGGTGTTTCGAACTTGCGAACGCCCGTCTTGCGCTCGAAGGCGGTCAGCACTGCGGGTTCGTGCTCGTTGCGGTCATACACCGTCGCGACGAGATCGCCCTCGACATCCGTCGCTGCTGGCTCCTCGAACTTCGCGCTCATCGGGTCGCGAAGCGGCACCACCGTCGTCCACAACACCTTGTCCTTGTCGTCGAGCGCCGCGAGCATCGGCAGCCGCGAGCCCGGATTCTTGACGCCGGTCACGATCCACGGTGCCTCGTGACCGAACAGCGAGTCGTGGGTCATGCCCGGGAGCTCGCGCGCGTGCCTCATCGTGAAGTCCAGGTGCTCGCCCCGCGCAGCGTTGCTCGACGGCAGTGCCGCGCAGACCACGCGACCCTTTGCCTCGAGCGGAGTCACCTGTCCGCTGCCGAGATCGAGCAGCGCCTGGACCTTGTCCTTCGTGACCACCTTCACGGTGGTCGCCTTGGCCGCGCACACCTCGTCGACGACTTCGCTGAACGTCGCCGTGAAGAGCGGCTTACCGGTCGCGACCGCGAAGGCGCCGAGCGTTTGATCACGATCGCGATCGCCAACGAGGAGCACGCCACCCGCGAGCACGAGCTCCTTGCGATAGACCGCTTCGAAGGTGCCGAGCGAAGCGGTCCGCCACAGCACGTTGCCGCCCGCACCCGAGATCGCGACCATGAACATCTGGTCGGCGGTCGCGTCGCGTTGAATGCCGACCGCATCGGCGATGCCATCGTCGTCGAGATCGGTGACCAGCGGTCGCGCCGAGATCCAATCGAGCCGTGGCGCTGCGGGGGCCGCCGGGGTTGCCACCGCCCGCACCGCCCGCGCCTTTCCGGGCTGCACGCCTCCGCGGAGCATCACGAACGACGAGACGGACAAGGCCATGAAGATCGCGAGCGCGGCGAGGAATACGGCCCAACCGCGGTTGTTGACCTGGACCGCCACGCGTTGCGGTGCTTCCGGCGGGCGCGGCGGCAGCGGGACCTTCAAGCCGAACTGCGTGCGACGCTGGACGCGAGAGGTCGTACCGCAATAGCTGCACTTCAGCACGTCGCCGATCGCGTCACTGTTCGCACCGCACTCGGGACACTTGACGCGGGCGCCGACGACATCAGCCATGACGCATCGAGTGTCGCCGATCACCGATCTCGACGCACCCATCTCGCGATCGAATGCTGGCCGGCCGCGGCTCGGTGACTACGCTTTCTTCGCGGACTCCGCGAGCAGGATCGGCGAGGTCGAGTCGACCGCGATCTCGCCCGGCGACCTGACCGAGGTCGTTGCTCGGTGCGGGCGTGGTCTCGCCCCAGGGCAACGCACGGCCCGCATCCTCGAGACCGACGAGCTCCGCGATCGCGTTGCTGGTTGCCGGCGCCGTCCGCGCGCGCGCCACCACGCCGATCGCGACCGCGATCACTTCACTCGTTCGACCGAGCACCGGATCGGGAGGCATCCACGCGAACAGCGGCGAGCCATCGACGAGCGTCCCGGACTCGACCGGATCGATTGGCGAGACCAGCCTCACCTGCTCGTCGCTCATCCCGCCACCATCGTCGACATCGATGCGGACGCCGATCACCTCGCGCACGAACCCGCTGCCTGCGGGGCGGATCGTGATCAGCGCCGAGGGGGCGCCGCGCGTCTCGACCGCCGCACTCAGCAGCGACAGGTGCAGCGGATGAACCTCCGGACTGAACTGGACGCCCTCGCCGAGCTCGATGATGCCGAGCGCGGAGTGACCCGCGAGCTGCCAGGCCTTGACCGGGAGGTGCGTCGAGCCGTCCAGGCGCGTGAGGATCGCGAGCGGTTCGCCGGCCTTGCGCAGCACCTCGGAGCTCGCCGCCGCGATCGTCTGCATGCCATTCGTGATCAACAGACAGGGCCCGAGCAGCTGCCGGCCCTCGGGGCCGAGGACGACCAGGGGCGCGACGCAGCGCAGCTCTGCGGTCGCCTCGCGCGGGTCGCCCTTCACCGCTCGACGTTCGCATGTCTTCCGCGTCCCCCTCAACTCGTGAGACGTGTCATCGTCGAGAGATGGCTGAGGGACTGTCGGTGCGGAGCGCACTGATCTCGACGTTTCGGAAGGTCATGCGGTTGTACTTCCGCGGCATCGAGCGGATCGGTATCCCGCCCGGTACCGACACCCGCGGGCGCGTGTTTGTCTCGAATCACCACAACGCGCTGATCGATCCGATCCTCGTGCTCACCGATACGGATTGCGAGATCTCGCCGATCGCGAAATCGACGCTGTGGGAGGTTCCCGGCCTTCGCTGGCTGCTCGATCGCGCGGGCGCGGTGCCGATCGTTCGCAAGCAAGACACGCCGAACAAGAGCGCCGGTGAGAACGACGCTGCGTTCGACAAGATCGCCGGTCACCTCGCAGGCGGCGGTAACATCCTGATCTTTCCTGAAGGCACGAGCCACAGCGAGCCGCAGCTCGCACCCTTGCGCACCGGCGCCGCGCGCATGCTCGTCGCGGCCGAGGGTCGCAAGGGCGCGGCGCAGACCTTCCAGGCGGTCGCCCTCGAGTTCGACCGTCGCGATGATTTTCGCTCGCGCTGTCTCGTCCTGTGGGGGCCGGTCCGCACGCTCTCCGAGGTCGGCGGCCTCGGCGAAGAGCGCATCGCGCGGATCACCGAGCAGATGGACGAAGACCTCCGCGAGCTGCTCGTCGAAGGTGGCTCGCACGAGGAACGCCGGCTGATCGCACGCGTCGCCGAGATGCTCGCGAACGATGCGGGCGATGCCTCGCTCGCCGGCTGGAACACGATCGGTCGCCAGGTCGGGCTCGCGAACAAGACGCTGCGCGAGCTCGGACCCGAGGTGATCGCGCACGTCGCGGCCAAGGTCGACGCGTACTACGCCGAGCTCGCGAAGTACGGGCTCGGCGATGCGCAGCTCGCGACCGCACGGGCGGCGGTCGCCAAGCCGCTGTCGCGCTGGGGCAAGCGCGCGCTGCTCGCACCGCTCGCGGTCCCGGGCTTCGTGCTCTACGCGATTCCGTACTTCATCCCGCGCATGGTCGCGAAGCGCTACGACGCCGATGCGGTCTCGACGATCAAGCTCGGCACCGCGCTCGTGGTCTACCCGTTGTGGGCCGCCGGGCTCGTCGGGTTGTCGTTCGCCGTGCTGCCACCACCGTTCAATGTCGGTGCCGCGGTGATAGCGATCGCCTCGCCCTTCGCGGCGCTCAGATGGCTCGACGCCTACTGGGGCCGCACCCCGAGCCACGAGGCGACTCCCGCGGCGCTGTCGAACCTCGCGAAACTACGGATCGTCGCGCGGACCGCGATCGACGATGCTCGATCACGATTTGATGCGACCGCGACCCCGTAGAGGTGTCGTCCCCGGGATGAGGTCCCTACCGATCCTGCTCGCGCTCACGGCCACCGCGGCTGCCGAGGCGGCGCCGCCCCCGGTCGCGCGAGCCCGCGCCGCTGCACCCGCTCGCGCGCCGGTCTCGCCGCAGCGCCGGTCACCCCCTGCGCCGAAGCAGCAGCTGCTGCTCCCGATCCTGCTCGAGGACACGTGGCACTACCTCAACCCTGAAAAAGCACGCTCGACCTGGGAGTCAGCCGACGTGAAGTTCGCAGCCGATGGCGTGTTGCTGGTCACCGAGCACACGCTTGGCGCCGACCTCGTCGTGCGCGGATCGTGGCACGCGATCGACGATTCGCACATCACGATCGAGCGGCCGTACCGGCCAGGTAAGGCGCGCTACACGCTCGCGGCGTGTAAGGACACGGCCGATCGGATCTCGGTCTGTCTGTTCGGTCCGAACCTCTGACCGGCCCTGGCGACGTCACGATCGCGCGAGGCCAGCGGCGGTCTTCGCGAGCTGGACGAGCTCCTTGCGGTAGCCCTCGGCGTCGTTGCCGAGCGCACCTTGCGCGAGCTCGAGCACCAGCTTCCAGTTGATATTGCCGCGGTGCTTCGACTCGCGCAGCATCATGCCGTAGCCCGCGACCGCGACCGCCCAGCGAAAATCGTTCGAGGTCTTCGCGAGCTCGGTGGTCTGCGCCTGCACCGGCTGCGAGAGCAACTTCGAGATCTTGCCGTCGGGCTCCTTGTAGCGAATCTTGACCGTCATCATCTCGGCACTCGCGGTGCCGTTGCCAGCCGGTGCGGTCTGGTACTTCAGGCCATCGACCTTGGCGCCCGGAACTTCCTGGCCCGCGGGAATCACCTCGTAGAGCGCGGTGACCGAGTGACCCGCGCCGATGTCGCCCGCGTCCTTCTTGTCGTCGTTGAAGTCCTCGTCGTGGAGCAAGCGCTTCTCGTAACCGATTAGGCGATAGCCCGCGACCTGGGTCGGGTTGAACTCGACCTGGAGCTTGACGTCCTTCGCGACGGTGACGAGCGTGGCGCCCGCTTGCTTGACGAGCACCTTGCGCGCCTCCTCGATCGAATCGATGTACGCGTAGTTGCCATTGCCGCGATCCGCGAGCTTCTCCATCGTCGCGTCCTTGAGGTTGCCCATGCCGAAGCCGAGCACGGTGAGGAACACGCCCTTCTCGCGCTCGCCCTCGATCAGGCGCGTGAGGTCGCCTTCGCTCGTGGTGCCGACGTTGAAGTCACCGTCGGTGCACAGGATCACCCGGTTGATGCCGCCCTTGACGAAGCTCTTCTGCGCGGTGTCGTACGCGAGCTGGATGCCCGCGGCGCCGTTCGTCGAACCACCTGCTTCGAGCGCGGTGAGCGCGTTGCGGATCGTCGCCTTGTCCATGCCCTTGGTCGGCGGCAAGACGAGCCCGGAGTTGCCGGCGTAGACCACCATCGCGACCTTGTCCTCGGGGCGGAGCTGATCGACGAGGAGGAGCAGCGCGCGCTTGAGCAGCGGCAGCTTGTTGGCCGCGAACATCGAGCCCGACACGTCGATCAAGAACGTGAGGTTGCGCGGCGGCACCTTCGCGTCATCGATCGCAGGCGCCTGCAGGCCGATGCGCACGATCTGGTAGTGCGTGTTGAACGGGCTCGCGCCGACCTCGGTGGTGATCGAGAACGGCTGGCCCTTCGGCGCGGGCGGGAGATCGTAGTGGAAGTAGTTGATCAGCTCCTCGAGCCGGACCGCATCCTTGTTTGGCATCGTGTTGGACTTGAGCGCCTGGCGCACGAGCGCGTACGACGCGGTATCGACATCCGCCGAGAACGTCGAGAGCGGATGCGCATGCACCGCCATGAATGGGTTCTCGTCGATCAGCGCGTACTGCTCGGTGTTGTGAGCGTTGTCCTGGAGCTCGATCGGTTGCGTCGCATTGGAGGTCTTCGATGGCGCGATGCGCGACATCGGTGCGCGGTAGCTGTGGGAAGGCGACGGCATGACCGGCGGCGGCGGCGCGCCATGCATCATCGGCGTCGTCACCGTCGCGGGCGCCGGCATCTCCATCGGGGTCTTTCGGCGGGGCTCGTCAGCTGCCTTATCTTGCAACTGCTGCTTCGGCCCCGGCTTGGCTACCTTGGCGTCGCCGCCGATCTTCACGAGCGCGAGCGAGAGCGAGGCCGTCCCCCCCGCGGCGATGGTGACCTGGCTGCCCGCCACGATGAAGCCGGCTGCCGCGGCGGTGACCGCATACGTGCAGGCAGGCAAGCCAGTGACTGCGTAGTGGCCCGAGCCATCCGTGGTCACGGTGCGCGAGCCACAGGTCTTGGCGGTACCTCGGATCGTGACCGTCGCGCCGCTGATCGCGGTGCCGGTCTGGCTCGCGATATTGCCCTCGATGCCACCGAGAGGATCCGCATCGACGAGCTGGCGGAGCCCCAGGACGAACGCCGCGATCACCAACAGCTCGAGCAGTTTGACGGTCTTGCCTCGGATCATGGGCAGACCAAACGCGCGAGTGGTGCGTTGGATCTAGGGAACCGCACTTACCTACACCGCGAGCGCGGCCGTGAACACCGCATCGAGCATCGGCTCGGTCAGCCGACCGGTGAAGGTGTTCTGCTGGCTGACGTGATAGCTCGCGAACACCTGGTACGGCCCGATCCTCGTGTGTGCGCCATGCCCGAACTTCGGCCGAGGCGTGGCCACGTGCGCCGCGAGCCCGCGCAGTACGCCGTCCCACGCGAAGCCGCCGAGCGCGACGATCACGCGCAGCCTCGGCAGGAGCGCGAGCTCGCGCGAAAAGAACGGCTGGCAGCGATCGCGTTCTCTCGGGGTGGGTTTGTTCGCTGGCGGTGCGCAGCGGACCATGTTCGTGATGTAGGCGCCGCGCAGCTCGAGCCCATCGCCCGCGTGCTTCGAGGTCGGCTGGTTCGCGAGCCCCGCGCGGTACAGCGCCGCATACAGCCAGTCGCCACTGCGATCCCCTGTGAACATCCGCCCGGTCCGGTTCGCACCGTGTGCCGCAGGCGCGAGGCCGACGACGAGCAACCTCGCGTCGCGATCACCGAACCCTGGCACCGCGCGCCGCCAGTACACGTCGTCGAGAAATCGCTTCGGCGGAGCCGCCGCAGCAGCCTCGCGACAGCGGACGAGGCGCACGCACTTGCGACATGCGGTGATATCTGCGGCCAGCGTAGCGAGGCGATCGGTCATCACGCGCGACACGCACCATACTGCGACACCTTCGCGCGTGTCGCACGCACCGTGTGACCGCGCGTGATCGGCGTGGTGTATCAGCGCCGTACCGCGATCTGTATCGATGAGGGATGCGCTTCGCGATCGTCCTACTCGTAGTTCTTGGTTGGCTCGGCCTGGCCTCGGCACAAGGCATCACGACGGGTGCGATCAGCGGCACCGTGACCGATGCGAATACGAGCGACCCGATGCCCGGGGTCTCGGTCACCGTCGCGGGACAGACCGTGATCAGCGAGCCCGATGGCTCGTACAACGCGACCCAGCTGCCGCCTGGCACGTACACCGTGGTGTTCGAGCTCGCGACGACGAGTGTCACGCGCAAGGGCGTCGTCGTCCAGGTCGACAGCAACACGCGCCTGGACCAAGCGATCAAGATCGGCGAGGCGATCGAGATCCACGGCACGCCCCCACCGATCGAGATTCCCTCGACGGCGCACAAATACCACATCGGTCGCGCGGAGCTCGAAGGCGTGCCGCACCCGAGCCCGACGATGGAGTCGACGCTCGGTGGCATCGGCGGCTCGCAGAACGATGGCGTGGGACCGGCGTTCTCCGGCGCATCGTCGCTCGAGAACCGGTACATCGTCGACGGTATCGACATCACCGGCCTGACGTACGGCAACATCGGCACGCCGATCCTCAACGAGTTCATCGAGGATCTCGAGGTCGTCACCGGCGGCTACAACGCGGAGTACGGGCGCGCGACCGGCGGCATCGTCAACATCGTGACCCGCAACGGTACCGACCAGTTTCGCGGCTCGATCTTCGGCATCTACCAGCCGGGCTTTCTCGCCGCGAAGGCGCAGACCACGCCGATCAACAACTCGTCGATCGATCTCACCGCAGACAAGGCGTACCTCTTGAACGTCGGCGTCGAGATGGGCGGACCGATCATCGAGAAGCACCTGTGGTGGTACCTCGGTATCGCACCGCAGCTCGACTCGACCGACTACACGCGGACGACGAAGCGCCAGACCGATTGTCGCAAGGCGGGCTCGAGCGTGTGCTCGCCGGAGCTCGCGGACGCGAGCCCAGATCTCGATCCGAAAACCGGCTTCTACATCACCGATACGCTCGACAAAGAGGTTCGCAGCGCGACGACGAAATCGACCTCGGTCCTCGCGAAGCTCAGCGGTGCGCCGTTCACCGGGCACCAGGCGCAGCTCTCGCTGATCGCTCAGCCGTCCTCGACCGAGACGCCCGGCCTGCTCGGGCTCGCGAGCACCGGTCGCAAATCCTCCGGGCTCACGACCGATACCGCCGCGCGCTGGACCTCGAAGTTCGATGAAGGCAAGACCGAGATCGAGGCCGTGCTGTCGTGGCATCGCTCGACGCTGAACGCGAGCTCGATCGATCCGACCCTGAACGCCGAGCCCTCGCAGCTGCTCCAGGATGGCAACCTCGCGCAGCTCGCCGGGCTCGGCGGCGAGAGCGCGACCACGAACAGCGGCTGCCATGATGGGGGCTCGAGCGATGCGTACCCGCAGATCACGAACTGCCCGATCACGTCGTATGCGACGGGCGGCCCGGGCGCGTTGCAGCACGATCTCGAGCAGCGCCGCGGCGCGAAGCTCAGCGTGATCCAGCGCGGCAAGCTCGCCGGCACCCACGAGCTCAAGGCCGGCGTCGATTTCGAGGATGATTCGAAGAGCATCGCGCGCCTCTACTCGGGCGGCGCCGCGCTGGTCAACGATCTCAATGCGGGCATCGTGCAGGTCACGCGCTGGGTCCAGCTCGCGGGCGCTGGCAATACCGATCCGCGCTTCGATCAGAAGTGCAAGACGCCGGACAACGGCGCCGGCGGCGGGGTCACGATGGGTGGCTCGACGAGCTTTCAGTGCGCTTATCTCGGCGGCAACGTCGGTGATCCAGGCACCCAGGTCGCCGGGCAGACCCTGAACTGGGCAGCCTACCTGCGCGATTCGTGGCAACCGATCAAGAGCCTCACGCTCAACGTCGGCGTGCGCTACGAGCAACAGGCGCTGCGCTATGCGGAGAACCTGCGCGGCACCACGGATCCGTTGACCGGCAATGCGGTCGGCACGAACGCGATGAACCTCACGGGCAACTTCGCACCGCGGCTCGGCATCACGTGGGACCCGACGAACGAGGGTCGCGCGAAGATCTACGGCGCCTGGGGCCGGTTCTACGAATCGATCCCGATGGACATCAACGATCGCTCGTTCGGCGGCGAGGTCAGCGACCTCCAGACCTTCACGCGAAAAAATGCGTGCGGCGTGATCGATCCGATGCTCGGCGCGCAGAACGGCAAGGGCTGCCTGACGAACAAGAGCCCCGATCAGGAGCAGCTGCTCGGCAGCTCGGGCGTGCTCGTCGCCCCCGGCATCCAGGCGGAGTATCTCGACGAGATCATGGCGGGCGTCGAGCTCGCCGTGATCCCGAACATCGTGGTCGGGATCACGTTCCAGCATCGCCGGCTCGGCCGCGTGATCGAGGACGTCTCCACCGACGGTGCGAACACGTACATCATCGCGAACCCCGGCGAGTGGAGCTCGTCGGAGGAGACGAAGCTCTCGCAACAGGTCGCGACCACCGCCGACGCCTCCGAGAAGGCGCGGCTGCAACACCAGCTCGATCTCTACAAGGGCATTCGTTCGTTCGACAAGCCGGTCCGCGACTACGACGCGATCGAGCTATCGCTGTCGCGCAAGTTCGCACCCGGGCTCTACATGCAAGCCTCGTATACCTACTCGCGCGCGAACGGGAACTACCCCGGCAGCGTCTCGTACGACAACGGTCAGATCGATCCGAACATCTCGTCGCAGTACGATCTCGTCGAGCTGCTCGCGAATCGCCGCGGTGCCCTGCCGCAAGATCGCCCACACTCGCTCAAGCTCGACGGCTACTACACCTACCGGTTGAACGACAAGAGCGCGTTCACGCTCGGCACGCGCGTTCGCGTGATCTCCGGCATCCCGGAGAATGCGCTCGGCGGTCACTACCTGTACGGCGCGAACGAATCGTTCTTGCTACCGCGCGGGCAGCTCGGGCGGACCGATTTCGAGCACGCGGTCGATCTGCATCTCGCGTACAAGCGCGCGCTGTCGAAGACCACCTCGGCCGAGGTCTACATCGACGTGTTCAACGTCTACAACAACCAGTCCGCGTTCAACGTCGACGACACCTACGCGCCTTACTACAAGCTGACCGCCGGTGGGGTTGGCGGCGAACAGCAGAACGCGAACCCGGTCTCGGGCGGTTCGTACTCCGATCTGATCTGGGTCAAGGAGATCGATTCGAAGGGCAACGAGAGCAGCAAGCCGATCGGTCGCAACCCGAACTTTGGCAACACCACGTCGCGCTACGCGCCGACGTCCGCGCAGGTTGGATTTCGCCTCACGTTCTGACCGCGAGCGCACTCGCCGCACCCCGAACATCCTCGCGACAACACCGGGCTAGCGAATGGGAGCGCTAGGGCGCGGAGTTCATGTCTGCGTGGCCCGGATCGATCGCGTCGTGCGGTGATGGCAGCAACGGCAACTTGCCCTTCGGAGATGTGGTGGTGGTTGTGGCGGATGTCGTGGAGGTCGTGGTCGTGCTTGTCGGGGGCGAGGCGCCCGAGCCTGCGGCGACGGGTGGCGGCGTCGCGGGCTTCGCGTGCGGGCGCGGCACTTCGGTGCCACTTCCCGTCTTCGCGGCAGAGCCATCGATCCGATCGAAGACGCTCGCGGGCACTTCTTCCTTCACCTTGACCGGTCGCTTCTCTTCTTCTTGCTTCTGTTCGGGCTTGCGATCTGCGGCGTGCGGATCGGCGAGCGTCAGCGCGGCGGCGGCCGCAGCCGCACCTCCCGCGACCGCTCCATTGTTGGGATGCCCGACACCACCGAACATCGGCGTTTCACCTCCGCAAGCCGCGATAAACAGCAGCAGCGCCACGGTCCGCATATTCAAAATGCTACACCCGCAAAATCATGCGAGCTATCTCGATCACGAAGCCAGGCGGTCCGGACACACTAGTTCTCGTCGAGAAACAGAGTCCCGAACCGTCGCGCGGCGAGGTCCGCGTGCGGATCCGCGCCACCGCGATCAATCGAGCGGATTTGCTACAGCGGATGGGTGCTTATCCGGCACCCTTCGATGCCCCACCCGACATCCCGGGGCTCGAGATCTCCGGCGAGGTCGAAGCGCTCGGCCCCGACGTCCAGCGCTGGAAGGTCGGTGACCGGGTGTTCGGGCTGGTCGGCGGTGGCGGCTACGCCGAGGCCGTGACCTCGCACGAGCGCGCGCTCGCGAAGATTCCGGATGGCGTCTCGTTCGAGGACGCGGCCGCGGTTCCGGAGGCCTTCATCACCGCGTACGACGCGATGATGCAGGCGAACCTGCGTACCGGCGAAGTGATGCTCGTGAACGGCTGCGGCAGCGGCGTCGGGACCGCCGCGATCCAGCTCGGTCGCGCGCTCGGCTGCACCGTGGTGGGCACCGCACGAACCGCCGACAAGATCGCCCGCTGCAAGGCGCTCGGCCTCGATGTCGGCGTCGTCGCCGAGAACGCCAAGTTTGCCGACAAGATTCCGGCACCAGCCGTGATCCTCGAGCTGATCGGTGGCGACTACTTCGCCGAGGATCTGCGCTGTATCCAGCTCAAGGGCCGGATCGTGATCGTGGGCCTGCTCGCGGGCGGCAAGACCGAGACCGACATCGGCGCGATCTTGCGCAAGCGCGTGCAGGTCACCGGTACGATGCTGCGCGCGCGCCCGCTCGAGGAGAAGATCGCGGCGATGCGCGTGTTCGAAGACCAGGTCGTGCCGCTCCTCGCACGCGGCACGATCAAGCCCGTGATCGATCGCGTGTTCCCGCTCGCCGAGGCCGGCAAGGCGCACGAGCACATGGCGAGCAATCAGGGCTTCGGCAAGATCGTGTTGACCTGCTAGGCCGCTCGGCACGGCCGAAGCGCGGGCGCCGCCGGGCGAGCCTCACCGCCCCAGAGGCGGCGAAGCCGCATGACTATGTTCCGGCGATCGTCATCGGGGCTCCGTATGCGCGAACTGTGCAGTTGCGACGCACAGCGTCGCGAGGATCGCCCGTCTCGATGCTCGAAGACCGACGGCGAGCACGGCATGATGATGGCGACCATGCATCCCGCGAGCGCACGTCTGATCGAAACCATCCGCGGCGCGATCATCGGCGATGACCAGGCGCTCGAGGGCCCGTATGGCACGCGCCGCGTGACGTATGCGGACTACACCGCCTCGGGTCGATCGATCACGTTCATCGAGGACTTCATCCGCGCCGAGGTGATGCCGCTCTACGCGAACACGCACACGGAGACGAGCGGCACGGGTCGGCAGACCACCGCCTTTCGCGACGACGCGCGCGCGATCATCCATCGCGCGGTCGGCGGCGGGCCCGACGACCTCGTGATCTTCTGCGGCTCGGGCGCGACCGGCGCGATCAACAAGCTGATCGACGTGATGAACCTCCGGATCCCGGCGGATCTCGATGCCCGGTTCTCGCTCGACAAGGTGATCCCCATCGAGCAGCGCCCCGTCGTGTTCATCGGCCCCTTCGAGCATCACTCGAACGAGCTGCCGTGGCGCGAATCGATCGCGGACGTCGTCGTGATCCAGGAAGACGCCGACGGCCACGTCGATTTCGCGCACCTGACCAAGGAGCTCGTGCGCTACGCGGCACGACCGCTCAAGTTCAGCAGCTTCTCGGCGGCGTCGAACGTCACCGGTATCGCGAGCGATACGCGCGCGATCTCGAAGCTGTTGCACGAGCACGGTGCGCTCTCGTTCTGGGACTACGCCGCGGCGGGCCCGTACGTCCAGATCGAGATGAATGGTCCAGACGACAGCTACAAGGACGCCGTGTTCATCTCGCCGCACAAGTTCATCGGCGGCCCGCAGACGCCCGGCGTCCTGGTCGTGAAGCGCCCGCTGTGTACGAACACGGTGCCGGGCTCGCCAGGTGGCGGCACGGTCGCGTACGTCAACACCGAGGGCCATCGCTATGTCACCGATCCGGTGATGCGCGAGGAGGGCGGCACGCCAGCGATCATCGAATCGATTCGCGCGGGCCTCGTGTTCCAGTTGAAAGACGCGGTCGGCGCCGAGGCGATCCGCGAGCGCGAGGTCGATTTCATCCAGCGCGCGATCGGATCGTGGGCGGCGAACCCCAACATCCAGATCCTCGGCAACCAGGGAGCGTGGCGGCTCTCGATCGTGTCGTTCATCATCAAGCACAAGCACGCTTACCTGCATCACAACTTCGTCGTCGCGCTGCTCAACGATCTGTTCGGCATCCAATCTCGGGGGGGTTGCGGCTGCGCGGGGCCGTACGGTCACCGCTTGCTCGGCATCGATCTCGATCGCAGTAAGGAGTTCGAACGCGAGATCGTGCGCGGCTGCGAGGGCATCAAGCCCGGGTGGGTCCGCGTCAACTTCAACTACTTCCTCTCGGAGACCCAGTTCCAGTTCCTGCTCGACGCGATCCATCTGATCGCGAACGAAGGGTGGCGGCTCTTACCGCACTACAACTTCAATCCCGACACCGGTGAGTGGCGCCACCGTGCGCACAACCCGAGCGACGTGCTCCGCCTCGGCGAGGTCTCGTATCGCACCGGCAAGATGGAGTATCGATCGCGCCACGCGACCGAGCCGGAGTGGGCGCTGCCCGGCTACATCGAAGAAGCGAACGCGATCATCGCGGCGGCGACGGTCGAGTTCCAGACCCTCGAGCTCGTCGATCCGGTCCGGACGGCGGACTTCGAAGAGCTGCGCTGGTTCCCACTCCCGAGCGAGGTGCTCGCGGAGATTCGCGGCGATGCGCCGACGACGCTGCGCAGCTGGCGCTAGCGCCCGCGGTCAGCCGTGAAGCGCAGACCGATCAGGATGTCGATGTCGTAGCTCGAGTAGTGCGCGCCGTTCTTGTCGGAGTGCGAGCTGATCGGGAGTGCGAGCTCGCCACCGATCTCGGCCGAGCCCAGGTCGTACCAGAGGCCGCCACCGAGCTCGAACGCGAACGCGGTATCGCTCGTGGTCGAGGTCGTGTTGAGGGCGGTGACCGACTCGTGGACGTAGTCGATGCCGACCCCGACGCGCGCGCTGAGGCTGACCTTCGGCGCGATCGGATGGTGATAGACGAAGTTCGGGAGCAGCCGGATCCGGTACGCCGAGACGTCGACACCCGGAAACGTATTGCCGTTGATGTTGATCGGCGTCCAGTCGAGCTGGAGCGCGGCGCCGATGCCTTGCGGAACCGTGAACCCGAGCCGGCCCGCGAGCTTGAAGCTCGTGGAGACCAGGTTCGTCCAGTCACTATTGCCGATCGGATTCGCGATGCCTGCCTGGACCTCGCCGAACGTCTCGGCATGCGCCGCACCACCCATCACGCTCATCAGGCCGACCGCCACGGGTAACGTCACATCGAGGAGTCGCATGTCGCGGCCAGCGTATCCTCGAGTATTCGGGATGTCACCTTCGGGGCAGCAGTTCCCGATCGACGCCGATCGGCGATCGTCGAGGATCTCGCGGACATACGGCCCGAAGCGGGCTGGCACGAGGCCTGCTCTAGGGAGTTCCCAAGGAGCAACCACCCATGCAAGACATCTCGATCCTCGACCTCGAAACTGTCACCGGCGGCACCGTCACCTCGACCTCGACCTCGAGCTCGCCCACGCTTGGCCCGATCGGCCCGACCAGCGGCACCAGCTCGAGCTCTTCGGGCATCAGCGACGGCCTGCAGACCTCGCTCAACAGCATCGCCGGTTCGATCAAGGACCTCAGCCATCGCAACAACAACGGCCTGTTCAGCGGCTCGAACATGCTGATGTTCGGGATGGCGATGGCGATGCGCAACCGCAGCGAAGTCACGGTGAACTACAACGGCGGTGGCGGTGGCCACGGCGGCTTCTCGTTTCGCGGCCGCTGGTAGCCCTTCCGGTGGCGCGAGGAGTCTAAGATATGGCGATGGCGATCGACGTGGATCGAATCCTCCCGCTCACGCAACTCCTCCTCGGCGCGGCGTACGCGGACAACGAGCTCCACGACAAAGAGCGCGACGAAGTGCGCGCGCTCCTCGAGGACCTCTGCAGCGAGCTTCCGACCGAAGTCGAGGTCGAGATCGCGGGCTTCGATCCGAAGACGTTCGATCTGAACAAGGTCGCGGCGGAGTTCGCGGGCGACAGCGAAGACGATCGCAAGAAGCTGCTGTTCCTGGTCAGCGCGGTGATCGAGGCGGACGAGGAGATCGATTTCTCCGAGGACGACTACCTGCGCGCACTCGCCGGAGCGCTGAAGCTGCCCGCGTCAGCGCTCGCCGGCCTCACGGTCGAGGTCGAGACCCAAGATCTCGAGGAGACCTTCCAGCAGCTGCGCAAGGGTCCGCCGCCACCGCCCACGCCCGGCGCGGCCGGGCAGAGCTTCGACGTCGATGTGTAGCGCTGGCTAACGCGGGCTAACGCTGCTTGCGGCTGACGCGCTCGAGCATCACGAGCACCTCCTCGATCGAGAACGGCTTCGCGAGCCAGCCCGAGATCGCCGCGGTCGTCGGTGCGTAGCGATGGCCCGACATCAAGATCACCGGGAGCCCGGGCCAGCGCGTCCGGATATCTCCGGCGAGCTCGACACCGGAGCGCTCCGGCATCGCGACATCCGAGATCACCGCATCGAGGGAACCGCGCAGCTCGACGAGCGCAGCGATCGCTTCCACGGCACTCCCCGCGGTGTGCACGATCAAGCCGGCATCCTCGAGCGCCATCGCCAGCGCACGGCGCACGTCGTCGCGATCGTCGACGAGCATGATCACGCGCGGCGCTGACGGTACGGTCATCGAGACCGGCGTGAAGCGCTCGTGCGGCGGCAGCGTGATGTGGACGAGCGTGCCCACCCCGACCGTGCTCTCGAGCGTGACGTCGCCACCGGATTGCTTGATCAGGCCGTACACCGCCGCGAGACCGAGCCCGGAATTGCCCGCGAGGTTCTTGGTCGTGAAGAACGGCTCGAACGCGCGCGTCCGGGTCCGCGAATCCATGCCGCAGCCGGTGTCTTCGAGCGTGATGCAGATCCTACCGTCGTCGACGAGCTTCGCGTAGATCGTGAATCGCCCACCCTTCGCCATCGCGTCGCGCGCGTTGAGCGCGATGTTGATGAAGGCGAGCTCGAGCTTGCCCGGATCGATGCGTACCGCCGGCAGCGTCGGGGCCAGCTCTGTCGTGACCGAGATCTTGTCGCCGAGCACCGAGCGCAACAGCTCCGCGGTCTGCGCGATCAAGGTGCGAATCTCGACGCGGGTCGGCTCGAGGTCGCCTTGACGAGCGAACACGAGCATCTGTTGCGTGAGCTCGGCGCCGTGCCGCACCGTGCGCTTGACATCGTCGAGGTGGACGAGCGCGGGATGATCGGGGCCGAGCTTGCGTTCGGCGAGCTCGACCGAGGCGAGCGAGACCGCGAGCAAGTTGTTGAAGTCGTGCGCGACGCCAGCGGCGAGTCGCCCGATCGCATCGAGGCGCTGGGTGCGCCGCAGCCTCTCTTCGAGCACGATGCGCTCGCTGATGTCGTGGATGATCGAGAACAGCAGCGTGCGACCCTCGAGCACGATCGGGCCACTGTGGACCTCGACATCGCGCACCGATCCATCCGCGAGGCGATGCTTGAAGTGCAGCGCCGGCGCCGCGGTCGTCGTCGCGGCTTGATGGAGCTGGTGGCGAAGCTCGTCGCTCGCCAGCTGATTGAGCTGCGAGATTGGCATCCCGCGCAGCTGATCGACGGGCCAGCCGTAGAACGCGGCCGCCGCGGGATTCGCGTCGACGATCGCACCGGACTCCGGATCGATTAAGAGCTTGATCGCGGTGTTCACCTCGAACATCGCTCGATACCCAGCGTCGCCCACCACCTGGAAGACTCTACGCCTCGCGTGTCTCCCGCGGTAGACGAGGTGGGGGCTTCAGTCGGGGACGAGGGGTGAGCGATTCGCGCAAGCCCTTGGATCCACGAGGTGTCACCCATGGCACGCGGACTGCTCTCCACAGGAATCACCACCACCACCGAGGTCCACGCAGATGTCCAAGCTCCCCCATGATTCCGTGACGCCCGAACTGCCAACGATCGATGCCGCCGAGCTCGGCTCCGTCACCGGCGGGGTGACGAGCGCAGCCACCGATTCGAGCTCGACGATCGAGGCCGCGTTGACGTCGCTGTTGTCATCGATCCAAGGCCTCGCGACGAGCCAGCAGAGCAGCGGCGGGATGTCCGACATGATGCCGATGATGATGATGATGATGATGAATCATGGATCGTCTGCACCGCCGGCTGCCGAGACGCCGGTTGGCCAGGTCACGCCGAATGGTTGGACGCGCGTCAGCTGATATAACGGCGGCATGACGCTCAAACGAACCGGAAACGCCGTCTGGCACGGCAATGGTCCCAAAGGCAACGGCACGATCTCGACGCTCTCGGGCGCGCTCAAAGACCTGCCCTACAGCGTGAACAGTCGCTTCGTTGCCGAGGACGGCAAGGCCGGGACGAACCCCGAGGAGCTGATCGGCGCGGCGCATGCGTCGTGCTTCACGATGGCGCTCGCGTTCCAGCTCACCGGCGCGAACCTCGAGCCGACCACGCTCGAGACCACCGCGACCGTGTCGATGGACAAGCAGGATGCGGGTTGGGCTGTCACCGCGATCCATCTCGAGGTCACGGGTACCGTGCCGGGCGCCGATGCGGCGAAGTTCCAGGAGCTCGCGGAGACGGCGAAGAAGAACTGCCCGGTCTCGAAGGCACTCGCCGCGACGCCGATCACGATGACCGCGAAGCTGCTCTAGCGTCGCCAGAACTTTCGCACCGCGTCGGTCCACTCCACGGTGTTCTCGGCAGCGGCGCGGAAGAACCGATTGAGCGCGTTCTCCCGGACGGGATGCGTGAGTGGCGCGTCGGGTGCGATCGCTTCGATCGCGAAGTCGATCGTCAGCACGCCGTGGCGCGTGGTGGTCGTGGACGCGGGCGCGATCACCTTGATGAGCTCCTGCATCGAGATGTTCTCGACCAGCACCTCGCAACGAAACCGCTCGATCTCGCGCTCGGCCGCCGCGGCGCACAGCCGCATCAGCAGCAGCTGCCCCAAGCCCTTGCGATGCGCGGCATCGGCGACCCCAATGGCGGCCTCGGCGGTGACCGGTTCGAGTGGGATCGTGGGCAGGCGGATGAACCGGGCGATGCCGAGACCGACCGGCTCTCCCGTGCCGTCACCGCTCTCGGCGACCGCGCAGATCGCGAAGTGGGTCTCTTGATCGAGCACGCACAAGTACTCGAGCTCGTCCTCGGTCAGCGCTTGCTTCGGTGCGAGGAACCGGGCGTAGCGCGACGCGGGCGACCAGCGCTCGAACTCGTGACGCAACAGCTGCTTGTCGTCAGGCGCGACGAGCCGGATCAACGCCGTCGAGCCGTCGCGCAAGATCGCGCGCTCGACATAATCGGCGGTGAAGAATCGCATCACGCCGTATAGTGTCATCGAAATGCGCTTCGTATCGCTCGCGATCTGCGTGAGTGCGTGTACACCCGCTCCGACGACGCTTCAGGAGGCGTTGCTCGGTGATCGTGATCGCGGCGATCTCGTGGCGATGCGCGCTCATGGCTGGGAGCTGTGGCAACACCTCGCGGGCGGCGAGCACCTCGCGTGGGAGCACTGGCCCGCGACCGAACAGATGTTCGCGGCAAAGCCCGTCGCGCGCCCGAAATTCCGGACACCGCGCCCGTTTCGCAACGGCGACGCGATCGAGGCCGAGACCCTGCCGGTGATGTTCGACGTGCTGTTCGATCCACATGCCGCGCGCCACGTCAGGGTCCAGCACCTCGCCGAGCGCGAGGTGCTCGACACGCTCGCCGAGCTCCCCGCCTTCCCGACCGACGCCACCGCGGTGAAGCTCACGTGGTACGCGGTCCACGCGCACGGGCTGACCGCGATGCCGATCTGGGATGGCGAGCCCGCGCAGCCCGATGCCGACGGCAATCCCGATCGGACGTGGCAGCGCGCGATCGCGGTCGATCCGGATCGCACCGTGATCCCCGACGGCGAGCTCGCGGACGTCACGCTCGGTGGCCACGCGTTCAGCGCGAAGGTCCGTCCGCTGTCGGCGTTCCTCGTGCGCGATCTCGTCGCGGAGGATCTCGAGAGCGCGCGCCGGGCGACCCACGATCCCTCGCTCGTCGCGGGTGATCACGTCGCGCTCGTCGCGGCGCACGTCTCCACGAAAGAGATTCCCGATTGGACGTGGCAGACCTACTGGTGGCACGACGCGCCGACCGAAGGCCGGTTCGCCGCGGGCAAGCCGGAGTTGCACGGGGCCGCCGCGAACTACCTGATGGACGTGACCTACTCGGCGGGCACGCCGTGCTTCAACCCGTGGCTCGAGGCGCGGTTTCCGGATGGCTTGCAGTCGAACTGCGTGACCTGTCACCAGCGCGCGGTCGTCGGTGCCGCGGATTATCTGCCGGTGACGCGTACACGCTTGAAGAGCGACGACCCGTACTTCGCGGGTCACATCCCGACCGATTTTCTGTGGTCGGTCGCGTTCGAAGCGCGCTAGCCGAGCGGGCGACCGGAGCCGAAGCTAGGTACCGGCTGTCCGGTTAGCCAGCATCGTGCGGACATGGCGCACTCGATCGCGCGCAGCGTAGACGCGGCGTGGGCACGATCAGTGCTGATGCGCGACGCATGATGCGAGTGCTCCTGCTGATCTCGACCCTGGGCTGCGCCGTCGCCGTCCCTCCCGACCCGCCGCTCTCGATCCACGACCGGCTCTCGGCGAGCCCGCTCCGGTTCGCGATCACCGGCACGGGCTCGCTCGATGCCGAACACCGGGCCACCGGCGACAGCTGGGTGGGCGGGGGTGCCAGCATCACGATCTCGACCGGCGCCCTGGTCGCGTCGTTGGTCGGCGACACCCTCGTCGTCGACGCATTCGGGGTCTCGCTCGATCCGGTCGAGCTCCCTGCCGCGGTCTTCGCCCAGCCGGCGAGCCTGACTGGCGTCCGGGTCACGCTCGCCAGAGCCTCGAGCGCGGCGCCTACGTGGACGACCGCGGACGAGGCGACGGCGACGCTGGCGCTCGATCTCGACCTCGCCTGGTCGATCACGATCGGCGGTGGTTCGACCCCGCTCGGCGTCCAGCATCTGCCGACAATTTCAATGGATGTGGAACTGACTGGATCTGGCAGCGCGATCGACGCCGCACTCGAGCTGCATGGTGCCGGTGAGCTGTGGAGCTGGGCCTCCCTGGTCCGGATCTCGGACCTCGCACTCGATCTCGCAGGGACGGGGAGTTTCGAGTAGTGTCCGCGCCACTATGAAGCTTCTGTTGGTGGTGATCGTGTGTGCTGGATGCGCGACCGCGAAAAAAGAGGATGGATCCGTCCGCGCCTCGCACGAGGTGGTGAGTGGCGCGGGCAGCGTGAAGGGTGGAGGCATGCGGATGGACGTCTCGATCGGTCACACGTTCTCGCAGAAGCCGACCAAGACCACGGGCCTCGTCATGAAGTCGGCTTCGCCGGTGATCCCGTGAACCGCGTCGCCTTCGCCGTCGCGATCGTGCTCGCGCTCGTCACGACCGCGCACGCGACCGACGTGCCCGGCACCGTCGCGTTCACCGCGCGCCTGGTCGATGACAAGAGCGCCGAAGCCAAGACCGGCACGCACGACGTGTTGTTCACGCTGTTCGATGCGCAGGATGCAGGTCACTCGGTCTGGACCGAGACCCACTCGGTGACGATCGCCGATGATGGCCTCGTCTTCGTCGAGCTCGGGGAGACCACGCCGCTCGACGGGCACGTGTTCGACGGCACGGATCGCTTCCTCGAGATCACGGTCGATGGCGCGACGATGGCGCCGCGGATCGCGCTCGATAGCGTGCCCTACGCGGTGCGCTCGACCGCCGCGGCGAATGCCGATGCGGTCGGCGGCATGACCGCGGATCAGCTCCAGCCCAAGATCACCGGCAGCTGCAACAACGGTCAGCACATCCAGAACATCACGAACGGCGCGATCGTGTGCGAAGCCGATAGCGCGGCGACCGGCGATATCACCGCGGTGATCGCCTCGAGTGGCCTCGTCGGCGGCGCGACCGCGGGCGACGCGACGCTCGGCTTGATGAGCTGCGCGACGGGGCAGATCTTGAAGTTCAACGGCGCGGGCTGGGCGTGCGGCGCCGACAACGATTCGGGCGATATCACCTCGGTCCTCGCGGGCAGCGGCCTGATGGGCGGCGGCACGACGGGCGCGGTGACGCTGTCGCTCGTCAACACGTGTGCGACCGGCCAGATGTTGAAGTGGACCGGCTCGACGTGGGGCTGCGCGAGCGATGTCGACACGAACTCCGGCGGCACGATCACGGGGGTCACCGCCGGCCCTGGCCTGATCGGTGGCGGCACGACCGGCAACGTGATGCTGTCCTTGCCGACGACGTGTGGTGCGGGCGAGCTGCTCAAGTGGAGCGGCACGACCTGGACGTGCTCGCCGGATCTCGATACGAACTCGGGCGGTACGATCACGAGCGTCGTCGCGGGCACGGGCCTCAGCGGCGGAGCGACGAGTGGCGCGGCGACGATGAATGTCGGTGCGGGCGTCGGCATCGTGGTCCAGGCTGACACGGTCGGACTCGACACCGCGTACACCGACGGTCGCTACCTGATGCTCACCGGCGGCACGCTGTCGGGCACGCTCAACATGAACGGCCAGCGCGTCACGAATCGAGGCTGCCCGACCGGCTACGTCAAGGTCGGCGCCGCGTTCTGCACCGAGGCCTCCGACACCGCGGGCCTCACGTTCACCGGCGCCTCGAATCGCTGCGCGACGCTCGGCGCCCATCTGTGCAGCTCGCCCGAGGTCCGCGCGATCCTGGCCTCGGCCGCACCGACGACCGACACCCTGTTCCTGGACTGGATCGGCGATCAGGATGCCGTCGGCACGGCGCTCTACGTCACCTCGACGACCGCCGAATCGCCAGAGGCATCGCGCGCGACGTCGACCTCGTCGTACGGGCGCTGCTGCGTGAGCATCGAGTGAAGCAGCTCGCGCTCCTCGCGGTGGCAGCCGGCGCACTCGTCGCGACCGGCGTGTGGCTCGGGCACGCGACAAAGGCCGCCCCGGTGATCGCGACGGCGCCAGCCGAAGCACCGCGCACGATCCCCGTGGTGCGCACGCCCGCGCTCACCCGACCCGCCGTCGCGCCGGGGCTCGCGCGCGATCTACAGGATCGCGATCCGAAGGTCCGGATCGCGGCGATGCGCGAGCTCGTCGCGAGCGATGCCAAGGATCCCGCGACGCTGCTCGCGGCGTCGCACGATAGCGATCTCGGCACGGCGATCGTCGCGACGATCGGACTCGGCGAGCTCTATCGCGATGGCCAGGTCTCGGCGCAGGACATGGCCGCGCGGATCACCGATCACGCGCTGCCCGAGAAGGTTCGCGTCGCCGCGATGAACGGGTTCGGCGTGGTGGCCTCGCCCCAGGCGGCCTCGCTATTCACGGATCTCGTCGCGCACGGCCAGGACCTCGATCGGCGGAGCGCGGCGATCTTGTTACAGCACCAAGACCCCGCCGCCGCCGTGCCCGCGCTGATCGCGGCGCTCGCCGACAGCGATGAATACGTCCGCAGCAACGCGGTCGAATCGCTGCGCTCGTTCGCACGCGGTCGCGATTTCGGCACCGACGCCGCCGCGTGGCAGCGCTGGTGGTCGACCCGCAGCACCTAGGTTTCGGCACGCCATCAACCGGCGTTCACGATCGGGTCGGGCTGGGGCGCCAGCAATTGCGCGGAGTTCGCGGTGGCACGCTTGGTGGAATAGGCCAGCTCACCTATGACTCGCATTGCTTATGTCGCTCTCGCTCTCGCGGCTGTGGCCGCTCCTGCCTTCGCCGAAGGTGAAGTTCGCGATCACCGCAGCAACGACGCGCCCGCGGCCCCCGAGGTTCGCGATCATCGCGCCGAAGGCGGCGCACCCGCTAGCGGAGTCGGTTATCGCCGGCGGCCTGGCCCGCGCGTGATGCTGCCGCTCAAGATCGATATCGGTGAGACCGGGATCAACACGACGCACGGCTACGCGCCCGGCGTCGGCATCGCGATCGGAGTGCACTGGGCGTCGCTGTCGCCCAAGCCCACCGATACCGACGTCGGCATCGGCTTGTTCGGCGCATTCATGTCGGCGCCGAACGATCCGTCGATGACGACTGGTACCGGCGTCTCGATGGGCGGCGCGTATCTCGAAGTCGGGCACACGCTCGTGCGAGGTGACTTCGCGCGCGTGTGGGCCGCGGGTCGCGGAGAGTATCTGCAGAGCAGCGCGTTCGGCGAGACCAAGGATGGGTTCGGCGTGACCGGTCGCTTGAGTGCAGAGCTCTTCGTGAGCGGCGTCGGCATCGAACCGCGCGGCGTGTTCCTCGGCGCGTACGCGATCGGCGTGTATATCGAAGCCGGTGCGCGCGACACCGTCGCGGATGTCGGCATGTTCCACGCCGGTGCGGGCCTCACGTTCCGCACGCCGCTCGTGTTCTCTCCCTGAACCACGGGAGGCGCTACGCGGTCGGCGCTGCGCCGCCGAGCGCTTGCTGGATCAGCTGGCCGCCGACCTGGCCGGTACCGACGGTCACCTCGGCGTGGCGCTGTGAAGGCTGCTGCTGCTGCTGTGCCGCCGGCTGGCAGCCCTTGTGGCAACCGCCGGTGACGTCGACGAGGAAGGACGCGGGGATGGTCAGGAGTGGATGGCTACGCATGCAGCCAGGAAGAGCACTGCTCGTGCCAGCGCCAAGTAGCCGACTCGACTGGCGAGCGATCGAACGCCTCGCGTCCCGGAGTATTCAATCGCGCGGCATCAGGTCTTGGTAGCCGGACTCGAACCAGAGCTCGAGCTCCTTCGCGCGCTGCATCGCGAACGGGTGCGTGCGCTCGATCGTGAGTAGCACCTTGTACGCCTTGTCAAGCGTCGAGCGATCGACCTCTTGATACTCCTGGACCTGGCGCAGGAACTCGCCGCGATCCATCTCGGCGGCGAGCCGCGTCGTGCCCCCCGCGAGCTTCATGAACGTATCGCGCGCGGGCTCGAGGTCCTGCACGCACAGCAGCGCCGCGCGATCCGAAGTGAGCTCCGCGCAGCGGTACCACTCCATCAACCCGATCACGAGTCCCTGACCGACCCACGCGCCGATGCCGAGTGTCGCCTGGCCGAGCATCGCGACGATCGCCGCGATGTTGCGAGCCATCGTGCCGTAGAGCACGTGCCCCGCCTTGATGTGCCCGACCTCGTGGCCGATGATGAAGAACAGCTCCTCGTCGCTCATCACGTCGATCAGCGCGGACGTCAGCGTGATGAACGGCTTGGTGTGCCCGTAGGTCCACGCATTCGGGACCGGGTCGAGCTTCACGTACATCTCGGGCTCGGGGACATCCAGGATCTTGGTCGCCCAGGTCAGGCTCTTGTAGAGCCGCGGAAACATCTTTGGCGTGACCCGGAGGTTCGAGGCGGTGTTATCGACGTAGTAGAGCCGTTCGAGGCCGTACTCGAGGATCTTGGCCAGGACCTTGTCGAGCCCCGGGATTTTCTTCAACGCATCGGTGGCCTTGGCGTCGCTGGGGTGGCGGAACGTCTCGACGTCGAGCTTGCCGAGTGTCCGGAGCTTGCGCTTCCTCTTGCCGTCGCCCGTGGCCTCGTCCGTCATGGCGCTCATCTTACGGCTTGCCATGGTGCCGATCATCCGAAACACTGGAAGACATGTACCGCGACCGTGCGCAGTCACTCGACGAACACGACCGCGCAGTCGGCGCGATCCTGATCGGTGAAGCACTGGTCGACAATTGCGACCGCGCCGCGGCTCGGGTGACCGTGACCGCGACTCCCGCCACCGATCGTTGGCGCGCGGTGCACGAGGTTCACGATACGTATCCGGAGATCTGGCGTCACCTCGATCGCGCGCGTCGCGAGCTCGCCAAGCGCGGTGCGAACACGATCGCGTACGACGAGATGCGCCCGCACGTGAAGCGCGCCGCGACCGACAGCGAAGCGGTGCGGGTCGATCCGATCGCGATCGATGAAGCGAAGCGCGCGGTCGCCGAGCTCAAGCTCGCCGTGCCGGGTGCCGATTGGCGCGGCATCGCGCAGCGCACGGCCGGGCTCACGCATCTGCCGATCGGCAACAAGAAGCACCACCACCAGCTCGTGATCGGAGGCGTCGTGATCGCGCTCGCGATGTCGCTGGGCGCGTGGTTCGTCGGGACGCTGCCGGTCAGCAAGCCGACCCAGCACGAAGTGATGCGCCGCGAGCTCCACGCGGTGTCGAGCGCGCGCAAGTCGCGGATCGCGTTTCTACGCAGCGAGCTCGGCGATCGATGCATCCCGTTTGCCGCGCACGATCTGGTGCGGCTGATGGTGCTCGATGGCCTCAGCTCCGAGGCGCGCGAGTTCGGCGAGCAGTACACCGCCCGCTGCGGCGCCGACGAAGTGGTCGAGGACTGGGCGAACGCGCCGCGTCCTGGTCACTGAGCTACGGCTGCACCACCCGCTGCCACATCATCATCACGTTGCGGACGACCACGCCATCCGGCGGGTCCGCCGCGGTCGGCACGTCGACCGTGATGCCATCCGCCGCGAGCCGGGTGAACGGATTCTGCGCGTCGCTCGAGACGATCGGAATCGACGTATCTGCCGGGCGGAAGCCGAACTCGAGCGCGCGCTGCTGCTCGGGCTTGCTGCGCAAGAACGCGATGAACTGGCGCGCCGCGACCTTCTGCTCCGGCGTGACCCACGCGCCCTGCAGCAACGCGACCGGATGATCGCTCCAGATCGTCGTCGCCGGGTAGTAGACGCGGAGCTTGCCCCAGCGCCCCGCGGCGTTCCCGATCTCGCTGATCGCGAGCGACTCGTAGACCACCGCGATGTCGTACTTCGAGGGCCCGAACCGGACCATGTCGGTCATGAACGTGCCCGTCGAGGATTCGAACTTCGAGACGCCCTTCTCGATGCCCTTGACGAACTCCTGCAGCTTCGCATCGAGGAGATCCTCGATCACGAGCTTCGGCTTGCCAGTGAACTCGAGCCCCATGAGGTAGATGGCTTCGAGGCCCGAGTTCGATTTGGTCGGGTCGGTGTGCCCGAGCTTGACGAAGCCCCACTTGGCCTGCCCACCGATCGCCGGCCAGCCCTGCGGCGACGACACGGCCTTCGAGATCGCCTTCCACGAGATCGCGCCATTGCTCGCCTTGAGCAGCGCCTGCGCGCGATCTTCCCAGCACACGAACACGAGCGGCGTGAGGAGCAGCGCTTGCGGCGCGTCCTCACCCGACGCTGCGATCACGTTGGTGTGGGTCTTGGTCTGCCAGTCCGAGACCAGGAGGTTCATCGCCATCGTGTCGGCCGGGCTCCAGATCGTCGGCGTGTACGTACCTTCGAGGATGCCGGACGCGGCTTCGATCGAACCCTTGCCGACGAGCTCGACCTTGATCTCGGGATGGACCTTCTTGAAGTCCTGGGTCGCGGCCTCGATCCACTCCTTTTTTTCCGTGGAGTACAGGACCTGGATTGCCGTGCCCGTGGGCTCGACCTTGGTCGCACTCCCCTGCCCCGACGTGCCGGTGGCCGGGCCCGACGGCGGCTTGTTGCCGCCCTTCGCGACCAGCACGATGATCAGTGCTGCCGCGACGAACGCGCCGATGATCACTAGCTTGAGCGTTGGTTTCATTTGGTGGTCTCCCCGATCTCGCCGATCGACTTCATCACTTCTTCGGACGTCTTGAGCTCGTCGGCGATCGCCTCGAGCTCCGCGTTGACGTCACCGCCGAACCTGTCTGCCGCTTCGCGATCGAGCGCACGCATGTGCACGACCTTGGTCGGTAGCCCCCCGAGCACCGCGACCAGATGCATCAAGTTTGCATCGATCCGATCCTTGGCCCCGCGCAGCTCGCTGATCGTGCGGAGCTCTTCTTCGCGCGCGGACTTTGCTTCTTCGAAGCCCGCGCGCGCCGTCGCATCCTTCGTCGTCTGCGCTCGTGTCGCGAGCACCTGGGCATCCGCGCGCAAGGCATCTTCATTCACCGTGTTGAGGTGGTGGGAGATGTCCTCGGCCTGACGCGCGAGCATCGTCGCTTGATTCTCGAGCTGCACGAGCGAGGCGAGCGTCGTCGACAGCGACGCCAGGACATCGGCCGGCGTCTGCTCGAGCACGCGCTCGAGCTCGGCCTTCGTCGCGATGATCTGGACGATCGCCGACCGCGTGCCCGGATCCTCGATCGTCTTGGCATCCGGCAGCTTCAAGCGCTCTCGCGGCTTGGGCTCGTAGACCTTTTTCCAGAACGTCGGGTTGAACGAGTCGTACGCGACCATCGCGCCGTACGCGAGTACGCCGAGCGCCGCGAGCGGGAGCGAGCCCAGCCCGATCGCGAGCGTCGCCGCAGCTGCCCCGACGCCGAGGTTGATCGGGCTCGTCGAGGCGCGCGCGACCACCTTACCCAGGCGGGGCTTGAGATCAGGTTTTTCGACAGGGGTGCTCGGCATCAGAAGAACGCAGACAGATCGCGATAGACCTCGACGATGGTCGCCGCGGTCCCCTTGACGCTCGTACCCTGCGCCGCGCTCGCGATCGATTGCAGCACGGTCGGGTCGGCGCTGTCACCGTACGCGATGGTGAAGATCTTCACCGGCGCATTCTCGGGGTTAAACTTGGCGTTCAAGGTCTCGAGCTGCATCTTGGAATCTTCGTCCTTGCCGTCGGTCATCACGACGATCGCGTGGATCTGGCCCGGCGTCCTCTTCGCTCGCGCGATCATGACCTTGTAGGCCAGATCGACCGCATCGTAGAGCGCGGTGCCACCGTTGGCGAACACGCCATCGATCTGCTCGAGCAGCTTCGCGCGCGCTTGCTTGAGCGGCAGTGGCTCGGCCGGCGTGCCGACGTCGCTCGAGAAGAACATGATCGAGAGCGAGTCACGATCGTCGAGGCCGGTGACGAACGCGCGCGCACCTTCCTTGGCTTGCGCGAGCGGATCGCCGGTCATGCTGCCCGAGCGATCGAACACGATCATCACGTCCGCGGCCTTCTTCTGCTCGCGCCAGACCGCGAGCAGCGCGGTCAGCACCTCGACGGGCGGAACCTCGAGCAAGGTCTGCGGCTGCTTGGGATCGACGCCGTGCGCGAGATCGAGCGGCGCCGTGATCTCGAGCTTCGGATCGGCGGGGCGAAACCCGAGCGCGCGAGCGGTTTCTTGCTGCGGCCGCGCCTTCAAGAACGCGAGCAACTGCGCCGCCGCGGCCTTCTCGTCGGCCCCCGTGAACTCGTTATCGAGCACCGCGAACGGATGATCCGACCAGAACGTACCCTCGACCGGATAGATCGCGACGAGCGGGAAGGGTGCGCGACCCGGATGAGCATACGACTCGATCACGAGGTTCTCGTACGTGATCGCGGCCGACATGTAGCCCGGCCCGTGATCGAGCATCTGCTCGGTGAAGAGGCCCGTCGACTTGCCGTAGTGGACGATCGCATCCTCGATCGAGTGGACATACGCGCTGGTCTTCGGTGCCCTCACATCTTCGACGGTGAGGCCGCGCGTCTTGCCCGCACCCGCGAACGCCTCGGCGAGCACCGCGAGCAGGCCCGAGTTGGAGAATTCGGGATGGGTGTGACCGAGCTTGAACAAACCCCACTCGGGATGATGGAGCGTCGCCCAACCCTTGGGATCTTTCGACACCTTGATGATGTCCGTCCAGCCGATGTCCTTGGTCGGCCAGCCGAGCGCCTCGGCCATCGGCTTCCACATCGCGATCACGATCGGCGACAGCACGAGCGGCTCGCTCGTCGCGGCGAGCACCTTGCCGGCGTGGCTGGCTCGCCACTGATCGTTCAACAGAGCGAGATACGCGGCCGACGCAGGCGAGTACACGTTCGCGTGGAACGATCCCGCGAGGATCGCGGCCGACGCCTCACCCGAGCCGTACGACTTCGCCTCGATGACGATCGCCTTGCCGTTCGCCAGCTTCGGATGCGTCGCCGCGAATTGCGGGAGCGCTTGATCCAACCACGCCTTCTTCTCGCTCGAATACGCGAACCGCAGGGTCACGTGCGGGCCATCCTCGGGCCGCGCTTGCTCGGGCGCGACTTGCACGCCGGGCTTGCTCTTGTCCTCAGCCTTGCCACAAGCGGCCAGAGCCGCCAGCAACACCACACCACATGCCAAACGCATGAGGCAACGGTAACCACTCCGTGTGTCGGTTGGGTGACTTCCGCGCGCCTAGATCGAGAACTAGATGCGATCGACCGACGCTTCGCGCACGAAGACGACCAACCGCTTCTCCGCACCCGCGACATCGACCACGGCGCGCGCTTCGTCCGGACGCTCCCGCCAGCCGATCAGCCGTCCACGCGAGCCTGCGGCGAGATAGCGCCACGTAGGTGGCATTCCGGGGTTCGGCGATGCGACTTCGACGAGCGAATCGCAGCTAACCAAGATCTCATCCCCCACGTGCGGGAGGCGCGGATTCTCGCTGGCAGCCATCCTGGAAAGCCTACCGCTGGGGGCTGACAAGCGCGTCGCGGTACGCGCACAACGCGACGAACCACGGCAGCTTGGCCTCGAAGGTCGGGAAGCTCGCGTTCAACCCACTCGGGTTCGGCACGACGAACACGTGCGCCCCGCCGAACAGCTGCGGCTTGGCTCCCGGCCCGGGCGGCAGCACCGGCATCGGCGCCTTGCGGTCCTCGCGCGCGAACACGATCGGGTAGAGGGTCACGCCGACGAGCGCGATGATCCGCGGCTGCATCACGGCGACCTTCTTGGCGAGCGCCTTGCGCCCCGCGTGGAGCTCGGCGCGCGCGAGCTCGCTCGCGAGCTTCGTCGGCCGAGGTACGAGGTTCACGAGCGCGAGGTGCCACTCCGGGAGCCGCTGGTCTTGCGCGGCTTCGAGCTCGATCGGCGTGAGCCCAGCCGCATGGAGCAACTTCCAGAAGGGATTGGCCGGACCCGCGAAGTGGTGGCCGGTCTTGCCGGAGGTCGTGCCTGGATTGATCCCGACGAACAGGATCTCGGGCTTCTCCGCGACGACGTCTTTCGGGCGCGGCACTGGCAGGAGAGTAGATCACGAGGACGTGGGGCGCGAGCTGCCGATCGACGACGCTCGCGATCTCGTGTCCGTTCCGAGCGTGGTCGTTCGACCTCGGATCCGGAGTACCCTTCGTGGCTCGGCCGCGTCGCCGATGTTCGCAATCTCGGGATCCCATCTCCGGTTCGCACCCCAACCGGCCACGCCACGTGGGGCGCGCGTAGATCGACTGGCCTCGTCGCCTGCGCTCGTAATTTCGGCGCGAGCCCACGGAAGATCGATCCACCTAGTGGCAGTCGTCGCCGGCGCTATAGGCGAAGCCGACGTTGCGGCCGATCACGTACTCGACGAGATAGAACCCCCACGGCTCGAGCTCGTAGTAGCCACAGGTCTTGCCGGCATCGAAGCGCGTGCAGACGGCGCCCGGATACCCACAATCGACCTTCTTCGGGATCGCGAAGGCGAGGATCACGCCGATGAGGAACGCCCATCGGCGACCACTGGAGGACATCCGTTCCACACCTCGATCGTAGCGTGAGAAGCTGCGCGCGGCATGACGCGCCCGTTCTATACGACTCTGTACTTTCGGGTGCTGGTCGCGATCGCCGTCGGGGTCGGAGTCGGGCTCCTGGTGCCCGACACGGCGGTGCAGCTCAAGCCGATCGGCGATGCCTTCGTCAACCTCGTGAAGATGACGATCGCGCCACTGATCTTCTGCACCGTCGTGGTCGGCATCACGAACATGAAGAGCAAGGGCGCCGTCGGCAAGGCTGGCGGGCTCGCGATCCTCTACTTCGAGGTCGTCAGCACGCTCGCGCTCGTCGTCGGCCTCGTGATCGTGAACCTCGTGAAGCCGGGCGCCGGCATGAACGCGCACCCTGGCGATCTGCCGGGCGCGGTGGCAGAC
The DNA here is from genome assembly GCA_025357755.1 of Kofleriaceae bacterium. GTDB lineage: Bacteria > Myxococcota_A > Polyangia > Haliangiales > Haliangiaceae > JABFXX01. The sequence continues at coordinate 29,776 of JANXOP010000163.1, read as the reverse complement.
AAGCTGGTGGCAGCGGGTGGCCACAAGACCACCACCGAGTTCTTGCTCGGGATCATTCCGGATACCTTCTTCGGCGCCCTCGCACGAGGCGAGCTGCTACCGGTCCTGCTCGTCGCGCTGTTGTTCGGGTTCGCGCTCCAGGCGATGGGCGAGCGCGGCAAGCCGGTCGGCGAGCTGGTCGATCGCGTCGGCCACGTGATCTTCGGCGTGATCGGTATGATCATGCAGCTCGCGCCGATCGGCGCGTTCGGTGCGATGGCGTTCACGGTCGGGCAGTTCGGCCTGCAGTCGCTGTCGAACCTGGCGTGGTTGCTCGGCTGCTTCTACGCGACGTGCCTGGTGTTCATCTTCGGCGTGCTCGGAACGATCGCGCGCGTGCACGGGTTCTCGATCTTCAAGTTCGTGCGCTACATCCGCGAGGAGCTGTTCATCGTTCTCGGTACGAGCTCTTCGGAATCGGTGCTGCCGCGGATGATGGCGAAGCTCGAGAAGCTCGGCGCGGGAAATCAGACGGTCGGGCTCGTGGTGCCCGCGGGCTACTCGTTCAACCTCGACGGCACGGCGATCTACGTGACGATGGCGGCGGTGTTCATCGGGCAGGCGACGAACACCGATTTCGGGATCGCGAAGCAACTCGAGCTGCTCGGCGTGGCGCTGTTGACCTCGAAGGGTGCGGCCGGCGTGACGGGCAGCGGGTTCGTCACGCTCGCCGCGACGATCGACGTGGTCGGCGGCTTGCCGACGACGGGCGTGCGCCTGATCGTGGGCATCGACCGGTTCATGTCGGAGGCCCGCGCGCTCACGAACGTGATCGGCAATGGCGTCGCGACGCTCGTGGTCGCGCGGTGGTGCCGCGATCTAGATACGACCAAGCTCCACGCCGAGCTCGATCAGAAGCTCGAAGAATCGCGGTAGCCGCAGCTGCCGCACTTGTAGTGCGCGTGCTCGGGCTGCATCTCGATCATGCAGGTGGGGCACGTGGTGGTGAGATCGACCGCGGTGCTCGGCTCGACCGCCGCAGGCACCGGCTTGGTCACGGCGTGGGGAGCGATCGTCGCCACGGCCGGGAAGCTGCTCGGAGGCAGTGATCCACGAGGAAAACGTGACATGCCTTTGGCTTACCACACCCTACTTGGAGCTCGCGCCCGAGATGTAGCGCAGATGATCGGGGCCCAGGTTCATCGGGGTATTGCTCGCATCGAACCCGCGGACCTCGAACTGGGGAGCACCGAACGTGTGCGTCCAGCCCATGCGGATCGGGTACCAGATATTGGAGGTCAGGTTCGTGAGGGTCTGGATCCCGCTGTGGGTCGCGGTGGCATCGGTCAAGCGCGTGAAGTGAACGCCGTCGCGCGCGAAGTCGATGAACGCATAGCTGTCGGTCGAGAGCGCGAGGGTCATCGAGTGCTGATCGACGAGGAGCGCGCCTTCGAACCAGCCGCTGAACGGCTGCGTCGGATCCGGAACGCCGTCGGCGACGAGTAGCGCGATCGTCGGATCCACCCCCGACCACGCCGCGGTCTTGGTATCCGCCTCGAGGAACGGCGTGATCGCGGCCCACGCCTCGTCGACGCTCTGCGCGGTGATCCACAGCGTCTTGCCGGGCGCGACATGCATGAGGAGCCCGGCATTCTCGACCACCGTCGCATCGCGTGGAGGCACGGGATCGTCGATCCCGAAGACTGCGCGACAGCTCGCGAGAGCTCCGAGCAGCGCCAACCTCCACGACACCATGGGGGCGAGCGTACTACTTCTTGTCGCCAGCCGAACCAGAAGCCGAGCCCGCGGGCGCCTTGTTGATCTCGACCGGATCGCCCTCGACGAACGACGCGACCGCGACCTTGATCAACTTCTCGTCGCCCGTCAGCCCGGTCGCGACCCACAGGGTGGCACCGGTATCGCGCTCGATCGTGATCGGGACGAACTTCACCTTGTTCTGGGCGTCGACGATGCTGACCCGGATCCCCTGCGCATCGCTGTAGAGCGCGGTCGCAGGGATCTCGATCACCTTGTGCGGCACCGGCAGCGTCAGCGCGGCCTGGACGTACATGCCGGGCAAGAGCGCGTTGTCGGGGTTCGGCACGTCGACCTCGGTCGACATCGTGTGGAGATCCGGATCGAGTGCGCCCGCCGAGCGCGTGATCGTCCCGACGAAGTTGCGGCCCGGGAACTCGCGCACCGTGACGGTCGCGGGCGTGCCGTACTGGATGCTCGGCGCGACGGTCTGCGGCACATCGATGAACACGCGGATCGGATCGACCGCAACGAGCGTGAACATCGGCGTGGTGCCGGTGTCGGTGAGCAAGGCACCGCGATCGATCGTGCGCGACGTGATCGTGCCAGCGAACGGCGCGGTGACCTTCGAGAAGTTTTGCAGATCGCTCAACCGGCGCACGTTGGCCTCGGCTGCGGTGACGTTCGCTTGGTTCGCCACGACGGTCGCTTCGTCGGTCGAGGCTTGCGCCTGGGTCTGCTCGAGCTGGCTGCCCGAGACCAGCTTCTGATCGGCGAGGTTCTGATAGCGCGCGGTGTTCTGCTTGGTGTACGTGCTTTGCGCTTGCGCCTGCTTGACGGCGGCCTTCGCGGAGGCGAGCTGGGCGCGCGCCTGGGCGAGCTGGGCATCGAGATCCGGCGTGTCGATCTCGGCGAGCAGCTGGCCTTCCTTGACCTTGTCGCCGATATCGACGAACCACTTCCGCACGTAGCCCGTGGTGCGCGGATAGATCTTGGTCTCCTCGAGCGCCTTCGTGATGCCCGGCAACGCGAGCGCGCTCGCGCTGGTCAGCGTATTCGGCTTGACGACATCGACCTTCGCGATCGCCTCGGCGTGCGGGGTGATGCTCTCGGCATGCGCGCTCTGGTTGCGCAGGAAGCGGAACGCGAACGCGCCGCCCGCGAGCACCGCGAGCACGACGATGATGCCGACCTTCGAGGTCTTACCGGCAGCCGGGAGCTCGAAGCCGAGATCCTCGGGCGTGTCCTGCGCTTGGTTATCGAGCCGGTCGGGATGAGTTTCTGTCGCGCTCATAGGTTTTCCTCGGTGCGCGGCGGAGTCTTGCGCAACAAGCTGTACATGACGGGAACGAAGAACAGGGTCGTGATCGTCGCCAACGCGAGGCCGCCGATCACCGCGCGGCCGAGCGGGGCGTTTTGCTCGCCGCCTTCACCGAGGCCGGTCGCCATCGGCAGCATGCCGAAGATCATCGCGAGCGCGGTCATCATCACGGGACGCAGCCGGGTCATGCCGGCCGCGAGCGCGGCGTGGCGCGCATCGCGCCCGAACTTGCGCTGCTCGTTCGCGAACGACACGACCAGCACGCTGTTCGCGGTCGCGACACCGACGCACATGATCGCGCCGATCAGCGCGGGCACCGAGAGCGTGGTGCCACTCAGGAACAGCAACCACACGATGCCCGCGAGCGCGCCCGGCAGGGCCATCAAGATGATGAACGGATCGAGCCACGACTGGAAGTTGACGACGAGGAGCATGTAGACCAGGAGGATCGCGACGACGAGGCCGCTCTCGAGGCCACCGAACGAGGTGTCCATCGATTCGGCCTGGCCCTTGAGCTGGACGCGCACGCCTGGAGGTGCGTGCTTCATCATGTCGGCCATGATCGCGCGGACCTGGGTCGCGACCGAGCCGAGATCCGAGTTGTCGACGTTCGCGAGGATGTCGAACGTCCGAGCGACGTTGAGGTGGGTGATGTTCGCGGCGCCGGTGATGCGCTGGACGGTCGCGAGGTTGCCGAAGGTCTGCGGCTTGCCGTTCGCCGTCGAGATCGGGGTCGCGCGCATCGCGTCGACGGTATCGATCTGGTACTGGGGCGTCTGGACCGCGACGAGGTACTGCACGCCGCGCTTGTCGATCCAGTAGCTCGGCGAGACCTGACCGCTCGACGACAGCGAGATCAGCAGATCGCTCGCGACATCGCGCTGAGTCAGGCCCGCTTGCTGCGCCATCGTGCGATCGATGGAGACCTTGATCTGCGGCACCTTGTTGACCTGCGCGAGGTGGACATCGGCGGTGCCCGTGACCTTCTGGATCTTCCCCATCATGGTGGTCGCGAACTCCAAGGTCTTGTCCTCGCTACCGATCGGACCGACGACGGAGACATCGATCGGGGCCGCGAGGCCGAAGTTCAACACCTGGGTCGTGATGTCCGGCGCGAGGAAGAAGAACGTGGTTTCGGGGTAGTTCTTGGCGAGCGCCTCGCGGATGCCGCGGACGTACTGGGCCGTCGGTGCGTGATCCTTGGTGAGCGCGACGTAGATCTGCGCATCGGCGGGCGAGATCAAGGCGCCCTCCGAGAGCGAGAGGTTGATCGAGGAGTACGGCTGCCCGACGATATCGAGCATCGTATCGAGCTCGTCCGCCGGGATGATCTGACGGATCGTCCGCTCGATCGCGAACAGCCGCTTCTCGGTCTCCTCGATGCGCATCCCCGGCGGCCCGCGAACGTGGAGCTTCATGAGGCCGGCATCGACATTCGGGAAGAAGTCCTTGCCGAGCAGTGGGGTCAGCGACAGCGACGCGACGACGAACACGCCGAACGTCAGGATCAGGAACCACCGGTGATCGAGGAAGTACGCGAGCAAGCGGCCGTAGCGCGTGCGGAGCCGCGCGAAGCCCGCGTCGAACCACTTGATGAACTTGTTCGGGTTGTGATGATTCTTCGCTTCCTGCTCGAGCAGGAACCGGATCATCACCGGCACGATCGTGCGCGACAGGATGTACGACATCACCATCGCGCAGACGACCGCGAGCCCGAGCGGCACGAACAGCGACTTGGCCGCGCCGGTGAGGAACGAGATCGGCAAGAACACGATGCAGATGCAGAGCATCGAGACGAATGCCGGTACCGCGATCTGCTGCGCGCCATCGAGGATCGCGCGCACGAAGGGCTTGTGGTGGCCGATGTTGCGATGGATGTTCTCGATCTCGACGGTCGCATCGTCGACCAGGATGCCGACCGCGAGCGCGAGGCCGCCGAGCGTCATCACGTTGAGCGTCTGACCGAGCGCGTGCAGCATGAGGATCGAGAAGAAGATCGCGAGCGGGATGCTCGTGATGACCACGATCGTCGAGCGCCAGCTGCCGAGGAAGATCAGGATCATCAGGGCCGTGAGGCCGGCCGCAATCAGGCCCTCGTGAAGCACGTTGCTGATCGAGTTGCGAACGAACAACGACTGATCGAACAGCAGCTTGACCGAGAGGTGGCCGCGCGCTTCTTTGGGCAAGCGCTCGAGCGCGCGCGGGATCGTCTCCTTCACGGCATCGGTGACATCGAGCGTCGAGGCGTCACCGTTCTTGAGGATCGGCATCAGCACCGAGCGCCGGCCGGCGACATGGACCATGTTGGTCTGGGGCGATGCACCGTCGCGCACGCTCGCGACATCGCGGATGTAGAGCGTGCGGCCATCGACGGTCTTGATCGGCAGGCCGCCGATCTCCTCGAGCGTCTCCGGCGTCGACGACATGATGATGGGGTACTCGTTGTTGCCGAGCTTCGCGGTCCCCGAGGGCAGGATCACGTTCTGGTTCGACAGCGCCGTGTTGACATCGCGCGGCGAGATGCCCGCGCCGTGGAGGCGTGCCGGATCGATATCGACCATGATCTGGCGCTGCTTGCCGCCATAGGGATACGGAATCTGCGCGCCCGGGATGGTCGCGATCTCGGCGCGGATGAAGTTGATGCCGTAATCGAACAGCTGCTGCTCGCTCAGCGTATCGGTCTCGAGCGCGAGCATCATGATCGGCACGCTCGTCGCCGAGTAGCGCAGGATCAGCGGCGGGATCGCGCCGGGTGGCATCGAGCGGATGGCGGTCTGCGAGATCGCGGTGGTCTGCGCGATCGCCTGCGGCACGTCGGCGCCGGGTTGCAGATAGATCTTGATGATCGAGTTACCGGTGAGCGTCTGCGATTCGACGTGATCGATGTCGCTGACGATCGTGGTCAGGAAGCGCTCGAAGCCGTTCGTGATCCGCTTCTCCATGTCCTCGGGAGGCAGTCCACCGTACTGCCAGATCACGGAGATCACGGGGATATCGATCGACGGGAAGATATCGGTAGGCATCTTCTTTCCGCCGAGGCCGGTGATGGTCGAGAGGCCGCCAAGAGCGATCAGGATCGCCATGACGACGAACGTGTACGGGCGCCGTAGGGCGATCTTGACGATCCACATGACTGCAGGCCCAGTCTGCCCTGAAGTTATGAACTGAGAAGATGATTAGGCAGACAAGTCTGTCTTGTTAACTCTTCTTCGCTATTCTCCGACGACGCGGCCACTTCAAGAGCCCGAGGACAAGGGCACCGGTCAGCGCAGGGGACCCCGGCCCGGACTGCGTGCCACAGCAGCCTCCCCTGGCCGATCGGGTATGTGCGACAGGGTGCTGGACCGCGATGGGCGTCACCGACGCCGAGACCGCCTCCGCATCCTGCGTCACCGTGCACTGGGCATCGAGGGCGAGGACGAGGGCTCGCGATCCACGCTTGATGTCGACGAGGCAGGCGCTCCCGGCGGGCTTGCCGGTCGCGGAGGCCGCATCGAGCACGACGTGAAGGCCGGGCGGTGCGGTGTACGTGAAGTCGGCCTGCTTGGTCGGCCAGACCACGGTTGCATCGCGCAACTTCAGCTGGACACCGGTCCAACCGCTGCCCTGGATCGCCGTCGCGGTGATCGGTGCGCCCGCGGTCGCGGAGATCACGTGTACCGCGCGCGGCGAAGGACCGGCCAGCTCGATGCGATCCTCGGTGACAGGGACGCGCGCGGCGTCGCACTGACCGCGCACGGTGCCCGCGGCGAAGCAATCCTTCAGCGTGTTCGCGGCGGTCGTCGGCGAGCCCGAGGACTGACCGAGCACGGTGATCGCGAGCTTGCTCGAGCCGATCGTCGCACTCGCCGTCGCACCCGCGAGCGCGAGCTTGCCTGGCGTGCGAAATCGCAAGTGCATCTCGCGATCGGCGCCACCCGTCTCGGCGCGATCGATCACGACGAGCGCGGCATCCTTGCCATCGGTGCTCGGGACGAGGACGAAGTCGCGCGAGGCGCTGTCGATATCGGTCGGACGATCCTGGAACTTGTACTGCTCGGCGTAGTTGCAGCGCGCCGCGACGACCCCGCTCGCGCGTTGCGTGACCCACTCGAAGCCCGTCTTCTCGCCCCAGAAGCCCTGGCTCGGCTGGTAGTCCTTCGGCAGTTGCGGCGAGCGCACCGTTGGCGCGTTGCTGGTCAACGTCGACTGCGAGCCATACGGCGACGGATCGATGATGAGGTCATCCTTGCCGCGGCTGAGCACGAAGTTGCCGGCATTGGCCTGCCGGTGATCGACCTCGAGCACGGGCGCGCACTGCGCGACGAACCAGATCGCATCGGGGCTCCAGTTCGTGCGCGCGAACACCGTGCGCACCGCCTTGGCGACGTACCAGGTCGGCCACAGCTGGCGCGGTGGCAGCACCGGCTTGTCGCCGACACCAGCGAGGGCATCGTAGAGCAACCAGTCGACATCGACGAGCTGCAAGCGCGAGAGCTCGCCGCGCGCCCAGCGCCGATCGTCGTCGGAGGCATCGCCGAGCGCGATCGCATCGAGCGTGAGCACCCCGGTCTTGATGTAGCCGTGTTCTTCGTCATCGGCATCGCCGCCCGCGAACACGCCGTCGCTCGGCGTGAGGCCGTAGACGTGGACACGCAGCACCTGATCGAGCCAGCGCGCGGTGCTCACCGGCACGCCCGCGTCGCGCATCATGCGTGCGCCGATCGCGATCTCGGCGACCGAGAGCGGACCGTACTGCCAACCCTCGGGCCACGCGCCGCCCGCGAGCAGACCGTCGTCGCTGAACGCGCCCGCCATGTCCTTACCCCACATCTTGTCGGCGACCTCGTGCCACAGCTCCTTGTTCTCGCCGTCGCCCGCCTGCGCGATCGTGATCGCGGTCGCCGCGACCAGATAGCCGGCGTGATAGTTCGTGCCCGGCCCGTCGTGGCGATAGCCATTGACGCGCCACCAATCCAGCCACGCCTTCCACCGCGCGCGCGTCCGATCGCGGAGCGCGGGTGGCATCCGATCGTGGAGCCAGTCGTACGCGATCGCGGTGTAGGGACCGACCATGCGGATCGGGTAGCCATCGTCGTGGCGCACGGCGGTGTCGCCACCTTTGCCATCGCCGATCAGGTCGTGATCATCGAGCAGCGCGGTGAAGAACTTGATCGCGGTCGCGGCGTCAGCCTGGTTGTCGGTCGCGGCCCAGGCCACGAGGCAGCCCTGGAGCACCTTGGCCCATTCCGATCCGTGATAGACACCGTGATCGTACTCGTGGGTCTCGCGTGCGCGGGCGCACAACTTGATCGAGCCGATGACCGGGCCGTGCTCGGCGCTGGCCTGGGTGCGCCAGGCCGCCCGCAGGTCCTTGTCGAGGATCATCCTCGGATGGGGACCGGTCGGTTCGGGCGGTGCGGCGTTCGCGAGCGTGCAAAGCCCCAGCACCACGATAGAAATGCCGAGCTTCACGCTCGAAACCGTAGCACTAGTCACCAGACAAGGCTTACGTTCGGCGCGCTCGCATGGTGTCGCGTCGTCCTCGCATCGCGGTCTTGATCCCTTGTTACAACGAGGAGGTCGCGATCGGCGACACCGTCCGCGGCTTCGCGGCGGCGCTCCCCGAAGCGACGATCTACGTCTACGACAACAACTCGAAGGACAAGACGATCGAGCGCGCGCGGCAAGCGGGTGCGGTGGTGCGCTCTGAAAATCTCCAGGGCAAGGGCAACGTCGTGCGCCGGATGTTCGCGGACATCGATGCCGACATCTACCTGATGACCGACGGAGACACGACGTACGATCCGACCGCGGCCCGGACGATGATCGACATGCTCGTCGACCAGAACCTCGACATGGTCGTCGGCAAGCGCATCCACAAGGCCAAGGAGGCGTATCGGCCCGGTCACGTGCTCGGCAATCGCATGCTCACGGGCTTCCTCGCGCGGCTGTTCGGCCAGCGCTTCACCGATATTCTCTCGGGCTATCGCGCGTTCTCGCGGCGTTACGCGAAGTCGTTCCCCGCGCTGTCCGCCGGCTTCGAGATCGAGACCGAGCTCACGGTCCATGCGCTCACGCTGAACCTCCCGGTCGCCGAGATCGAGACCGACTACTTCGAACGGCCCGCCGGTTCGGAGAGCAAGCTCAACACCTATCGCGATGGCGTGCGGATCCTGCGCGTGATGCTGACGCTGTTCAAGAACGAGCGGCCACTCGCGTTCTTCTCCTGGATGACGCTGCTGCTCGCGCTCCTCGCGGTCGGGCTCTCGATCCCGGTGTTCGTCACGTACTTCGAGACCGGCCTGGTGCCGCGGTTCCCGACCGCGATCCTGTCGTCGACGATGATGCTGCTCGCCTTCCTCAGCCTGGCGGTCGGGCTCGTGCTCGATACCGTGACGCGCGGACGACGCGAGGTGAAGCGCTTGATGTACCTGGCGCTTCCTTCGCCCCAGGACGGCCTGGGCGTGATCCAGCGCAGCACGAGCGCCGAGCTCCCCGCGCCTGCGACCGCTGCGGCGCCACCGGGCATCAGCCACTCGTAGCGCGTTCGCGAATCGAGTCACGCAGCTCGGCTACGTATATTTACGCATGCTCGACGTGAGAGTCTCTCCGCCTGCGTCCACATGCGCGTGTTATCAGAGCGCGGGGATCGGCATGGCTGGCGACACTATCGGCGAGATCGACCAGGCGCCTTCGCACCTCATGCGAGCGGTCTTCGACAGTCTCTTGACGGCGCTCCTCGTCTCCGACGACACCGGGCGATTCATCGATTCGAATCCTGCCGCGAGCGTGTTGTTCGGCCTCACGTCGACCGAGCTCCGCGAGTGCAGCTTCGCGACCTTCACGCAGCTCGATCGAGATGGGCTGACGGTGTTCACGCTCCGCGATGGGACCCGGCGTACGGTCGAGATGGGTGCCAAGCCGAACGTGCTGCCCGGCAAGCACCTCTGGGTGCTGCGCGATGTCTCGGCGCGAGTCGCGGCCGAGGAGGCGCTGAGCCGCGCGACTACCGAGCTGCGCTCGAGCCGCGATGCGCTCGACGAGGCGCAGGCGATCGCACAGCTCGGTAGCTGGTGGGCCGGCATCGATTCGGATCAGATCGGCTGGTCGAACGAGTGCTACCGGATCTTCGGTTTACCGGTGGGTGGGCCGATGACCAAGGACGTGCTGCTCGCGTGCATCCACCCCGCAGATGTGGCGCGGGTGAAGCGCGCGTTGCCCGAGATGCTCGCCGGTGGTGATTCGATCGAGCTCGAGTATCGCGTGCTGTGGCCCGATCGGCGCGTTCGCTGGATCCGCGCGAAGATGGTCGCGGATCGCCGCGGCGTCGGGCCGCCCACCACGGTGCGAGGCACGATCCAGGATGTCACCGAGCGCCACGAAGCGGTCGTCGCGCTGCTCGAGAGCGAGCTGCGCTACCGCCGGATCGTCGAGAACACCTCCGACGGAATCTGGCTGTACGACGCGAACGACATCACCACGTTCGTTAACTCGAAGATGGCCGAGATGCTCGGCTGCACGGTCACCGAGGCCATCGGTCGATCCGTGTTCGCGTTCATCGATCCGTCGATGCGCGCGCTCGCGGCGGAGCGTACGGCGAGTCGCCGCCACGGGGTCTCCGATCGCAGCGACTTCACGCTTCGTCGGCTCGATGGCACGGACGTCCAGACCTCGATCCAGGCGAATCCGCTCTTCGATCGCGAGGGTCAGTTCGAAGGCGTGGTCGCCCTGATCCGCGATGTCACCGCGGAGCGCGATGCCGACGCCAAGCGGCAGAAGGCCGAGAGCGAGCTGCATCAGGCCGAGAATCAATTGCGGCAGGGCCAGAAGATGGAGGCGGTCGGGCGCCTCGCCGGCGGCGTCGCGCACGACTTCAACAACCTCTTGTCCGTGATCCTCAGCTACGCCGAGCTCGCCCTCGGCGACCTCCCGCCCGAGGATCGCCTCCGCGAGGATATGGCGCAGATCGTTCAAGCCGGCAAACAGGCGGCCGGGTTGACCCGCCAGTTGCTGGCCTTCAGCCGGCAGCAGGTGCTCCAGCCGCGCGTCATCGAGCTCCAGAAGATCGTGTTGCCGCTCGAGCTGATGCTGCGCCGCATGCTGGGCGAGGACGTGGTGCTGACGATCGTCGCCACGCATACCAACGGCCAGGTGCTCGTCGATCCGGGCCAGATCGAGCAGGTCGTGATGAACCTGACGGTCAACGCGCGTGACGCGATGCCTGATGGTGGTGAGCTCACGATCGGGATCGCCGACGTCCAGCTCGAGGCCGCACGCGTGACGGCACGCGTGGTCATTCCACCGGGCGACTACGTCGTGATGTCGGTGACCGATACCGGTTCGGGGATGGACGACGTGACGGCCACGCGGATCTTCGAGCCGTTCTTCACCACCAAGATGCTCGGCAAGGGCACCGGGCTTGGCCTCTCGACGGTGTTTGGCATCGTCGAGCAGAGTAGTGGCTACGTCGATGTCGCCAGCGAGCTCGGCAAGGGCACGAGGTTTTCGATCTACATCCCGCGCACGAATCAGGTGCCCATCATCACGTTCGTGGAAGCGGCAGCTACCACGGCGCGTGGGCACGAGACGATCTTGCTCGTCGAGGACGAAGCGCAGGTCAGGACGGTCGCATGTTCGATCCTTCGTCGCAGCGGCTATACGGTGCTGGAGTCGTCGAATGCCGGCGAGGCGTTCCTGATCGCGAAGAGCTACGCACCCGCGATCGACCTCTTGCTGACCGATGTCGTGATGCCGAGGATGAGCGGTAGAAAGCTCGCCGAAGAGCTCGCGCTGACGCGGCCCGCGATGAAGGTGGTCTACCTCTCCGGGTACACCGATGCGATCATCCAGCACGGTGTGCTCGATGCGGGTACGTTCTTCCTGCAGAAGCCGTTCACGCCGGACCTCTTGCTCCGCAAGGTTCACGAAGCGCTGGGGACCACTGGGAGCCTGGCTCGCCACGACATGGACCAGCTTCGCGAGTAGGCTGCCCGCATGGCAGAGATCGCGCCCCCCGAGGATCAGCAGCCCGTCGCCGACCTCCCGAAGCCGCCCGAGAAGGCCAAGGCGCCCTCGCCGTTCAAGATCGACGCAGCGGTGCGCAAGGAGCTCGAGCGGTTCGGGTTCGATGAGGCGCAGCTCGCCGCCTTTGCCGCGCGCGCCGCGAACCAAGAATCGACGGTGATCGCGGGCGAGATCGCGGCGCTCGCCGCGAGCGATACGAGCACGCTACCTCCGCCAGGCACCATCGAATACGACCGGCTCGTGCTGCGCGGCAAGCAAGCGATCGCGCGTGGCTCGGTCGGCGTCGTGATCCTCGCGGGTGGCATGGCGACGCGGTTCGGTGGTGTGGTGAAGGCCTCGGTGCCGGTCACCGGCGGCAAATCGTTCCTCGCGATCAAGGTCGCGGACGTGCGCAGCGTCGCGCCGCGCGCACCGATCTACGTGATGACGAGCGCGGCGACGCACGACCGGATCGAGAAGCAGATCGTCGACGAAGGGCTCGAAGGCGTCACGTGCTTTCCGCAGCTGGTGTCGTTGCGGCTCACCTCGAAGGGCGAGCTCCATGTCGAGGACGGCAAGCCCTCGCCGTACGCGACCGGGCACGGCGATCTGGTCACGGCGTTGCGGCTCGGGGGCGTGCTCGCAGCGTTCCGAGCGCGCGGCGGTCAGCTGCTGTACATGTCGAACGTGGACAACCTCGCGGCCACGCTCGATCCGCTCGTGATCGGCGCGCACCTCGCGAGCGGTGCGAAGATCACGGCCGAGGTCGTGCGCAAGGAGCCCGGTGATCGCGGTGGCGCGCCGGCGCGCGTCGATGGGGTCGCGCAGATCATCGAATCGTTCCGGTTCCCGCAGTTCTTCGATCAGGACTCGCTGCCGCTGTTCAACACGAACACCTTCGCGTTCGATGCCGAGGCGATCGATCGCGACGACCTCGAGCTGACGTTCTTTCGGGTCGAGAAGAAGCTCGAGAATGCGACGGTGATCCAGTTCGAGCGGCTGGTCGGCCAGCTCACCGCCTTCGTGCCGAGCCACTTCCTCGAGGTCCCGCGCGCGCGGTTCTTGCCGGTCAAGGATCCCGAAGAGCTCGAGGCGCGACGGCCCGAGATCGAAGCACTTCTCCGGGCACGCGGGATCTAACCCGGGCTCTGGCGCGCCGAGATCCGCACGACGTCGTCGACGATCGGTTGCGCGAGCGCACGCTCGGTCGCGATCCGCGCGAGCTCGAGCGCCTGGCGCCCGGCCTCGAGCTTGAACGGACCCGACCGTGGCAGGTCGTCGATCACGAGCGTCACCATGTTCGGGCGGCGCGGTAGCGCGAGCGCCTTGCGGCGCCACGGAGACTTCGAGGCGATGTGGTGGAACAGCACGCGCTCGCCGGCAGGCACGCCTTCGAGGCCCGGGCGATCGAGGATACCGCCGTCCCAGTACGCACGCTGATCGATCCACACCGGATGGAACAGGCCCGGCACCGCACACGACGCACGGATCGCCGGCGATAGATCGCCCGACGAGATCACGCGCGTGGACCGCGTCGAGATGTCGAACACGCTGATCTTCACCGGCACGCGGCCGCGTTCGACCTGCGCGACCGGCAGCATGTCGCGCAACATGCGATCGAACTTCTTGCCCGCGAGCAAGCCCGCGCCAAGCGCGGGATCCCAGAAATCGCGGCGCTGCATCGCGACGAGGATCTCGGCGAGCGCCGGCATCTCGAGCCCCGCGGCCCAACACGCACCGACGAGCGCACCGGCACTCGAGCCCGCGACGAGCTGCGGCCAGAGCCCACGTCCGGTCAGCGAATCGAGCATGCCGGTGTGCGCGTAGAACGAGAAGAAGCCGCTCGACATCGCGAGCGAGAACGGCTGCGCCGCGAGCCAATCGCCGAGGACTACCATCTGCGGAACCAATAGCAGACTTACGGTGTGATCGAATCGATCTGGGCGTCGATCGGGCCGGGCGAACCTGTCCGGATCACCCAGCTCTTCATCGAGTAGTACTTCCTCGCGCCGTGCGTGCCGCCCGACATCTCGAGGCAGTAATCGAACCCGTTCGTGCTGCACGGCGCCGCCGCGACCTTGTAGATCTCGTTCGTCTCGGTCTGCGGGAACACGGTCCGGAGCTCGCCGCCGACGAGCTGGTAGCGGCACACATCCATCGCCATCTGCCAGCGCGAGCGGTTCTCGAAGAAGCAGAGCTTCTCGCGGGTCACGACCGCGAACACGTCGAACTTCTCGCGCGCATCTTTCGGGAGGTGATCGATCCACAGCCGGTCGGTGACGAGCTGGCTACCTTTCAGGGCGACGTCCGCCGACGAATGCCACCGCCAGCCCGCGACCGCCAGCACCGCGATTCCCACGACCATCACGAGGTTCTTCATGCCTCGGTGATAGCAAAGATCCGCGACAGATCGCTTACGATCGGGTCATGAAGTGTCCCGCCTGCGCGAGCGAGATGAAGGTCTCCGTCGTCCAAGAGGTCGAGATCGATCGCTGCCGGGGCTGTGGCGGAGTCGTCCTCGATAAAGGCGAGACCGAGGTCGTCGAGCAACTCCAGCTCGAGCACGTGATCGATGGCGGCATCGTCGCGACGCATCAGCGCCGCACCACCCCCGCCCACTGCTACGAGTGCAACCGCGAGATGATCGCGCTGCGCGGCGCGGGCGATGTCGAATACGACTGGTGCGACGGCTGCGAACGCTTGTTCTTCGATCAAGGCGAGCTCACCGCCCTGGCCTCGGTCTCCGCGGACTGATGGCGAAGACCGGCGAGCTGGTGTTCGGCGATGTCACGGTCGCGCTCACGAATACCGAGCGCATCGTGTTTCCGGATCTCGGTATCACGAAGCGCGACGTGATCGATTACTACGCGGCGGTGGCCGATCTGATGGTGCCCGAGCTGCGTGATCGCGCGCTCTCGATGGAGCGGTTCACCAAGAGCATCGACGGTGGCGGCTTCATGCAGAAGCACGCGCAGAAGCACTATCCCGCGTGGATCGAGCGCGCGGAGCTCGGCACCAAGACCGTCGTCGAGTATCCGATCTGCAACTCGCAGGCAGCGCTGGTCTACTTCGCGAACCAGGGCGGCGTCGCGTTCCACATCTGGACGAGCCACGCCGCCACACCGCATCAGCCCGACGAGATCGTGTTCGATCTAGATCCGCCCGACGACCAGAGCTTCGACATGGTGCGCCAGGTCGCGCGCGTCCTGCACGATCTACTCGACGAGATCCGCGTGCCCGCGTTCGTGAAGACCACCGGATCGAAGGGCCTCCACGTCGTCGTGCCGACCGATGGCAAATCGACCTACGACGAAGTTCGCGAGCTGGTCAGCGGCATCACGAAGCGGATCTGCGATCGCTACCCCGCGCTCGTCACCACCGAGTTCTACAAGAAGGATCGCAAGGGCCGCCTGTTCTTCGATACCGGGCGCAATGTCGAGGGTGCCACGTTCGTCGCGCCCTACTCGCTGCGGCCGCGTCCCGGCGCACCGATCTCGGCGCCGCTGACCTGGAACGAGATCGACGATCCGGAGCTGCGGCCGAACGGCATCCGCCTGCGCGATTTCCAGGCGCGCCGCGATGCGACCGGCGATCCCTGGTTCGGCTTTCGCAAGCACCCCGCCTCCGTGAAGAAGGCGCTCGCGAAGCTGAACAAGCTCTAGCTCGCGTATGATCGCGGCATGAGCCGAGCGCTGGCATGCGTCGTTCTTCTGGGTGCGTGCATCTCGAGCATCACCGGGACTCAGCAACGTCCCGAGGTCAAGGACACCGGCGGCACGTGGACGTGCAAGCAGATCGTCGAGGACTGTGACAAGGCCTGCACCGCGCCCGCCTGTCTCGACGAGTGTACCGCGCACGGCACGCCCGACGCGCAGGCCCAACACAACGCGGCGATCTCGTGCGGTCAGAGAAACTTCTGCATGAACGAAGACTGCATGCGTGCGAGCTGTCAGGCCGAAATGGACGCCTGCGCACCCGAGGCCGCGGCGACGCCAGCACCCGATCAGCCGCCCACAGCACCGTGATTTGCGCCGCACCACGTGGCACTCGGGACGACCGCTGACGCGAGGGCCGCTCGGGGTCGAACGCGGATCCGGCCGGCACCGGATTCGACTGCGAAATCGCGGGGGTGTCATGGTATGGCTTGCCTCATGCGACTGCTCGGTCTGGCTCTGGTGGTGACGGCGGCGTGTCACAGCGCACCCCCTTCGACGCTCGCGCTGTCATGGCGCGGGGTGACCGATTCGCCGAAGGCGAACAGCATGGTGCAAGAGGGCTTCGCGGCCGCTCCGTTCAGCTTCGTGCTGCGCGATGTTCGCCCCGATCCGACCGCGGTGGGTGGCTACGATGACGACAGCACCGTCGTCCACACGCGCGATAACGTCGCGGCGTTTGCCGGCGCCAAGCTCGGCGAGATCTTGATGCAGAGCGGCGCGCGATTGCGCGAGGCGCCGGTCGCCTCGCTCGAGGCCGAGTTGCTCGAGTACAAGGTCGTCGAGGGCGGCACGTTCGCGGGTACCGTCAGCGTGCGCGCGATCGTGCATCGCGGCGGGGCCGCGTGGTCGAAGGTCTACACCGGGACGAGCAAGCGCTGGGGCCGCACGCATAGCGCGGAGAACTTCAACGAGGCGCTCTCGAACGCGCTCGCCGAGGTCGCCGAACAGCTCGTCACCGACGACGCCTTCGGTCACGCGCTGATCGGCGACGAGCTACCGCAACCGCCGCCGCCGAACGGGTAGTCGTGGATCCCGACGTTCTCATCATCGGTGCGGGTCCGTCGGGTTCGGTCGCGGCCGTGTTGCTCGCGCGCCGGGGCTATCGCGTCTCGGTGCTCGAACGTCAACACTTTCCACGCTTCTCGATCGGCGAGAGCTTGCTCGCGTACACCGCGCAGCTGTTGCAGGAGGCCGGGCTCCTCGACGCGGTGATCGCCGGCAACTTCCAGTACAAGAACGGTGCGACGTTCGTCTCCGCCGACGACAGCTCCGAGTTCAACTTCGCGACGAAGTTCAGCCCTGGCCTCGGCTTCACGTTCCAGGTCGTGCGCGCCGAGTTCGATCAGCTGCTCGCGCGCGAAGCCGAGAAGCTCGGTGCGAGCGTGCGCTACGGCGTCGAGATCACCGCGATCGATGTCAGCGGCGCGACCCCGGTCGTGACCGCGAAGACCGAGAGCGGCGAGCTCGAGACTCATCGCCCGAGGTTCGTCCTCGACGCGAGTGGGTTCGGGCGCGTCCTCGCGCGGCTGCTTGAGCTCGAAAAGCCTTCGGACTTTCCCGTCCGCGCGGCGCGGTTCTGTCACGTGCACGACGGGATCGCGGCTGGCACGTTCGATCGGCAGAAGATCCGGATCGGTATCAACCCCTCGCATCGCGATGTGTGGTCGTGGTTGATCCCGTTTCCGAATGGCACGAGCTCGCTCGGCATCGTCGCGACGCGCGAGCACATGGCGGCCCTGACCGGTAGTGACGAAGAACAGTACTGGCAGCTGATCGCGGCCGAACCGAAGCTGCACGCGCTCGTCGCGAGCGCGCAGACGATCCGCCCGGTCGGCGAGCTGATCGGGTACGCGGCGAACGTCAAGACCCTGCACGGCCCGGGCTTCGCGCTGCTCGGCAATGCAGCCGAGTTCCTCGATCCGGTGTTCTCGTCGGGCGTCACGATCGCATTGCACTCGGCAAAGCTCGCAGCCGGCGTGCTCGATCGCCAGCTCCAGGGCACCGCGGTCGACTGGCAGCGCGAATTCGCGGAGCCACTGATGTTCGGCGTGGAGACGTTCCGCACGTTCGTCCGAGGCTGGTATGACGGCAGTCTGCAGGACGTGATCTTCTATCCCGCAAAGCAGCCGCAGATCCACGCGATGATCTGCTCGGTCCTCGCGGGCTACGCGTGGGACGCCGCGAACCCGTACACCGGTCAGCACTCGAGCCGTCGGCTCCGCGCGCTCGCTGCGATGTGTCGTGATGGCAGTGTCACCCGCGTCGAGCCAGAGAGCGTTGCATGACGCACTACGCGGTCACCGGCGCTGCGATCGCGAACTGCCTCGGGGTAGGTGAGGCCGCGCTCGAGCGCGTGTTCGCGGGCCGCGATGGCTTCTCGCCCGCGAGCGCGTACGCCGAGTTTCCGTTCACGACGTCGCTCGGCGTGATGCCGATCGCCGAACCGACACGGCTCGCCGGCGTCGCGCTGCCCGCGGTCCGCGCGATCGAGCCCGCGGTCCGCGCGGCGGTCTCGCGCTGGGGTGCGGATCGGGTCGCGTATCTGTTCGCGAGCTCGACCGGTGGCCTCGAAGAGACCGAGCGAGCGCTCGCGCCGAGTGCGCACATGCCCGCGACGGCCGCGTACAGCTACGCGAACCACGGCATCGATGTGACGAGCGCCCAGATCACCAAGCTGCTCGGCATCACCGGCATCCAGATCACGGTCTCGACCGCCTGCTCGTCGAGCTTCAAGGCGCTCGCCTCGGCGCTGCGGCTGATCGATGCGGGCCTCGCCGATGCAGCCGTCGTCGGCAGCGCGGACTCGCTGTGCCGGACGACGATCTTCGGGTTTCAGAGCCTGGGCCTGCTCGCTCCGACCCCGACGGCACCGTTTTCGGCGCAGCGCGCGGGCATCACGCTCGCGGAAGGATCGGCGTTCATCCTGATCGAGCGCGGGCAGGCTCACGGGTTCGCGACGATCGCCGGGGTCGGCGCGGCGAGCGATGCGTTCCATCATACGAGCCCGCATCCCGAGGGCCTCGGCGGTCAGCTCGCGATGCGCCAGGCGCTCGAGCGCGCTGGCCTCTCGCCCGATCAGATCGGCATGGTCAGCGCCCACGGCACGGGCACCAAGCTCAACGATGCGGCCGAGGCACTCGCGATCAACCGCGTGTTCGAGCGCGCGGTGCCGGTCACCGCGACCAAGAGCCTCACCGGTCACACGCTTGGCTCGGCGGGGCTGACCGCGCTCGTGCTCGCGCTCGAGTCGCTCAAGCGCCAGGCAATCTCGCCGAGCCTGCGCGCGCAACCGGTCGACGCAGCGCTCGCGGTCCACCTCGTGACGGAGCGGACCGCGATGAAGCTCGAGCACGTGTTGATCAACGCGTTTGGCTTTGGTGGCTCGAATGCGAGCGTGGTGGTGTCGGCGTGATCGGCCCGGTGACGATCCTCGGCGCGAGCTTCTTCTCGACGCATCACGCCTCGGCGGCCGAGGCCCTGCTCGGGATCGAGCGCGCGTTCACCGTGCCGACGTTCCCGATGGTCACCGGTCGCAACCGGCGGTTCACGAGCCTGGTCACGCAGATGACGCTCGAGGTGTGCGGCGCGCTGGCCGCGGACCAACCGATCTGCGTGTTCGCGACGACGCACGGCGAGATCGCGGCGGCCGAGAAGATGATCACGGATTTCCGCGACCACCAACTCGTGAGCTCGGCGGCCTTCGCACTGAGCGTCCACAACTCGCCCTCGGGCGTGTACTCGGTCGCGGCGCAGAGCATGCAGCCCACGACCACGATCACCGGCACCAACGCGATCGCGGCTGGCTGGCTCGAGGCGGTCCTGCTCGCCTCTGCCGAGCAGCGCACCGTGATGCTCGTGATCGCTGACGAGCCGGTACCCGCGGTGTTCCACGGCCCCGCCGAGACGACCGGCGTCGCGGCGGCGTTCCTCTTGCGCGCGGGCGGCACGACGCGGCTCGCGATGACCCCGAGCAGCCACGCGGACGGGATCGTGCAAACGCTCGCGACCACGGTCGATGCGATCACGCGCGGCGTGCCGTGGGTCCAGGCGCTCGGTCGGATCAGCGCAGCCTCGGGCCTCCAGCTGGAGCTCGCGTGAGGGAGCTCGGCCCGGTCGCCTCGTACCTCCCGCATCGCCCGCCGATGCTGTTGATCGAGGACATCCTCGAGGTCATCGTCGACCAGCGGATCGTGTGCCGCGCCGTGATCCGCCCTGCCTGCGTGTTCGCGCGTGATGGCATCGTGCATCCGAGCGCGATGATCGAGTTCATCGCGCAGGCGTGCGCGGTGCTCGCCGGCGTGACCGCGACGACCGGCGCGCGGCCGGTGCAGGTCGGGCTGCTGCTCGGCTGTCGCGAGGTCACGTTCGCGGTCGACCGCTTCACGGTCGGTGACGTGCTCACGATCACCGCGACAAAGACCTTCGGAGGTCAACAGATGGCGACGTTCTCGGGCTCGGTCACGCGCGGCGAGACCGTGTGCGTTACCGCCGAGCTCTCGGTGATGGACGGCGCACTGACGGAGCTCGCATGACGCGCAAGGTTGCCCTCGTCACCGGTGCGAGCCGCGGCATCGGCGCCGCGATCGCGCGCACGCTCGCGGGCGAATACGATCTGGTGCTCACGTGCGTGCAGCAGCGCGCCGCCGCCGATGCCCTGGCCGAGGAGCTCCGCGCGACGGGCACCCAGGTGTGGGTCGCGCAGTTCGATGTCAAAGATCCGGCCGCGAGTGCAGCAGCGATCGCGGCGCTGCTCGCGCAGACCGCGATCCACATCGTGATCAACAACGCGGGCGTGAGCCACGATGCGCCGTTCCCTGGCCTCACGCCGGACGCGTGGCACCGGGTCGTCGATACGACGCTCGACGGGTTCTTCCACGTCACCCAGCCGCTCGTCATGCCGATGGTGCGCCGCAAGTGGGGCCGGATCGTCAACATCTCGAGCATCGCCGGCGTGATCGGCAATCGCGGTCAGGTCAACTACGCGGCCGCGAAGGCGGGCTTGATCGGCGCCACCAAGGCGCTCGCGCTCGAGCTCGCGAGCCGCAGCATCACGGTCAATGCGATCGCACCGGGCCTCATCGATACCGAGATGATCGCGGGCGCGCCCGTCGAGGAGATCCTCAAGCACATCCCGATGAAGCGCATCGGGACCGCCCAGGAGGTCGCCGATCTCGTCGCGTTCATCGTCAGCGAAAAATCCGCGTACATCACCGGGCAGGTGCTCTCGGTCTCGGGAGGCTTATGAAGCGCGTCGTCGTCACGGGCATCGGCATGGTCAGCCCACTCGGCTGTGATCTCGAGGCCGCCTCCGCGCGCTTGCGAGCGAACGAGACGGGCGTCGTCGCGATGCCGGAGTGGGACCGGCTCGGTCACTTCAACCCGCGCGTCGCGGCGCCGGTCCACGTGCCGCCCGAGCTCGAGATTCCACACAAGGCCGCGCGCACGATGGGGCGCGTCGCCAAGCTCGCGACGGTCGCGACCGAGCTCGCGGTCAAGGATGCCGGCCTCTCTGCCGGAGAGCTCGCGGGCGGCACGCTCGGGCTCGCCTACGGCAGCACGCACGGCTCGTCGGCGGCGAACGAGGAGTGGGTCGGCAAGCTGATCAAGCAGAACCTCGACTTCATCGGCGTCAGCGCGACGACGTACCTGAAGTTCATGAGCCACACGACCGCGGCGAACCTCGCCGTCCACTTCGGCATTCGCGGGCGCGTGATCAGCACCGCCGCGGCCTGCGTGAGTGGCAGCCAGGCGATCGGGACCGGCTACGAGGCGATCCTGGCGGGCATCACGGACGTGATGGTGTGCGGCGGCGCCGAGGAGCTCCACTTCAGCCACGTCGCCGTGTTCGACATGCTCCACGCCGCGAGCAAGGCGTTCAACGCGACCCCGGAGCTCACGCCCCGCCCGTTCGACGCGCGCCGCGACGGGCTCGTCGTCGGCGAGGGCGCGGGCACGCTCGTGCTCGAGGAGTACGAGCGCGCGAAGCGAAGCGGCAAGAAGATCTACGCCGAGATTATCGGCTACGGCACGAACTGCGACGGCACGCACGTCACGAACCCCTCGCGCGATGGCATGCGCGGTGCGATGGAGCTCGCGCTCGCGTCCGCGCAGTGTGCGCCCGACGCGATCGATTACATCAACGCGCATGCGACCGCGACCTCGGTCGGCGATATCGCCGAGAGCCAGGCGATGCACGCGGTGTTCGGCGAGCGCATCCCCGTGAGCTCGCTCAAGGGTCACCTGGGTCACACCCTCGGGGCATGTGGCGCGATCGAGCTCGCATTCGCGATCACGATGCTGCGCGAAGGCTGGATCGCACCGACCCGCAACCTCGAACAGGTCGCCGAACAATGCGCGCCGCTCGACTACGTGATGGGTGCCGCGCGCGACCAGCCGCTGACGCGGATCATCTGCAACAAGTTCGCGTTCGGTGGGATCAACACCAGCCTCGTGATCCAGAAGATCTGAGATGGCGCGAGCGTTCGCCATCAAGGGAGTCGCGCTGCTCGCGATCCTGGTTGCGTTCGCGGTGCTGCCGAGACCGCTGGCGGTGGTGGCGGTGATCGCGATCCTCGTCACCACGATCGGCTTCTTCACATACGCGATCGCGTGGCCGAGCGCGCAGTTCTTCGCGCCGGTCGTCCACCACCTCACCGGCCCGGTCGTCGCGCTCACGTTCGACGACGGCCCCGATCCGGTGTGGACGCCGCGCCTGCTCGAACTCCTCGCCGCACGCGGTGCACGCGCGACGTTCTTCGTCCTCGGCGAGCGGGCCGCCCGCCACCCCGACGTGGTGCGCCGGATCCACGCCGAGGGCCACAGCATCGGCACGCACACGCAGCACCACACGCTGAAGTTTCACTTCGCCCGTGCCGCGTACGTCGAACGCGAGATCGCCGAGGCGATCGCGGTGGTCGCCGGCATCGTGCCCGAGTCACCGCGCTTGTTTCGCCCACCGCAGGGGCTGCGCACGCCGAGCTTCGCGTCGGGCTGGAAGCGCACGCGCGATCTGACCTGCGTCACGTGGTCGGTGCGTGGCCTCGATTCGCTCCGGACGACCGCCGACAAGATCGTCGCGCGGATCGTGCCGCACCTGGGGCCCGGCGCGATCGTGACGCTCCACGACGGCACCGGCCTCGGTGGTGGTAGTGATCGCGAGCCGACCCTCGCGGCCCTCGCGACGATCCTCGACCGGTGTGCCGCGCAGGGCCTGCGCTGCGTGGCACTCGATCCGACGGGAGCTCCGCGCTGATGCCGGCCGCGCCGCTCTATCCGGTCAAGGCCTGGCTGCCCGCACCACTCTACTGGCCGTATCGCGGCATGCGCGCGCTCGGTGTCGGGTTCTGCTTCGCCGCGTTCTGGACGGTCGCGGTGCTGCTCGGCTGGCTCTGGCTGCCGCTGCTGATGATCTGGCCCGGCACGCGAGACCAGCGCATCCGGCGCACGCTCGGGTCCGTGCGCGCGGGGTTCAAGCTGTTTCACTTCGTGATGCGTTCGCTGCGCCTGTACCACTGCACGAGTCCGTACGCCACGATCCGCCCGCACGGCGAGCCCGCGACGACCGCGCGCATCCTCATCGCCAATCATCCCTCGCTGTGCGACACGACCGCGATCTGTTCGCTGTTCCCGAACGTCGTCGCGGTCGCGCGAACCGGCTTCGCGGATAACTTCCTGTTGCGCCGCTTGATCCGCGCGACCGGCTTTATCCCTCTCGGCATCCACGTCCTCAAGGGCTGCGAAGAACGCTTACGCAGTGGCTTCGACGTGCTGATCTTTCCTGAAGGAACCCGCTCGCCACGTGAGGGTGGCGTCCATCCCTTCCACCGCGGCGCGTTCGAGCTCGCGATCCGTACGAAAGTACCGATCGTCTTGATCAAGCTCACATGTGAACCCCGAGCTCTCACGAAGCGGCTCCCGATCTGGAAGCACCCGGACCACATGGCGATCCTCAAGATCGAGCCGGTCGGGACGATCGATCCTGCGACCATGGGCCTGCCGAGCCGTGAACTCTCCAGCGCGATCGAGCAGCGGTACCGCGAGATGTTGGGCTAAGCTGGATCCGCCGTGAGTAGCAACCTGCACCAAGAGCTCAAGCAGCTGATCGTCGAGTCGTTGCAGCTCGAGGATATCGATCCCACGACCATCTCCGACACCGACGCGCTGTTCGGTGCAGGCCTCGCGCTCGATTCGATCGATGCGCTCGAGCTCGCTACCGCGATCTCGCGCAAGTACGACGTCAAGGTCAGCCAGGACGAAGAGACGCGCAACGCGTTCCGTTCGGTCAACCACCTCGCCGAGTTTATCCAGGCCAAGCAAGCCGCCGGCGTCCGCAACGACGAGTAACGAGCCGCTAGATCACGCAGGTCAGGAGCGTGTGGCTGAGGCCGATTTTCTCGTCGGAGACGAGGGTCAGCCCGGCACCGGCGATGAGCTCTAGAAAGTCCTGCGAGTGGTACATGCGGCTCGTGCCGTTGGCCATACACGAGAAGTAGAGGCTCGTGCCCTGGAGGCAGAGCTCGGCGACATCGTTGGGCTGGCGATCCCAGAACGCTTCCATCACGCAGAGCCGACCACCGGGGGCGAGCGCCGCGATCCCGCGCTGGAGCAGCTGTGCGATGTCGGGCTCGCCGAAGCAATCGAGGAACTGGCTCATCCACACCACGTCGAAGCCGGTCGGAAATGCGAGCGCGTGATCGAGGAGGTTCATCGGCACCGTGCGGAGATGCGCGGTGAGCCCCGCGACAACCGCATTCGCCTGGAGCTGTGCGAGCTGACCCGGGTGATCGAGGACCGTGACCTCGACGGCAGGATCGTTGGCGAGGCAGTGCAGTGCCCACTTGCCCGTGTTGCCGCCGACGTCGAGGAGGCGCTCGGGTCGCGCCGCGAACACCTTCGGGAACGCGATGGGGAACGCGCCGTCGGAGTAGAAGTGATCGAAGTCGAACCAGCTCTGCTGTGCCGCGGGCGGCAGCTGCGTGAGGCCCTCGTAGATCGTGGGCCACTCGCCAAAGACCTTGAGGCCGGCTGGCAAGCCGGTGCGCAGGCTCTCCTCGAGGTGGAGCGCGCCGGCGTAGCAGATGTCCTGGACGAAGTTTGCGTTGACCTTCGTCATCTCGTCGAAGAGCCACAGCTCGCCAGCAGGCGTGAGGCGGTAGCGCCCGCCCTCGAGCGCGACGAGCTGGATCGCGAGGCAGCCCTCGAGCAGCACGCGCGCCGCGTAGAGCGTGACGCTCGCTCGCGCAGCGACCTCTGCGGGCACGAGGCCGGTGTCCTTCGCGGCGTGGACCGCGGCGAGCACGCCCATGTTGCGCGCCGCCATCGCGGCCTGAAAAAACAGCGGCGAGAACGCGAGCGCGTGCACCTGACGGTACTGCTCTGGAACGCGCCGGCGTCGGGCTGCCACGTCGGGACTCTACGTCGGTTCAGCGCTACAATACGAGCGTACATGGAGCCACCGTCGAACGAACAAGTCCTGCACGAGGTGCAGGGCATGATGAAGGAGCTGTTCCAGCTCGACGTGGACCGGGTGCAGCCCGGCGCGCGCCTGGTCCAGGATCTCGAGCTCGATAGCCTCGATGCGATCGATCTCGCGGTCCTCGTCGAGGAGAAGACGGGGCTCAAGTTCGACGAGGCTCGGATCCGCAAGCTCAAGACCGTCGCGGATCTGGTGGCCTCGATCCACGAGCACGGCCCGAACCGGGTCCAGCGCACCGGCACCACATGAAGCGGATCGCGCTCGTACTCGTGCTCGCGTGCGTGCCCGCCCTTGCCGCGCCGGGTCCGCCCGCGAAGTTGATGACCGGCACGGCAGCGCACGGCGCGGCGACCGATCCGGTGCTCGCGCACGTGAAGCTCGACCGGATGAGCTGCACGTTCACCGAGGAGAAGCACGTCGCCCTGCTCGCTCGGCCGCTCAGGTCGAGCGGGAGGATCATCTTCGATCGGACGAAGGGAATCTCGCGGACGACGCTCGCACCGAAGAAGCAGCAAGTCGTGCTCACGCCGACGACGCTGCGCATGAAGAGCGCGGGCCACACCGAAGAAGTGCCGCTCGATAAGAGCAAGGACCTGCGCGCATTCGCGACGGTGTTCCCGACGCTCTTGCGCGGTGATCGCAAGGAGCTCGAGGCGGCCTTCGAGCTCGGCGTGTACAGCGATGCGGACTGGTGGGCCCTGACCCTCACGCCGAAGGCGGACTCGCTCAAGAAGCTCGTCAAGCAGGTGACTGTCGTCGGCAACAAGAGCGAGCTCGTGTCGCTCCAGATCACCGAGGCGAGCGGCGATACGACCGAGACCCAGCTCGCCGAGATCAAGAAGAACGGCGACGTGCCCGATTCCGAGATCACGACCGCGTTCGAGAAATGAACAAGCTCGCGACGCTCGTCGTCCTCGCGCTGACCGCGATCGGCTTCGCGATCGCCGCGCCGCACTTCAAGTTCACGACGAAGATCACGGAGTTCCTCCCCGACGACAGTGCGAATCGTAGCGCGCAGATTGCCGCGATGCTCGCGGAGAGCGAGCTCGCGCGCGTGATGGTGATCGATCTCTCGAGCGCGCCCGCGCTGCCGAGCTCCGCGCACGAGCTCGTCGAGTTTCTGCGCGCGCAGGCCGACGTCGCGACGGTCCGCAGCGGCTTCACCGAGGCCGATGTCACCGCGATGATCGCGTTCCTCGAGGAGTGGCCCGCGACGACGTTCCTGCCGCGCAGCGCGTACAGCGACGCGCAGCTCCACGCGCGCCTCGCCGCCCTGCGCGATCAGCTCGGCAGCCCGGCCGGGGTCCTGATCCGGCAGACCGCACCGCGCGATCCGCTCGGCGGCATGTGGGAGCCCCTCGAGGCGTTGAAGCAGAGCCGCGGCACCGCGCTCGTCGACGAGGACGGCGTGGTGATGACCGCCGATCACCAGCACGCATTCGTGTTCGTCGAGACCACGTCATCGCCGTTCGAGAGCGTGGCGCAGATCAAGTTCCGCGCGCTGCTCGACGGCTGGACCGCGAGCCACGCGCCCGTGCGTATGCAGACCTCGGGCACCGCCCAGTTCGCGATCGCCTCGGAGGCGCAGATCAAGGGGGACGTGAACCGGATCGGCATCATCTCGACGATCGGCATGCTCGCGATCTTCCTGGTGCTGTTCGGATCGATCCGGATGATCCTGCTCGGCTTCGTGCCGATGTTGTTCGGCTCGGCGGTCGCGGTGCTCGCGTGCGAGGCGTGGTTCGGCGAGATCCACGGCATCACGATCGCGTTCGGGACCTCGCTCCTCGGTGTCGGCCTGGACTATGTCGAGCACTACTACGCGCACTTCGTGCTGACGCCGGACGTGCCCGCGCGCACGACGATGAAGAACGTCGGGCCGAGCCTCGTGCTCGGTGCCGTCACCACGATCATCGGCTTCGTCGGGATCGCGGCCTCGGGCCTCGGCGGCCTGCGCCAGATGGCCGTGTTCTCGATGATCGCGATCGTCGCTTCGATGGCGGCGACGTACTGGATGGTGCCGCTGTGGATGCCGAAGACGTACAAATCGCCGCGCACGCTCGGCGTGGTGAATCGCTGGGTGCTCGCGCTGTTGATCCGCGTGACGAGCATCCACTGGAGCCGGCGCGCGAAGCTCGCGGGTGGCTTGCTCGCCGTCGCGGTGACCGTGCTGGGCCTGCGCGCCGCCGCGTTCTCCGACAACGTCAACATGCTCGTCGACGATAGCGGCCCGCATGTCACCGAGAACAATGCGGTCCGCGCGCGGCTCGGGCCCGAAACCACGACCTACGCCGTCGTGACCGGGACCTCCGACGAAGACCTGCTCGCGAAGATCGCGACCACCGCGACCGAGCTCGAACACGCACGCACGACCGGCATCCTCGTGACGTACACCCCGCTCGAGCGCCTGGTCCCGAGCAGCGCCGAACAAGCCGCCCGCTTCGCCTCCGCGAAGGCCGCCGAGCCGCGGATCCGCGCCGCGATGACCGCCGAAGACTTCGTCCCCGAGCAGTTCCAGCCGTTCTGGGATGCGCTCGCGACGCCTCCGAAGATCATGCGGCTCGCGGATGTTCGTCGCTCGCCGCTCGCACCGCTCCTGACCGCGTGGATCCCGTCGCAGACGACGCCGATCGCGTTGATCCCTCTCGTCGGCGTGATGGATGTCCCGCGCCTGCGCGCGATAGTACCGAGCGCGAGCATCGTCGTGCCGAGCGAGACGATCGTCGATCTGTTTCGCGGCGTGCGTATCCACACCGTCGTCGCGTCGCTGCTCGGGCTTGTCGCGATCTTCGTGCTCCTGCTCGCGCGCTATCGCAGCGTGCGCCAGGTCGCGATCGCGCTGCTCCCGGCGGTGCTCGCCTGCATCGCGACGGTCGCCACGCTCGTGATGCTCGCCACACCACTGACGATCCTCCACGTGATGTCGCTCCTGCTCGTGGTGTCGCTCGGCGTCGATTTCGGGATCTTCTTCGTCGACACGACCAGCTCGCTCGAGGAGAACGCCCGCACGCTCGTCAGCATCCTGACCGCGTCCGCCACCACGATCCTGTCGTTCGGGCTGCTCGGCCTATCGGCCAGCCCGGGGCTCGCCGCGATCGGCGTCACGGTAACGCTTGGCGTTACGTTCAGCCTCGTGTTCTGTTTCGTCATGGCTTCGATCGCCGGCCCGCGCCTGGGAGCTCGCGCATGAGATACGCGTGGATCCTGCTCGCAGCATGCGGACATGCCGCGCCTGGCCCGGTCGAGATCTCGACGAGCGCCCCCGCTGCCTATCCCGGCACGCTCCGCGATCCGGCGCAGCTGCCGCACGACTTCTTCGTACGCCAGACCCTCACGGTCCACGCGAAGTCGCCCGAGGGCACACCGGTCAGCGCCGAGCTCGACACGGTCGTCCAGAAGCAGGGTGCCGAGCTCCTGATCCTCGGGTTCGGCCCGATGAACGTGAAGGCGTTCAAGATCACGCAGAAGGGCGGCCTCATCCACTTCGAGCAGTACGCCGGTCCGCCGGTCGCGTTCTCGCCGCGCAACATCGTCGTCGATGTCCACCGCGTGTTCTTCGATCGCTTGCCTGCGCCGGCCGAGGGCTTCGAGGGCGTGCACCACGGCGAGCTCGATGGCGAATCGGTCGACGAGACCTGGACCGCGGGCAACCTGCGCTCGGTCGTGTTCACGCGCACGGGCCAGCACGGCGCGATCCGGATCACGCTCGGCGAAGGGTGCGGCCGCGTGTACTGCGAGCCGAGCACGGCCGAGCTCGTGAACGAGTGGTTCGACTACTCGCTCGAGATCGTCAACGAACCGTTCGAGCGGCTGTGAAGATCGCGCTCCGAGTCATCGCGACGCTGTTCGTGATCGCCTCGCCGTGGGTCCTGTATTGGACGCTGTCGCGACACGATGTCGGGGTCGCGGCGCTCACGCTGATCGGCTGGGTCATCGTACGAACGATTCCGATCCTGCTCGCCGCGGAGCCTCAGCACCGCGCGGTCGCGCTACGCCTGCCGCTGATCGCGCTCGTGTTCGCCGTGCTCGGCTGGGTGCTCGACAATAGCGTGTGCTTGATGATTTTGCCCTCTGCCACCCAAGCCACGTTCGGCCTCGCTTTCCTGCGCTCGCTGAAGGCCACACCGATGATCGAGACGTTCGCGCGCATGGTCAAGCCGGAGCTCGGACCGGGCGAGCTCGCACACTGCCGGCAGTGGACTCGCGTATGGGGGGTGTATTTGCTCGTCCTGGCCGCCTTCGGCCTCGTCCTCGCCGAATGGGCGTCGCTGAAGATCTGGACCGCCTACGTCGGCATCGCGAGTTACGTGCTCGTCGGCGCGTTGTTCGCGGTCGAGTACGTGGTGCGGAAGCTCAGGTTCCGGGAATACGGTAGGAATCCGCTTGACTGGGTCCTGGCCAAATTGTTCCCTCCTGCTCGCTCCCGGTGATCCTCTCGACGCTCTTGCACCCCGATCGCAGCCGGCGCTGGCTCGACGACGAGACCCAAGCCGCGCTCGCGCTTCATGCGCAGGGGATCGCCGCGGCGATCCGCCCGATCCAGGC
>JANXOP010000155.1 GCA_025357755.1 Kofleriaceae bacterium | reverse complement strand
TGGGCGCCGCGGCGACCTGCACCCGCGAGCGCTCGCCGACATCGTCGACCAGATCGGGGCGCACCGAGTTCTCGAGCAGATCGGCCGAGCCACCGACGAGCATCAGGATCCGCGCCGAGGCGTCGCTGACGAAGCGGAGCTCGAGGTGCGCGAGCTTCGGTGCGTGCGCCGCGAACGGGCTCGCCTCGAGGCTCGCGCGATACGGCGTGAGCTCGCGCAGGATGTACGGGCCGGCGCCGATCACGTTCGGCGGGCGGCACGCCGTCGTGGGAACGCCATGAAACGAGACGATCCCGAACTCGAGATCCGAGCGCAGCGTGCCGAGCGGGCGGACCAGGTGCATGCGGACATGACGAGGATCGAGCGCCTCGACGCGCGACCAGCGATCGCGCTGGATCTGGCCGTAGAGGCTGCCGCACGCGGGATCCGCGACGGTCGTGAACGTGCGGGCGACATCGTCGGCGGTCACCGGTGTGCCGTCGGAGAACCTGCGATCGGCGAGCGTGATCTCGACGGTCAGTGGATCGCTCAGCGTGATCTCCGAGGCCAGCTCGAGCTGGGGCTCGCCGGTCCCGGTCGAGACCGAGGTCAGCCCGACCGCGACGAGCTTCGACACCGTGGCGTCGTAGTTCGTGAGCGTGAACCGTGGATCGACCGTGGTCGCCTTGTCGGCAAGCACGACCACGAGGGTGTCGTTCGCGGTGCGCCTGCGGCGTGGATCGCATGCGCTGGTCGACAGCGCTGCAATAGCGAGGGCCGTGATAGCGTTCAGTCGTGGTGACATCGCGGTTTGCGGTGATGGCCGTGTGCGGCTCGCTCGCGCTCGTCAGTATCGACACGCGCGCCGTGCAGTCGCAACCCAGGCCCGCCGCTGGATCGCCTGGTGACGTCGAGCCACCCGAGCCCGCCGTCGATAACGACGATGGCGCGACCGGCAGCGCCGCGGTGCTCGTGGCGCCCGCGGAGGCCAAGGCGCGCGCGCGCTGGCTGACCGACCGGTTGAACCAGGCGATCGCAGGGCACCCGCCGATCGCGCGTGCGCGGATCGGTGTCGCGGTGTTCGATCTCGCGACCGGCACCGAGCTCTTCGCGCACGAAGCCGACCAGGGCTTGAACCTTGCCTCGAACACCAAGCTCCTGACCTCGACCGCCGCGCTCGCCACGCTCGGCGGTGGGTTTCGCTGGCGCACGGCGGTGTACGCCGACGAGCTCGACGACAAGACCGGTAAGGTCGCGGGAAATCTCTATCTGCGCGGCCGCGGAGATCCGGTGCTGTCCGCGAACGATCTGGCTCAGCTCGCGGCGGATCTCGAAGCGCGCGGCGTGCGATCGATCGAAGGCCAGCTCGTCGTCGATGCGACCTACTTCGACACCGTCACCGAGCCACCTCACTATGCCGAGCAACCGAAAGAGCGCGCCGGATTCCGTGCTCCGATCGCGGCCCTCGGCGTCGCGCGGAGTGCGATCACCGTCACCGTGATCGGGGAGCCCGGCGGTCCCGGCAAGGTCACGCTCGATCCGGATGCTGGCGACTACGTGCGGGTCACCAAGTCCGACGTCCAGACGATCACCGAGGGCCGCACCAAGATCCGGATCGATGCGAAGCCGAAACCGGATCACCTCGCGATCGAAGTGACCGGAAAGATCAACGTCGCCGGCGGCAGCTACGACACGCGCAAGCGGATCGATGACCCGGCGCGCTTTGCCGCGAAGGTATTCGAGGCCGCGCTCGCCGCACATGGCATCAAGATCGGAAAGCGGATCAGCTTGGGGGCGGTACCGGTCGCCGCGAAGTTGCTCGCGTGGCACGACAGCGCGGCCCTCTCGACCGTGCTCCGCGCGATGAACAAAGAGAGCGACAACTACATCGCCGAGAGCCTGCTCAAGACTCTCGGCGCCGAGTCGCGGACCACGCCAGGGCCGGCGACCTGGGCGGACGGCACGACCGCGGTCGCCGCGTATCTCGGCAAGCTCGGCTTCGCGCG
>JANXOP010000143.1 GCA_025357755.1 Kofleriaceae bacterium | reverse complement strand
CCGATGGAAGGACGATCTCGCCCTTCTGGATCTTCTCGAGGAGTTGCGCGAACCCCGAGGACACGGCGACCGTCTCCTCGACCGACGGCGGAGGGCTCGAGAGACTCGGATTCTCATTAGGGGAAGTGATGCTCGAGCCGCTGCGCCGCTTATCATGAATCTCTAACGCCCGCACGAGCGCGGCCTGGATGTCGCCGTTCGAGAAGGGCTTGCGCAGGTAGTCGACCGCACCATGTCGCATCGCCTCGATCACGTCATCCATCTCTCCATCCGCACTGGTGACGATGATCGCGCTATCGAGGCTGAGCGCCTGAAACCGTCGCATGAACGTGTGGCCATCCATCTTCGGCATGCGGAGATCGAGCACGATCACGGCCGGATCGACATTGCCCGCTGCTTCCAGTCCCGCCTGGCCATCACACGCGATGAACGAGGTGCACCCGATGCGATCGATGTTGCGCTGGAGCACGGCCCGGACCGCTTGCTCGTCATCGACGATCAAGATCTTCTCTGCGGTCTCCGGTTTGAGCGCCATCGGTCCGAGTCAGTGTTCGGCCGTTTTTCCTACCTGTGGAGCCCCACCCAAACCAGGTCCTCCGCGTTTTTCGGACGCAACTTCGCGCGCGAGCAGATTTCGCCCTGACGTAGACTGGACGCGATGCGCGGCTGGTCGATCGTGATGCTCGCGGCCGCGAGCGTGGCATCGGCGGGGCCCCGCACCACGGTCGCTATCGGTGCGGTCGACCTCGGGCCCGGTGTGCCGACGTATCTCCAGCCCACGCTCCGATCGCAGATCGTGGGCGGGCTCGCAGCCGCGGCGTACGACGTCAAATCGGACGTCCCGCGGGGCGAGCTCGCGACGTGTCGGGACGGCGACTGCATCGCACGCGTTGGCCACGCGCTCGACGTCGATCAGATCGTGTTTGCCTCGATCACCGCGGCGGGCGAGAGCCGCGTGATCGACATGCGTCTGTACGACGCGCACGGCACGCAGCTCGCCACGCTTCACGAAGTCTGCGATCTGTGCGGCGAGAGCGAGTTACTCGATCACGTCGGGCTCTCGGCCTCGGCGCTGCGTGCCCGCGCCGTCGAACCTCCGCACGAGCGCAGGCGTTCCAAGGTGCCCGGCTTCGTCGCGATCACGGCCGGCACCGTGGTGCTCGGGGTCGGCATCGCGCTCGTCGCGCTCGATGGCCGCGGCTCGTGCAGCGCCGGTGACATGCCGGTGTATCCCGATCCGGGGGCGGTGATCCGCTACCCGGATCCCACGAACCACGCGGCCTACGTGTGTCGCGACCTGTACGCGACCGGAGGGCTCGGCATCGGTGGCATCACGCTCGGCGTCGCGGGGATCGCGCTCGGTGTCGGACTGATCGTACGCGCGCGCGCTCACGACACCGTGCAAGTCACGCCGACGCCAGGTGGCGCGACGATCGGGATGACATTGTCGTGGTGAAGCTACTTTTGTTCGGACTCGCCGCGTGCACGACCGCGAATCCAGCGTTCTGCCCGACTGGCGCCACGGCGGACGGCGCGTGCATCGTCGAGTGCGTCGGCGATGGCGCCGAGCAGGTCTGCCTGCAAGCAACGCCGCCGGGCCCCAAGACCCTCACGAACGTCGACACCACGAATGGCTGCGACGAGCTCGTCGACCTCGGCTGCGTGATCGCGGGTACCGACATCACGATCGCGAGCCACATCACCGTGCGCGGATCGCGACCGCTGATCATCCTCGCGACCGGCACGCTCACGATCACCGCGGCCGGCATCGTCGACGCGAACGGTGCCGGCGATCAACCAGGCGCGGGCGGCAACGTCGCGTGCGCGCCCGCGGTCGCACCGGCCACCGCGATGATGCATGGTGGTGGGGGCGCCGGTGGCAGCTCCGCAACCGGCGGCGGCAATGGTGGCAATGGTGGGATGGCGATGGGCGGCACGGCCGGCGCGTCCACGAGCACGACCTTCCACGGTGGTTGCAACGGTGACGACGGTGCAGATGGCGGCCCGAACACGGGGGGCGCTGGAGGGTTTGGCGGTGGCGGCGTGTACCTCGGTGCGATCCATGCGATCGCGATCTCCGGATCCGTCCTCGTGTCCGGTGGCGGCGGCGCCGGCGCCAAAGCGCAACGCGGCGGCGGTGGCGGTGGCGGCTCGGGCGGAGCGATCGTAGTCGCGACCCCGATGCTGACCGTGGCGACCACCGCGCGCCTCGTCGCCAATGGTGGCGGTGGTGGTGGTGGCGCCGGTGGGGGCGGCACCGGTGTCACCGGGACCGCCGGCACGACCTCGACGACGATCGGCGAACCGCATGGCGGGCTCGGCGCGGCCTTCGGAGGCTCCGGGGCGTACGCGACGAAGCCAGCGGCCGGCGGCCTCACGAGTACCGATGGCGGAGGCGGTGGTGGCGGCGGCGCTGGATCGATCCGCGTACTCGGTGGCGGATCGCTCGCGGGCGCGCAGGTCTCGCCGCCGGCGAGCTAGCCGCGCTTGGCCTGCGCGATCTTGATGTTCTGACGCGCGACCTCGTTGGTGGGCTCGCGCTCGAGCACCTTCTTCCACTGCGCGATCGCGTCGTCGAATCGCATGAGCTTGTAGTAGGCCTTCGCGAGGATCATCCGGTACGTGACCGCGGCGGGCGCGAGCTCGAGGGCGCGCTTCGCGAGCAAGACCGAGCGCGGAAAATCGGCCTTGTTGAAGGCGACCTCGGCGAGCCCCGCGTAGGCGACATGGTCGTTACCGTTCGCGGCGATCGCGCGCTGGAACGTCGCGTTGGCTTGGTCGGTCTTGCCAGCGCCGAGCTCGGCGCGCGCCTTCGCATCGAGCTCCTTGGAGGCGGCGAGCTGGGACGTCTCGGCTCTCGCGTCACCGCGTGCTCGCTTCGCAGCGGACAGCAGCGTCGTCGCTTCGCTCGGCCGCTTGGCCGCCTCGTTCGTCAGCGCGTTCGCGACCTCGGTACCGCGCTGAGTCGCGACCGCGTTTTGTGGATCGATCTTGCGAAGATCGAGCAAGAACTCGAGCGCGTTGTGACCGGCGGGCGAGACGAACCTGCGTTCGACGATCGCGAGATCGATCTGCGAGATCAAGAAAGCGACGCGCGCGGGATCCTGACGCGCCGCCACCGACACGGTGGACGTGGTCGCAGGCCGCGAGACGCGCGTCGGTGGCACCGCGCGCGCGCGCGCGACCGCGTCCGTCGCGTCGTAGCGGGCAAGATCCGCGTAGTAGATCCGAGCGCTGTCCTTCTTGTCGTGGTCCCACAGCAGTTGCGCCGAGGCCCGCAGCACCACGATCGCGCGGACGCGCAACTCGCGTGCACGCGGCGAGTCGGGATGGTGGTCGAGGAGCGCGAGCGCGTTGTCCTCCGCAGGCTCCGCGATGCGCCCCTGCGCGATCGCCGCTTCGACGTGGTCGAGCACCGGATCCGCAACGGGCACCGGCGCTCGTGTGCGTACCACGGGCGCCACAGGAGGCGCGGGCGTCGCGACCGCCGAGGACGCGCTGCCATGTGGGATCACGGCGAACCCTGTCGCGGCGAGCGCCGCGACGATCGCGCCGGCGGCGACCCATGGCGCACGCTTGGGCGTGGGCTTGGGGATCGTGGTCACGAGCGTGGTCAGTGGCTCGCGTTGGTGTTCCGTGCCCGCCCGTGCGCGCGGTTGAGAATCGGCTCGGATTCGAGGCTCGGTAGGATCGCGTTCCGGCTGGGTCGCAGCGCGTGCGAAGCCGGGCAGCGGCGTTGGAATCGCGAAGGGCGAGGACACCAGAGGCGTCAAGCCGACGAGGCCCGTCGCGACGAGCATGCCGTCGAGCATCCGCGAGAACTCCGCCGCCGATTGGATCCGCTCCGCGGGCTTCTTCGCGAGGCCGGCGCGCACGATCTCCTCGAGGCGCACCGGAATTCCGAGCGCAGGATCGAACGCCGGCACCGGTGCGTGCACGTGCGCGTAGAGCTTTGCGCGCGGGTCCCGTCCGGTGAATGGTGGGGTGCCCGCGAGCATCTCGTACAGCACGACACTCGCTGCATAGAGGTCGACCGCGATCGTGATCGGATCGGCGACCGCCTGTTCGGGCGACACGTACTCCGGCGTGCCGTGGCGGAGATCTTCACC
Source organism: Kofleriaceae bacterium (assembly GCA_025357755.1). GTDB lineage: Bacteria > Myxococcota_A > Polyangia > Haliangiales > Haliangiaceae > JABFXX01. Next base: position 10,070 of record JANXOP010000143.1, on the reverse strand, counting down.
CTCGAGCTCGCGGTCGAGCAGCTTCGAAATGCCGAAATCGAGGAGCTTCACGAAGCTCTCGCCGTGCTTGCGAGCGAGGAAGATATTGTCCGGCTTGATATCGCAGTGAACGATGTCGCGCTCGTGCGCGTACGCGAGACCGCCGAGGACGCCGCGCATGATGTCGATCGCATCTGGCCAGGCGAACCGGCGATCGCGCGTTAGCCGCGCGCGTAGCGATTCGCCTTCGAGGACCTCCATCGCGAGGTACAGCGTGCCGTCGTCGAGGGCGCCGAAGTCGCTCACCGAAACAATGTTGGGGTGATCGAGCTGACCAGAGGCGAATGCCTCGCGCTTGAACGCCTCGACGATCGCGGCACGATCATCACGAGTCGTGGTCTCGCTCAGCACCTTGATCGCGAACGGGCGATGCAGACCGGTGTGCATGCCGCGATAGACCGAGCCCATGCCCCCGGTACCGATCAAGGCCTCGATGAGGTACCGACCATCGAGCGTACTGCCGATCATCCGGCCTCGATGATAGCGGAACACCGTCGAGAAACTCGGCGCGCTCGCCCATCGATACCCGATCGATACCGAGCGCTGGCGTCACACTCGTGACGAATCCTGCGCGCGCCTACCTCGCCACACGGAGAGCTTCTGAGGAGATCGTGCCTGGTCGAGTCGATAACCAGGGCCTATCAGAGCCTTCCGCTCTGGCGCATGGCGCCGCGCTCGCGCGATGCGCAGAGTGAGTGCATGGACATCGGCATCGACACCCCGCATCGCAAGCAGATCACCGACGGTCTCGCGAAGGTGCTCGCGGACACGTACACGCTCTACCTCAAGACCCACAACTTCCACTGGAACGTCACCGGCCCGATGTTCCAGACCCTCCACCTCATGTTCGAGGCCCACTACACCGAGCTCGCGCTCGCGGTCGACCTGATCGCGGAGCGGATCCGCGCCCTCGGCTTTCCCGCGCCTGGAACCTATCGCCAGTTCGCGGCGCTGTCGTCGATCCGCGAGGAGGATGGCATTCCGAAAGCGCACGACATGATCGAGTTACTCGTCGCCGGCCACGAGGCGGTCGCACGAACCTCCCGCGCGGTATTCACGACCGCCGAGCAGGCGAACGATCAACCGAGCTGTGACCTATTGACCCAACGCATGCAGCTCCATGAAAAGACCGCGTGGATGCTGCGCAGCCTGCTCGAGTAGTTGTTACGGTTCGGCGTGCCTCCCGTCCCTTCCGACGCGTTCGTATTCTTTGGTGCGACCGGTGACCTCGCGTACAAGCAGATCTTTCCGGCGCTCCAGGCGCTCGTGAAAGCGGGTCGTCTGAACGTGCCGATCATCGGCGTCGCGAAGGCGGGTTGGAATCTCGAGCAGCTGCGCGATCGAGCCCGCAAGAGTCTCGCCGAGCACGGTGGCGTAGACGAGGCTGCGTTCGCGAAGCTCGTGACCCTGCTCCGCTATGTCGATGGTGACTACGCCGACATCGCGACGTTCGAGGCGCTGAAGAAGGAGCTCGGCGGCGCCCAGCGTCCGCTCCACTACCTCGCGATTCCGCCGAGCCTGTTTCCGGTGGTCGTCGAGCAGCTCCAGAAATCGGGCTGCAGCGACGGTGCGCGCGTCGTGATCGAGAAGCCTTTCGGCCACGACCTCGCCTCGGCCGAGCAACTCGACAAGACGATCCACACGGTGTTCGCGGAGCCGTCTGTCTTTCGGATCGATCACTTTCTCGGCAAGGAGGCGGTGCAGAACCTGGTCGTGTTCAGGTTCGCGAACTCGTTCCTCGAACCGATCTGGAACCGCCACTACATCGAGAGCGTGCAGATCACGATGGCCGAATCCTTCGGCATCGCGGGGCGCGGTGGCTTCTACGATGCGACGGGCGCGATCCGCGACGTCGTCCAGAACCACCTCCTGCAGGTGCTCGGCATCATCGCGATGGAATCGCCCGCGACCACGTATCCAGAGGCGATCCGCGACGAGATCGTGAAGGTTTTTCGCCAGACCGCGCCGATCACGCCGACGAGCCTCGTCCGCGGTCAGTTCGCTGGCTATCAGCAAGAAGCTGGGGTCGCGCCCGACTCGAAGGTCGAGACCTACGCCGCGATGCGCATCGCGATCGATTCGTGGCGCTGGGATGGCGTGCCGTTCTTCATCCGCACGGGCAAGTGCATGCCAGTCACCGCGACCGAGGTCATGGTGCGGCTCAAGCGCGCGCCGCTGACCAAGCTCGCGAACGGCGAAGGCAACTACATCCGGCTCCGCCTCGGCCCCGAGATGACGCTCGCGATCGGCGCGCGCGTGAAGCACCCGGGCGAAGCGATGATCTCGGAGCCGAGCGAGCTCACGCTCGTCCACCACCCGGTGCCGAGCGAGATGACTGCCTACGAGCGCCTGCTCGGTGACGCGATGAACGGCGACCCGACGCTGTTCGCTCGCGAAGACGCGGTCGAGCAAGCGTGGCGGATCGTGCAACCGATCCTTGGCGATTGTGGTGAGGTCCTCAGCTACGCGCCGGGTTCGTGGGGGCCGGACAAGGCAGATAGCCTCACATCCGACGTAGGTGGTTGGTACCAGCCGGCGGCGATCGGAGATTCATCGATCGAGCGCTAGCGCGCGTCACGTCGCGAGCAGCCGTTCGCGCGCTTCGCGATATTCGCGACCGAGCTGCGCGACGAGCTCTCCGGCGGGCTGGACCTTCGTCACGCCGCCGATGCCCTGCCCCGCGCCCCAGATGTCCTTCCACGCCTTCGCATCGGTCGCGCCGAAGTTCATCGCGGTCGGGTCCTTCTCGGGCAGCTTGTCGGGATCCATCCCGGCTGCGAGGATCGACGGCTTGAGATAGTTGCCATGCACGCCGGTGAAGTAACTCGAGTAGACGATGTCATCGGAGGTGCCATCGACGATCGCCTGCTTGTACGCCATCGACGCGACCGCCTCGTCGGTCGCGATGAACGCGCTGCCGATGTACGCGAAGTCCGCGCCCATCGCCTGCGCGGCGAGCACGCCGGCGCCGGTCGAGATCGCGCCCGACAAGCCGATCGGTCCGTGAAACCAGGTCCGGAGCTCCTGGATCAACGCGAACGGGCTCTTGGTCCCCGCGTGACCGCCTGCGCCTGCGGCGACCGCGATCAAGCCGTCGGCGCCCTTCTCGATCGCCTTCTTCGCAAACACTGTATTGATCACGTCGTGCAAGACGATGCCGCCCCAGCCGTGCACGGCCTGGTTGACCTCGGGCCGCGCACCGAGCGAGGTGATCGTGATCGGCACCTTGTACTTCGCCGCCATCGCCATGTCGTGATCGAGGCGCGTATTGCTCTTGTGCATGATCTGATTGATCGCGAACGGCGCCGCCGGCGCTTCGGGGTGCGCGCGATCGTAGGCGGCGAGCGTCTCGGTGACCTCTGCGAGCCACTCGTCGAGTAGCGCGGGCGGCCGCGCGTTGAGCGCAGGCATCGATCCGACGATACCCGCCTGACACTGCGCGATGACGAGCGTGGGGTTACTGATGATGAAGAGCGGTGCGCCCACGACCGGTAGCCTCAGCTTCGACAACCACATCATGGTCCTCGTGATAGCGCGTTTCGCTACATCGATTATGCGCGGCGCTTGGGTTTCACTGTTGGTGCTTTCGCCGGCATCTCGACGGCTTCCTCTCGAGCCCAGATGCGCCCCGCTTCTGCGCGCTGCACGAACGTCTCGACTCCCTTGCCGGCGAGCTCGATCACCCCCGCGTCCGACTTCACGCCCGCCGCATCGAGCAGCGGGCGGGCAGCGCCCACGACACCCATCACCTTGCAGTGATGAAAGGCATCGCTCGCCCACTGCACCGCCGCGGGATTGGCGACGAGGCTCGCGATGCTCGCGTCGCCGACCACGATCGCGACCGCATCGAAGATCACCGAGGGGCCACCCGCGATCATGTGATCGGCGGCCATCACGGTACCGTTCGCCGCGGTGGTCTTACCGACCTTGGGCGCGACGAGCTGGACGGTCGCGCCTGCCTTGACGATCGTGGCCCGCAGCTTCGTCACGAGCGCTGCGTCGCAGCCATCGCTGATCATGATGCCCACCTTGCGACCGACGAGCGTCGGCTCGGCCTTGCCCAGGATGCTGAGCGCTGGCGAGGGCTCCATGTCGAACGGCTCCTTGACCGGCGTGATGGGCTCGGCCTGGCCGGGCATGCCGAGGTTCTCCGCGACGGTCGCGCCGAGCTCCGAGTCGATCAGGTCGAGGTGGCCGAGCTGGCGCTTGCGCACCGCCTCGGACTCGACCTTCGCGAGCTCGAACGTGTACGCGTTCGCGATGTGGCGCTGCTCGACCGGTGTCTGCGAGCGATAGAACATCCGCGCCTGGGTGTGATGATCGGCGAAGGTCTCCGAGCGCTGCCGGATCTTGGTCCCGACGAGCGGCTCGGCATAGGTCGCGAAGCCTTTCGGTGTCTCGCGCGGACCGTTCGGCTCGAGGCTATTCGGCTCGTAGTTCGTACGCCCTTTATCGACTGCCTGGCGCGCCATGCCGTCGCGCTGGAAGTTATGCATCGGGCACTTCGGCTTGTTGATCTCGAGCTCGTGGAAGTTCGGGCCGCCGATCCGCTTGAGCTGTGTATCGGTGTACGAGAACAACCGGCCCTGGAGCAGCGGATCGTTGGTGACATCGATGCCCGGCACCAGGTGGCCCGGATGAAACGCGACCTGCTCGGTCTCGGCGAAGAAGTTATCGGGCCAACGGTTCAGCGTCATCTTGCCGACCGCGATCAGGGGATAATCCTCCTCGGGCACGAGCTTGGTCGGATCGAGGATGTCGTACGGCAAGCCCTCGACATCTGCCTCCGGAATTGGCTGGATCATCAGCTCCCACGCGGGGAACGCACCGCTCGTGATCGCCTCCCACAGATCGCGACGATGAAAGTCTTGATCCGCACCTGCGAGCTTCACCGCCTCGTCCCAGGTCGTCGATTGCATGCCCAGCGCGGGCCGCCAGTGCCACTTGATGAGCGTCGCGGCGCCTTTCGCATCGATCAGCCGGAAGGTGTGGATGCCGAAGCCTTCGATCATGCGCAGCGAACGCGGAATCGCGCGATCCGACATCGCCCACATCACCATGTGTTGCGCTTCCGAGGCGAGCGACACGAAGTCCCAGAACGTGTCGTGCGCGGAGGCGTTCTGGGGAAAGCCTCGATCGGGCTCCATCTTCACCGAATGGACGAAGTCGGGGAACTTGATCGCGTCCTGGATGAAGAACACCGGGATGTTGTTGCCGACGAGATCGAAGTTGCCTTCCTGCGTATAGAACTTCACCGCGAAGCCGCGCACGTCACGCGGCGTATCGATCGAGCCCGCGCCGCCGGCAACGGTCGAGAACCGGGTGAACACCGGGGTCTCCACGCCGGACTGGAGGAACGCCGCCCGGCTGTACTTGGCCGCGCCCTTGTACGCCACGAACGTGCCATGCGCTGCCGAGCCGCGCGCGTGGACGATGCGCTCCGGAATCCGCTCGTGATCGAAGTGGGTGATCTTCTCGAGGAAATGGAAATCCTCGATCAGCGACGGACCGCGGACCCCGGCGCGTAGCGTGTTCTGGTCATCGGAGACCGCCATCCCGTGATTGGTGGTGAGCGGCGTCGCGGAGTGCTGGTGCGGCTCGCCGCCAGCGCCTGTTTCTGTGGAAGTGGTGGTCTTGCGGGGGGCTTTGGCCATGACCACGCTCCCGGGAGCAAGTCGCGGGCCGTCACCTACACGCGATTTCGCCGAAGTTACGTAGCGCTCGCGCACGTCGAGCGCGGCTGTCCGAGCGTACCCCGCGAGATCGGCGAGCCCCTACCCCCGAGATACCTCAGGCAGGGCGCGAAATGGACGACCCTGTTCTCGTGAAGCAGCCAGTGCTCGATCAGCGGGACTTGATGTCGATTGCCAAGGGCATCCGACAGCGATCGCGGCCTGCGGTGCCGCGGTCGTTCGTCCTGTTCGTCGCTAACTATCCGCACTACGTCTCGATGCGCGAGGCTGCTACGATCAAGATTCCGCGCATCAACTAGACACGTCGAAGCCGGGCACCAACGAGCGCGCGAGCGCGAGCGGATCTGCAACTTCTTGCGCGCGCATCCAGGTCTCCGCAGCGGCGACGAGCTGGTGGCTGCCGATCACGCGGCCCCGCACCAGCTCGCACGAGTGCGCGTGCAGCATCATGTCGGCGGCACGGTACCCCTGCGCGGTCGTCGCCAAGATCTCGAGTGCGTGCTCGCGATCACCGCGGCGCATGGCGATGCCCGCTTCGAGCGTGCGACCGAACAGCTTCGGCCAGGCGGCTTCATGGCGGGCCAGTTTCGCCGCACATTTCGCAGCGCGCTTGAGCAGCTGCGGTGACCGATCGCGTTCCGATGCGAGGATCGAGCAGCGCCCGAGCGAGTAGCGGGTCTGGATCGCGATCTGATACATCCGCAACATCAGCGAGGCGGCGAGCCGGTCCTCGATTGCGTCCCAGGCCGCGACGCCCGCCGCACCATCGCCGCGATACAGCGCGATCTCGGCCTGCGCGGTGACATCGCACCAGTGCTGGAGATGCCAGCCCGCACGCGACCACTTACCGATCGCGGTCGCACGCTCGGCCTCGGCGCGATCTGGATCGCCAGCGACGAGATGCACCCGCGGCATCAAGTACGTGCGTAACGACGTACCGGTGTAGAGGTCGCCCACGGCATCGGCATCGCCGACGGCTTGCGGCGCGCGATCCGCGAGCTGCGCTAGATCGCCGGCCATGTACAGCGCCGGCAACAGCCACCACACGTACATCGAGCCGACCTCCCACACCACGTCGGTCTGGGCCTCGCGAAACAGCGCGATCGTGATCGACGAGTGCGACTGTGATTCGCGCCAAGCTCCGCGGCATCCCGCCGCGATCGCCTCGGTTGCTGCGGCCCAGGCCTTCGCGTGCGGATGTTGGATCCGCTCCGCGATCGCGCGTGCGGTCGCGCCGAGCTCCCGCGCGCGGCCCCAGCTCTTCGTCCCACCTTCCATCGAGCGTACGATCGACTCCCATGCGAGCGAGCGTGAGACGCGGTACGGCTCGCCCGCATCGAGCGCGAGCAACAGGTGCTGGCTCTGGAATGTCGCGGCGCGCACCATGTCGATACCGCCGAGCCCGTTGCCGACGGACCAGCACAGATCGATGCGGTGGAGCTCGCGCGAAGCGAGGTCGACCTCGCGCTCGGTGAAGGCGAGCCCGCGCAGCTTCAAGCGCGCCCGCCGAGCGAGCAACGTCAGCAGCGCGGACCGCGAGCTACCGGGGAGGCTGAGCGAGAGATCCGCGAGCGCCGGCTGGAGTTGCTCGATGCCATCGTCGACGTTTCCCGAGCGCAGGAACTGCTCGGCGGCCCGCGTCCGCAGGCGCACCGCTTCGTGGCCGGTCGCCCCCTCGGCGGCGGTGCGAAACGCACGCGCTGCATCGGCGCCACGGCCCGCGTTCGCGAGTGCCTCGGCATAGCGCACCGCAAAGGCCTGTTCGCGCTCGGCGGGTGCGAGGCCGAGCGCGAGCTCGTACAACACGACCGCACGATCGAACGCCAGCTTGTGCTCCGACAGCTGGGCCGCACGCTCGGCGTACTCCAGCGTGAGCACGTCATCGCCGGCGAGCCTGTATTGCTCGACGATCGCTTCCGGATCGGGCCGCGGCTCGCGCACCAGCGCATCCGCGAGCGCGCGATGGGTCGCCTTCGGATCGGCGAGCTGGTTGAGTGCCAGCGCACGAATCCGATCGTGAAAACACTCGATCAGATCGTCGTCGCCATCGCCGCGTGAGCGCAGGAACCGCGCCGCGCGCAACAGGATCAGCTCGTCGAGCCCCGTGCCCGCGGCGCCGCGCGCCACGCGATGCGTGACCGGGCCACCCGAGGCGGCGACCGCGTCGAGCAGGCGACGCGCTTTCTCGGGGAGCGCGGCGATCCGCTGGCCGAGCACGTCGGAGAGCGAGAGGTTGGTCAGGGAGATGCCACTCGCGACCGTCCGTGCGAGCTCGTGAACGAAGAACGGAATGCCACCGGACTCGCTCGCGACCCGTTGCGCGTGAGCGGCCCGCTTGCCGAGTAGCGTCGTCGCGAGCTGCTCGGCCTCGACCGGTCCGAGCGGTTGGATGGCGAGCTCGACCCAGGCTTCCATCGAGTGGCGCGTGCGTACCGCCGCGACCATGTCGGCCGCCGCGTCCTCGATCCGGTACCCGAGGACGAGCAGCATCGGCGGCGGATCTGGTGGCGCGACGAGCTCGCGAAACAGCACCGCGCTATCGGCATCGCCCCACTGGAGGTCATCGATCCACAACACCAGTGGGCGCACCTTGCCGAGCCGCCCGAGCAGCTCGCGCAGCGCACTCGCGGCGCGGCGACGGGTCTCGCTCGGATCGGAGACCCGATCTCCGAGCGGGGCCACGGCGAACGATTCGAGCCGGGAGAGCACGGGGAACACCCGCGCGAGCGCCGCGGCGTGCTTTGGCAAGATCGCATCGACCTCGGCGCGCGTCATCCCGCGCAGGTGTTGGGTCAGCGCATCCACGAGGCTATCGAGCGCCTTGAACGGCACCGACTCGCGTTCGAAGCAGCGACCCGCGAGCACCACCGCATCGACGTCCTCGACGAAGCGCCGCACGAGCGCACTCTTGCCGACACCGGAGGGACCCTGGACGTGGACCACGACGCTGCGATCGACAGCACGACTGGCCGCCGCGTGCAGGGCCTCGAGCTCCGGTGCACGCCCGACGAACACGGTATCGCCCGCGAACACCGGCATCGAGGTTCGCGACGCGGGCTGGCCGGCGATCGTCCTGAGCTCTTCGTACGTCGGGCGGTGCACTGGCTCGCGCACGAGCAGCCGCTTGCACATGTCCGCGAGGTCCTCGGGCAGCGTGCGATCGTGGGTCCGCGGATCGGGCCCATCCTCGTGGACCTTGCGCCACAGCACCTCGCGCATCGCGCCTTCGAACGGTAGCTTGCCGGTCAGCACCTCGAACACCATCGCGCCCACCGAGTACCAATCCGAGGCCGCCGAGATCGGGATTCCCTCGGCTTGCTCCGGCGACATGTAACCGGGCGTGCCGACGACCAGGTCGTCGATCGTGGTGTGTAGCCCCTCGCGACCGAGCGGCGCGACGAGGCCGTAGTCGAGCACGCGTAGCCGGTCGTCGCGATCGATCATCACGTTAGAGGGTTTGAGATCGCGATGCAGCACGTTGTGGCGATGCAGTGCGTGGACGGCCTCGAGCAACTGCGGCAGCACCTGGCGCAACCGGCGCTCGTCGTACGCCGCGAGGTAGCTCGCCGTGATCGTCGCCGGGGGGCCGCCATCGGACTTCCAGCGCTTGGTCTCCTGGGAATCATCCGGTGTCGCCGGAATCGTCGGAGCATCGCCTCGCAACCACGTGCGAAAGTCGACGCCGTCGATGAAGTCCATCGTCATGTACCAGTGGCCGTCCGCCGAAAAGAGCTCCTTGAGCGCGACCACGTTGGGATGGGCGATGTCCGCGGCGCTCCGGAACTCCTGCTTGAAGCGATAGAGCGCATCGCCATCGAGCACGTGGAGTTGCTTGATCGCGATCCGCTGCTCGTGATCGACGTCCTCGGCCTCGTAGACGGTGCCGAAAGCACCCGCTCCGAGGCGGCGAACGAGCTGGAATCTGCCTCCCAGCACCTTCGCTGGCCCCGTGGCGATCACTCCTGTCGATGGTACACGGTTCCGTGAATTCCTGACGGACCGCTTGCACGTCGCAGACCCCGGGCCGACGATGCCGCCCATGGCCAAGGCTAAACAGACGGCGGAGCACGATGAGCATGACCACGCAGATCACGACCATGATCACGATCATGGTGACGATGATGGCGAGGCTGTGGTCGCCGTGATCGTCCAGAATCAGGAAAAGATCCTCGCGAACCAGCACGCGATCCACGCGAATCAGAAGCACCTGATCACGCTGGTCGCGGGCCAGAAGACGATCCAGGCGAATCAGAAGACGATCCTGGCGAACCAGAAGGCGATCCAGGGCAACCAGAAGTTGCTCCAGCAGATCGTCGCGAACCAGGCCAAGATCCAGGC
>JANXOP010000130.1 GCA_025357755.1 Kofleriaceae bacterium | reverse complement strand
CGTGCACCGAGTCCGCGCCGGCTCGACGATGCGGCACGCCAGCACCTTCTTGATACGCTTCACCTTCCCGAGTTCGCGGACCAGCCGCCGGCTGAAGTCTGGGCAACCCTGCTCAGCCGAGGCGAGTACGTTGGGTCCATTCGCACGATGTACCGCGTGCTCGCCGAGGTTGGCGAGATCAAGGAGCGGCGCAACCAGCGGGCGCCGCAGAAGCAGGCGATGCCGTCGCTGACCGCGACCGCACCGAACCAGGTCTGGACGTGAGACATCACCAAGCTCGCGACCGAGGAGAAGGGTGTCTTCTTGATGGCGTACGTCATCATCGATCTGTTCAGTCGGTTCGTCGTCGGATGGATGGTCGCCACCAAAGAGTGCAAGCATCTCGCGGCGCAGCTGTTCGCGGAGACCATCGCGCGTCACGGTGTCGTGCCCGGACTCCAGGTCCACTCCGACCGCGGGTCTGCGATGAAGAGCGACACGCTTGCGCAACTACTCGACACGCTCGGCGCCTCGCGAAGTTTCAGCCGCCCTCGCGTATCCAACGACAACCCGTTTAGCGAGGCCCAGTTCAAGACCCTCAAGTATCAGCCGGACTATCCAGGTCGGTTCGCATCCGTGCTTCACGCGCGTGCGTGGCTCGAAGATTTCTTCGACTGGCACAACGAGCGCCACCATCACGCAGGGCTCGCCCTGTTCACGCCTGCCGATGTCTTCCATGGTCGCGTCGCCGAGGTCGCCGCGCTTCGACAGGCAGCGCTCGACGCCGCGTACCACGCACATCCTGAACGATTCCCCAACGGTCAACCTCGAGCTCGCCTGCCCCCCGACGCGGTCCACATCAATCCAATTTTCACAGAGGCTGTCGAGGTTACGGTGCTGCCCGCGATCGAGGACCGTGTCACGCCGATGATGACCGCGCTCGCGTCATAGAATTCCTAGACCCGCTGTCTCAAACGCGTTGACACGTTCCGCGCGGAGTGTCTTGCCTGGATCCGCAGCTCGCAACGCGTACATCTCAGGCGCATCGAGAGCAGTGAACTCAGCGGTATTGGCACAGACAGCTGACGCGACTACCGGTGGACCATCGACGTCGAGCAACGTCGGAAGCTCGATCAGCAACGTGGAGTGCGTCCCGACGACCTTGGTGCTGGTCCTGGCCTCGACTGCCTTGGAGAGTCGCTTTCCGCGCGGGTCATGCGCCTTCTGAATTCGTTTGAGATTCTTAGCCGATTCCTGAATCGCACCGACTTCGGTGCTGGTGTCGGGCTCTGGCTCTTTGGCGAAGTTGCTCATTTCGATCTCCTTAACGCTTCGCGTTCGCGTGAGCCGCGCGACGGCGCGCGTCGGCGAGGAAGGTCAGGAGGCGCGCGCGGCGCTCTACCGTGAGGCGACCGAACTTCGCCGCGAGCGAGTCACCGGATTTCGGATTCGAGAAGCGCGTGTGGAGCGCGCGCTGATCGAGGATCGGCAGCGCCGCGAACGCTTCGCCGAGCTCGCGCTCCTTGCGCGCGAAGCAGACGAGCGCGGGCTCGCCCGGAGGGAGCGCGGCGCCGAGGATCGCGTTCAGCTTCGCGTCGTATGCGGACGCGACGGTGGTCGAGGTGTGCATCGTCGCTGCAGACGTGCGCGGTGCCGGCGCGATGGTGCCCGACGCCAGCCGCGCGAAGGCGCTGCGGTGGAGGCTCGCGCGCCGTACTCCGGAGAGACGCTCGGGGCGCCCGGGCAGCCTTGAAAGGTGATCGTGCGGGATTGGTCGAAGATTTCGCTCATGCGGGCTCTATCGACCGGAGGCATCCACGGGTTGCGTGACCACTCTATCTATCGAGAATTACCTCGAAGATCCGGCACGCAACTCTGCTCGCCGGGTGCCGATAGCGGCCGCATGACCCATTCAAACGAGCTCGCCTTCCCCGTCTCCGCCGAGCTCTCGCTCGAGACCGACCAGCTGATCCTCGCGTTGCTCGGACGCGATCCGACCGACCGCACGGAGGCCCGGGCGAAGGAGATCGAGCTGGGAGAGTTGTTCGCCACGCTCACCGTCGACGAAGCCAAAGCGCTGTATCGCCGCTTCGCCCTGCCGGCGGAAGATGATCTCGTTGCCGTGCGCTTTGCGCTGTTGCCGTACGAGGGCCGCAAGCGCCTGATGCTGTTCATCGCGGATGCACGGCAGCGGCGCGAGCAGACGATGGTTGGTTACTGAGCCGGTCTGGGAAACACCTGGGTGAGCTTCGCGGCGAACGCGCGGGAGAGATGGCGCATCACGGTCTGGTCGGTGGTCGCTCGCTGGACCGCGAGATAAGCGCGAGCGCGCGAACGTGCCTTCGGCAGGAACGAGCTCTCGCACACGATCTCGAGCACGGCGCATGCGGCGGCGATCGCGTCGGAGCAGTCCTCGTCATTCCCGTGCGCGACGTACTCGACGACCATCGGCCGGCGCCCACCATCTTCGAGAATGAAGGGCGTCGTCGCGCGGTCCCAGGTCGGCACGCCATCGCGCGGGGTCACGACGATGACGTCGCCCCACGTGGGCTTCGCGTGCATGAACGGCACGTTGACGAGGCGGACCTTCCTCGAACCTTTCGGTCCGGGCGCCGGACCGAGGTCGAAGGCCCACGGCGTCTCGCGATCCTCACCATCGTTCGTGAGGCACACCCTGATCGTTTTGATCGCCATCACGCGATCGACGATAGCGATCCAACGATCGATCTGCGAGATCAATTTCGATCGCGCGACAAGAGAAATTTTTCACGCGAGCGCGTGAAGTGCGTGCGCGAGTTGGGCGGGCAAGCGATCGTTCGCGAAGCGCGCAGCCGCGCGGATCGCAGATGCGATCGCCGTTGCATCGCTGCGTCCGTGCGCGAGCACGGCGGGCTTGGTCACGCCGGCGAGTAACGCGCCACCGATCTCGGAATAATCGATCCGCTTGGCGAGCCCGCGCAGTGCGGGCGCGACGAGCGCACCACCGATCCGCGAGCGCGCATCCTTCTCGAGCTCTTGCTTGACGAGGCCGAAAAGACCCTCAGCGATGCCTTTATGCGCCGCGACTACTACCTTCGCGCGCTCGCGTTGGTCGAAACGCCGTCGTCGTCGGACGCAGCGTCCCGCGCGAGCGCCCATGCTCACCTCGCTCACGCGCATCGTCGCGAGGGCAATCTCGCCGCAACCGAGACGCACGTGGCGGCCGCATCAGCGCTCTATCGCGCGGTCGGTGATCGCGAAGGCGAAGCGCGCATGCTGTACGAGTCCGCCGTCGTCGCTCTGTTCCGCCAGCAGTTCGACGCCGCTCGACAGCGCATCGAGGAGGGGCTCGAGCTCGCGCAGGCCCTCGAAGCGCGTCAGCTCGAAGCCGCGTTCGTGAGTGGTCTCGGCGTGCTGCTCCAAGAGGTCGGCGAGCTCGATGCGGCGATCGCGCACCACACGCGCGCCGTGCAGGCGTTCCGCGATCTCGGCAACCGGCACCGCGAGGGCAGTGCGCTCTACTACCTCGGCGGCTCGTATCTCGAGCGCAACGAGCTCGTCGAAGCGCTCGCGGTCTTCGAGCAAGCAGCGATCGTGATCGCCGCCGTTGGTGCTCACCGATATGCGGCGCTGATCGACTCCGCGCGCGGGGCTGCGATGCGTGGACATCGGGCGACGGCGCAAGCCGCGTTCGATACTGCGGACCGTGCAGCCGGTCTATGCGAGAGCGAGCGCGCGCTCGCAGCGACGTTGGCGATCCATCGTCTGCACCTGTCATCGTCGCCCGCCGAAGCCACGCTCGCGAAGGCCCGTGAGCTCGTCGACTCGGCGACCGGCGATGATCCGCGCTTTGCGCTGCGTGTGCTCTCGAGAGCATTGAGCGGCGGAGCAACGCCCGGTGGTGCATGGGAGGTGGCCTCGGATGGATCGCGGTTTCGTGCGCCAGGAGGCGACGACGTCGATCTATCGAAGCGGCATCCGCTGCGCCGCATGGTCGCTGCGCTCGCGCACCATCGCGTCACGGCGCCGGGCGACACGCTCGGATTCGACGAGCTCCTCGCTGCGGGATGGCCCGACGAGCGGATCGCGCAAGCGGCGGCCCTCAATCGCCTCCACGTCGCACTGACGACGCTCCGCAAGCTGGGGCTGCGCGACCTGTTGCGCAGTGGCGAGCGCGGCTATCTATTCGATCCGGCGGTCCCCGTGGCTGTCGCATAGGCCATTTAAGTCAATTTAAGCGGCAGTTTAGCGCTCCGATCGGCACGGTGCGGTGCATGCCAGCGCATCGCATCGCTCTCTCCCTCCTCGTCGCGGCTGCGCTGCCCGCATGTGTCGACGATGGCACCTCCTCGCCGCCGGATGACACCACGCCGCCTGCGGTGGAGTGCAAGCCGAACGACTACGGCAGCGACGAGATCGTTGCGTGCGGCTTCGGGCCGAAGCTGCAGCTCATCGGCGCCGATGACGAACGCGTATACGCCGTGTCCGATTCGAGCACGTACTTCGCGGTCGATAACGACGGCGTCACGACGCGGCTCATGCACTACACCTACACGCCGGCTGCCGATCAATGGGGCGCGGTGATTCACGCAGGCCACATCATCGTGCCGAGTCGGATCGACCGAGGATCTTACGCGCCGGCGGGGCTCGTCTCTATCGACGGTTCAGCAGCGCAGGAGGAGCCGACGACCTTGCTCGAAGCACATCAGTTCGAGCCTCACGCCGGCATGATCGACGGCGGCAACCTCTTCTACGCGGCGTCGACGGAGACCAACGACGAGTGCTCCTACTGCACCGGCCGCGTCGTCGCGATCAGCTATGACGGCGGTCGGACCGCGAGGTGATGGTGATCCGCGAGGGCGGGCGCGGCTACGCGAAGCGAAACCTCGATCGCGAGATCAAGACGCGGAAGAAGGTCCGCCCGGCGTCCATCGCGTCAACGATCCGGACACTATGCGCCCCAGCGCTTCGCCATGTAGTCCGCCTCGGCCTGGAGGTACCCGAGGACCTCGGGCGACTTCCGCGTGTGGTCGCGGAGCCAGTAGTACGGATCCTCGCGATCACCGTTCGGCGATTTCACCGTGTGCGGATGGCGCGCGGTAACCGGCGCACCATCGCCGGCTGGGTGTGGGTGCTGCGCGGCCGGGGCCGTGGCACAGCAGGCGGCGAGGAACACGAGGAGCGGACGCATGCTGGCGACGTGCGACGCAGCGCCCGACCTGTGCCACGTGCAAGACGGAGCTCGATTACCTCGCGACCTACGAGGCCGACGTGGTCGGCGACCGCATCGCGAACGGCAGCGCGCTGTCGGTGTTTCACTGCCCGAACGTGGCCTGCATGTTCGCCGCGGTCAGCTGGGTTCAACCGTCGAACCTGGTCTGCATCGCGCACGCGCCAGCCAACCGTGCGCCCGGCAAGCCGGGGCGCGCGCTGGTCGTCGGTGCGCCGAAGCGAGAGGACGTGCGCGAGCCCGGGCGCTCGAACGTCGAGGCGTCGAAGCTCGGCGGGCACCCGGCGCTGATCCAGACCACCGCGCTCGAGATGGCCGCGCGCGCCGCGGCCGACGGCTTCGCGTTCCTGTTCCAGCGGATGAATCGACTGGCGAACCGCTGGCTGCCTCCGGCTAGGATCCAGCACCCGTATCCCGAAGACCGCTTTCACGCCAGTCACCCAAGGTAGGAGCCGAGTGCGTTAGCAGCGCCCGCTCGGATCTGTGCGGGGGCGGACCGAGTCGATGGACGAAGGGCCGTCCCTACCGCGACTGAACGGCGGCGCAATCACTCCGCAGGGTCAAGTCCAAGTTTTTGTCTGAATGCCTGACGAGAGCTCGGTGCCCAATATCTACTCGCAGGTAGGTCTGGTTACGCTCGTCGGACTCGTGTCGAAGAACGGCATCTTGATCGTCCAGTTCGCGAACTCGGAACAGGTCGCGGGTAGGTCCAAGCTCGAAGCCATCCGGGAGGCGTGCCGCATTCGGTTCCGCCCGATCATGATGACGATGGCGGCGACGGTCGCGGGTCACTTCCCGCTCACGCTCGTGGAGGGCCCGGGCGCCGCCGCTCGCAACTCGATCGGTCTCGTTCTGGTGGGTGGCATGACGATCGGCACGATCTTCACGCTCTTCATCTTGCCGTGTGTCTACATCCTCCTCGCGCGTGACCACAGCAAGGACCTCCCGAAGATGACCGTGCCAGACGCCGCCCTCGCGCCAGCGACAAATTCCAGCTCGTCTGGGTTGGCGCAACGCTCGGAGACGCACTCGAGTCCTGGCACGCCGGACTCGACGCAGCCCATCAACGCCGGGACGTAACTACCGCTTCGCTCCGGGCGGCCCGTGCGTCCCGATGGCCGCGTCCGATACCAGTTGACCCGACCCGGCCCGATCCATCCGGTCGGCCGCACGTCGTGGGTCACCGAGGGCCGCAGCTGGTTCGGCTCGCAACGCTGATCCCGCCCCGCCGAAGTCACACCCCTGGGTTTCACGGTGTTGTCCTCGGCCCACCGGTGGCAAGAAACAGTCCGTCAAGACGGCTTGTATTATTCGCCGAGCGCCACGTACCGGTCCTCGTAGCCGTCCGCGCGCTGCTCGGTCGAGACCACCTCCGGGTACGCGGCGCGGAGTGCGGCGAGCGCGGCGTCGTCGAGATAGTTGTTCGAAACATCGAGGGTTTCGAGCTCGGGAAAGCGATCGCGCAGCTCGACCAAGATCGCCGCACCAGCCGGCGACATCGTGCCCTCGCCGAGGTCGAGCTCGCGCAATTGGCCTGCGAGGTGAGATCTGGCGAGCAGCGCTGGCAGCTCGTTCGTGAACAGCGCGTTCTTGAGACCGAGGTGCTCGAGCTTCGGCAGATCGGTGCGAGCGAGGAGCGTGCGAACCGAATCGGTGGTGTCGTCGCCGCCGTAGTTCGGATCGCCGTACCAGAGGTCGAGGTGGCGAAGGTTCGGCACCATCGCGGTGGCGAGCGCAGTCGCATTTTCCGGCGTGAGCCCGCCGGTCTTGATCACGACGCGCTCGATCGTCGCGTGCGCGATTTGCCCGAGCGCGAATTCACCAGCGTGGATCGAGAGCGAGCGCAGGGTCGGGAGCGTCCAGATCGGCGCGAGGTTGCCGGCCAGATAATAAGCGGTATCCGATTGCTCGGGCGTGAAGTCACCGATCACGAGCTCGCGCAGGTGGCGTGGCGACGCGATCACGAGGAGTCCGATCAGGTCGTCGAGCTGCGCATCGTTGGCGCCGTTGATGCCGAGGAGCACGCGCTCGAGGAAGCTCCCGGAGGGATGCGCGAGCAGGAGCTGGAGAAGCTCAGAGAGCGGCGTGGTGTCCTTGACTGGCTGCCAATCCTGATACGACAGGAGCGCGCTCTGGATGAAGCCCCGCCGCCACGTGAAGGCATCGCGCGGGTCGTACTCGCGCGTCTTGCGGTGTGACGCGAGGCCACCGAGCAGCGCGTCGCGATTCGCGTCGAGGTGATGGTCGACGAGCGGGACCTTGGTCGGATCGGTCTCGGCCGCGAGCTGGAGCAGGATCAGCTCGCCGCGCGGATGGTGCCGGTCGCTCAACCAGTCGGCAAGCACCGCATAAGCGGCGGCGCTCTCGGGCTGGTCATCGATCGCGCGCTCGAGGTCCGGGTTGCGCGGCTCGCCCGCAGCTTCCTCGATCTTCTTCGCGAGTGCGGTACGGCGATGGTCGGTGATCCGTGCGCTGAGCTCGACGACGTCGATCGGAAGGTTCGCGCGCGTGACGAGCGGGATCATGAAGCCGGCTTCGTCGTCGTCGAGCGTGTCCATCACGCGCTGGAGCCGCTCGAACGCGAAGCGTTCCAGGTCCGCACGTCCGGGAGCATCGAGCGACAGGGGTGTCCCGCCGATCTGGGTCCCAGAGCCGAGGAGCGCCTGGCAGGCGTTGACGAGCGCCTCGGGCGAGCAATGCTGGAGATGCACGCGAATGGCGATCGTCGCAGCGTCGGCAGCCGCGTCACGATTTCGCTCGTAACGGTACGCGCGCTTCCTCAGATCGACGCCGAGGGGCGTGCGCGCGAGGAGCTCGACGAGCCGCTCGTACTCGCGATCGCTGCAGTCTTCGACGAGCTCGCGCAACTTCGGCAACCCGAGCCCCAACAGCTTCTCGCGGCTCGGAAACGCGCCGATGATCATCCCGAACGCCATGCCGCCGCGATCCAGCGCCACGCATGCCTCGGCGATCGCGAGCACGTCTCTCGCCTTCGCGCGTTCGCCGAGCTGATCGAAGATGAAGCCGCCGGTCTTGTCGGCGGGGCGGCCGGTGCGGCCCGTGATCCAATCGAACAATCTCACGCGGCGACCCTACGCCGAGATCGATCGGCGATCGGCGGAACCGCCCATCGATGCGGTGCTCCGAGGCTGATGGAGTTGCCTTTGCGGTGCTTCGGCTTCACGTCGGAGAGATAGTTGTGCGAAACATCGAGCCACTGGACGAGCGGCAGCGACGAACGCGCCGCGACGAGCGCATGCGCGCCGTCATCCGTCATCGTGCCGAGCGACAAATCGAGCGTTCGATATTGGCGCGCGAGCGGTTGGATCACGAGTGCGGCGGGAATGGCATCGGCAAAGTCGGAATTGCGCAGCGCGAACGAGCAGGAGCGTGAATGTGCCACTCAACAACACCGTGGTCGGATGGCGTGCGACGAGCTCCGCACGCGTCAGCACGGCGCGCATCGCTGCGCTACGCGCGATGCCCTCGCCGTGATGCCCGAGCCGGTCTAGATCCGCGCGCAATTCGCGGTTCTCCACATGTGCACGACGCGACACTTGCGCCACTCGCTTGATCACGTCGAGGTGACGGGTTGCAGCCGCGACGACTTGGCCGAGCGCCTCACCAAACGCTGCGTCGTTGAAGGATGCAGGCAGGGTCGATGCCGCAACCACCGCGAGCCCGGTCGCGATCAACTGGCTGAAGGCGACGGTGGTTCTGAATCGACGCAACGCCACTCGCCTTCTCGCCGCCGCGTCGAACATCGAATCTCGGCGTTGGCCAGCGCTGCGATCCCCAGCGGTTGGCCGAAGAGATCTCGAGCTGAGATCGAGAACTTGACCTGGCCTGCGCCTGGACGAGGATGGATACGTGGCCACTGCTGAGAAGCCGGAACGGACAATCTCCCCAACCCTGACGTGGGCGGAGATCTGCGAGCGGCATCCCGATGAATGGGTGTGTGTCGTCGAGATCGAGTACCTGCGGCCAAACGACGCCACGATCGTGAGCGCGCGGGTTGTGGGCCACGGCTCGACCAAGAGGGCTCCCATCGAGCCGGCCAAGCTCTGGTGGGATCAGTACTCGACGATCGGCCACTACTACACCGGAACGCTGCGGGCTCCACCTCCGATCATTCGGGTGATCGTCGAAGATGAGACACGAGACGACCTTTACCGCGGGTGAGGTGATCGTCGTCGACGCGACGATCACGGGTCCCCGAGGCACGACAACTGCGCGGATGCTGCTCGACACCGGGGCGACGCTGACCACGGTGTCTCAAGACCTCCTCGATCTCGTCGGGTACAGCCCACGCGATGGCGGCCGACGAACGCGGGTGCATTCGGCGGTTGGCGAGGAGCACGGCTACCAGCTCGAGCTCGCGGCCTTCACTGCGCTCGGGTTCACGCTGACCGACCACCTCGTCAACGTGTTCGACCTCGGGCACGAGGACATCGCAGACGGCCTGATCGGGATGAACTTTCTGAACGAGTTCAACTACGAGATCCGGTCGGCCGAAGGGCGAATCCTCGTCGAGGAGATCGCACGCTAAACGGGTGGCAAAACGTTGCCACGACGAGCGAGAACCGGCCGGACAGGGCGCCGATCCAAACCGACAGACAGCGACTCCTACGACGCTTCGGACCTTCACGAGGTGATCGACTCGAACGGCTCGGTCGTCCAGGCGTTGCGCGCCCTGCTACGCGACGACGAGATCTCGGCGGAGGCGCTCCAGAGCCATTACGTCAATTACCTCCACGCCGAGGTGATGGATGGTGGGTTCTCGACGTTCGTCTACAACAGCCGGTGACAGGAGACCATCGTCGGATTCATCCGTTCGGGACGGCGCGCGATGGATGCGATCCGCGCGGCAGCCTTGTTCGAGGCCGCGTCCGCCTTCATCGCGCAGGTCGGCCTGCCGGGATCGAGCGCTATTGCCAGCGCGACCTGTTCGGCGAAAACTCGGCGCGAGATGAGCTCGACGACCTCGTCTCCGATCAGATCGCGGACGGGCTCAGAGATCGCAAAACGGCCTGGCTCCGCTCGTTGCCCAGGCCGACCGCGCCGCTATCGACGTCGAGATCGATCGCCGCTCTCAGGCGCTACCCGATCGTGCCGAGCCTTTCTCCTCGGTGCTGAGCACGCGCATAACCGCAGCGCCGAAAGCCGCATCATCTGGCCTATCGTTTCAGTCCGGAGAAAACAGCGTGGCTCGCAGCGTACCTTCACTGAGCCCGGATCGTGATCGGCAGCTCCGGAGACGGCGTCTGCGTGGTGAACGAGCAACTCGCTGTCGGGCAGTCATGCACCGTCAGTCCGGAGAGCACGATCGACAGCTTCCCCGCCACCGGCGCGCCCGAGCCCGGCTCGCCTTCACTGGTCCAGTAGTCCGGATCGATGTGCACCGTGTTCGATCCCGGTGCCGGTGTGCCGTAGAACGGGCTGACATAGAGCGAGCCCGGCGTCGGCATTTCGCGCGCATCGCGCGCTGCGCACCGAGATCGGCGCGCGCGAGAAGAAGCGGCTGCGGATCGGCGAGCTCGCGCCACGCGTGATGTCGTCGTTCGTGCGCAACCGCCTCATCGATCAGGTCTATCTGCCGCTCG
>JANXOP010000107.1 GCA_025357755.1 Kofleriaceae bacterium | reverse complement strand
GTGCGCGACGATCGTGTCGGAGAGCCGACCCGCTTCTTCGATCGTGCGGATCGAGACGAGCATCTCCGGCGGGATCCGGGTGTTGAGCTTGACGTACTCCTCGAACACGTCTTGCGTGCTCGTGATCAACGCCTTGACGAGCGTCGGATCTTCTTCGGGCTCCTCGACATCCTCGACCTCGCACACGAAGAACGGATCGATCTGCGAGAACCCACGAATGTTCGCGCGCGCGCGACCCTCGACGAGGACCTTGACGGGCCCTTTCGGAAACCGCAGGAGCTGGATGATGTGACCGACCGTGCCGATCGAGAAGATGTCGTCGGCGACCGGATCGTCGGTCTTCGCGCGGCGTTGCGCGGCGAGCAGCAACTGCTTGTCTCCCGCCATCGCCTCTTCGAGCGCCTGCATCGACTTGGGGCGTCCGACGAACAGCGGCACGACCATGTGCGGGAACACGATGATGTCGCGCAGCGGCAGGAGCGGTAGCCGATAGCCGCCGCCTGCCGAATCGTCGTCGGTTTTCATAGGTACGATAGTTTAGGACTGACAGGTAGTTGCGCAAGTAAACGTCGGCGTTTGCGGCAAACTTACCATGCATGTATGGCAAAATAACCACGATTCGCGAAGCGCCCGATGGTTGGGGCCCCAAGCAATCACCTCATCATGCTGGTCCGAACGTAAGGCGGATCGCACGGAGAGCCGATGGCATCTCGGCTGCTCCTTGTCCGTTCGCGTTGATGGCAAGAAGTTCAGCTACCGACATGACCCCACTGGTCGAGGCGTACCTGCTGATCGATCAGCCGCGCCAGCGACTCGGCCACTGGAGTGCGGCGCTCGCTGCCCTCGACTCGCCCGAAGCACCGCCGCTCGCATCGGTCCTCGTGCTCTACGACCCGACGACCGATCAAGCGCTGATCAATCTTCGCTACGACGCGCTCGCATTGGGGAGCGATCGCCTCGCGTTCGTGATCGAGGTCGCGCTGCTCGCGGAGATCGGGATGATCCAGCCCGCCGAGCTCTCGGAAGGCGAGCGCCGTCGGTTCCTGACCGAGCGCCTCGCCCGCTGCACGATACAGGTCCCATCGAGTCGCAACGCGGTCGGTGGACTCGTGGAGCTCGTGCGGCGCTTGCGCGATCAACGCAACGTCGCGAAGCCAGCGTTCGAGCCGCAGCCGCAGCCGGCGCCGCCACGCGGCGATACCTCGGATCCCGTGCTGCTCGTGACCGCGAAGGGGACGCGCAATAACATCCAGCAGCTCGAGAAGTTCCCGAGGCCGACGAGCCCGCATCGCCACGTGGTCTCGCGGGTCTCGCGCGCCGAGACCGTCGCCGCGCCGGATCTCGACGAGTACATGGACGAGTACCTCAACGAGTACGACGATCCGCAACGGACCTCGCCGGCCCCGTATGCCCAGGCCGCGGGTCCCGATAGCGAAACCAAGACGATCTACGCGCGCTACCTGCGCAGCGGCAAGTGGGTACCGATCCGGATCGGTGCGCTGTCGCTCAAGGGCGCCGCGCTGATGACCGGCGCGTTGCCGCGCTTGCACGATCACGTCGATGTCTCGCTCAGCTTCTCCGGCCATCGCGCGCTCGTGCGCGGCGCTGTCGGAAAGGTCTCCAGCATGTCGGAAGCGGCGGCAACCGGCGCGTCGACGTTCAGCGTCGCGTTCGAGCTCGACACCGCGGCGCGCCGCCAGCTGACCGCGCTGTTGACCGCGGCGCGCGAGCAGAAGGTCACGATCAAGCCGCCTCCAGCGCGCGCGACGCGGCGCTTCGTCGTCGAGTGGCCGATCTGCCTCGGCACGATGCGCGGCGCGATCAAGGCCGACGCGCTCGATATCTCGACGTCCGGCATGTTCGTGCGCCCGGTCGTCGCGCTCGCGCTCGACACCGTCCTCAACTTCTCCTCGGTGCTCGATGATGGAGGTGGTCCGGTCGCGGGGCGCGCGAAGATCGTGCGGCAGTTGACCGAGGTCGAAGCGGCCTCGGTCGGGCTCGCGCCGGGCTTCGGGCTCTCGATCGTCGAGATGAGTGCCGCGGACGAGCTGCGCTGGCATGCGTTCATCGCACGAATCGAACGTCGCGCCGCGAAGCGCGTGCTGGTCGGCGCGTCACCGGAGCGCCTCGGTGAACTGCAAGGCGTCCTCGCCGCTGCGGGCTACGCGGTGCTGGGTGGCACCGATCCGGGGGCGCTCGTGCAGCTCGCGAGCAGCGATGCACGCCCGGTCGATGCCGCGCTGATCGATGCGAGTTGGCTCGATACCGGTACGGCCGCGGCGTCGATCGAGAGCCTGTTTTCTGCGCGCAATGTGCCTTGCATCACCGTGCAAGGGGACAGCCGCCGTGCCCGAGGACAGGTCGACAAGCTCCTCGCTGTCGCAGGCCCAAAAAACCACACTGTCGCGCGCTCGTGAGCTGATCGTGAACAGCCGTACCCTACGTGCTCGGATGCCACATCCGATCGAGCAGGTCCGACCGCTCAGTCGCCTCGATAAGGCACGTACAAGCAATTTGTAGCTTGGCCTCAGACTTGCGATGATAGGCGAGCCATGAAGCCTATCAAGTTGCTGTTCGTACTCGCTGTCCTGTTCATCCCCAGTATTGCGGGCGCGCAGTACTACGGCGGCGGTGGCGGCGGCGGCTATTACCAGCAGAACGGCGGCGGTGGGGTCCCCGGCGGCTTCCACAACCGCACCGGTCGGCTCGCGTGGGGCCTCGGTATCGGCCTCGGCGGCATGCACGATAACGGCTCCACGATCCAGTGTGACAACTGCGCGACGTCGGCCGCACTCGAAGTCGATGGCCACATCGGCGGCATGCTCAGCCCGCGCTTCGCCCTGCTGTTCGAAGCGCAATCGAACCTGCGGACGATCCACTCGGACGCGTACAACGGTGACACCGTGCTCAGCAACAACGCGGGCATGATCGCAGGTCAGTTCTGGTTGACCCCGCAGCTCTGGATCAAGGGCGGCGTCGGCCTCGCGAACCTCCAGGTCAATGACCAGGGCTACGCCTCGTACACCTCTGGTACCGGCGGCGCGATCATGGGCGCGGTCGGCTTCGAGGTCGCATCTTTGCGGTTCTTCGCGGTCGATCTCCAGGGCCGCATCATCGAAGCGAACTACGGTGGCGACATCGGCAGCGTCACGGCGGCGAACGTCGGTATCGGCTTCAACTGGTACTGATCGAGCCGTAAGCCAAGGCTAATGCCCCTTCCAAAGGGGCGTTTGCATTTTCGGAGTAACCTGGTCGGCGTGCGCATCGTCCTGGTCGAAGACAACCTCCAGCTCGCGAACTCGGTAGCCGAAGGCCTCGGCGAAGATGGCTACGCCGTCGAGGTCGTCGATACCGCCGCCAAGGCGATCGCGCGCGGCCTGCGCCGAGATCTCGATCTGATGATCCTCGATCTCGGCTTGCCAGACCGCGATGGCATCGAGGTCTTGAAGGAGCTGCGCGGCGCACACATCCACGTGCCGGTGCTCGTGCTGACCGCGCGCGATGCGATCGATTCGCGGGTCGCCGCGCTCGAGGCCGGCGCCGATGACTACCTGGTCAAGCCGTTCGCCTTCGCCGAGCTCGTCGCGCGCATCGCCGCGCTCGTCCGGCGTGCGGGTGGTCCGCGATGGGCACCGGCGCACGAGCTCCCGATCGTGATGCGCGATGATCTGGTGATCGAAGCGACTGGCACCGGCGGCGCGATCACGGTGTCGTTGTCGCCGCGCGAGTACGCGTTGCTCGGCTGCTTGCTGCGGCGGCCCGGCGAGGTCGTGACGCGTGCGGAGATCCTGCGCGAAGCCTTCGGCTACGATTTCGATCCGGGCACCAACGTCATCGACGTTCACCTCACGCACCTGCGCAAGAAGCTCAGCGGCTTTCCGGTCGCGATCGAGACGGTACGCGGTGCGGGGATCCGGCTCACGGTGGCGGAGTGAGCCCGGCTACCCCCGCCACGCTGGGCCGTGGCCTCGGGCGCTCGCTCGCGCTCGCCACGATCATGGGCATGCTGATCTTCGGGGTCGCGATGGGCCTGATGATCTACTTCACCGAGGACGGCGAGACCTGCGACGTCGCTGGCGAGATCGAGGATCCGCCGCTCGAGATCATCAAGCAGACCTCGCTCGCGTTCGCGTTCGCGGTGCCGTTCGGCCTCTCGCTCGCGATCCTGATCGCCCGTGGGCTCACGCATCGCACGACCGAGCGGCTCGACACCGTGATCTCGAGCGCGTCGTCGATGACCGGCGAGCGCCTCGACGAACGCCTGCCGGTGAGCACCGCGTACGATGCTCTCGACAAGCTCTCGGATGCGATCAACGGCGTGCTCGAGCGGATCGAGCGCGGCGTCGAGGCGCAGGCGCAGTTCGCCGCCGATGCCTCGCACGAGCTGCGCACGCCACTCACGGTGATCACGACGAACCTCGAGGTCGCGCGCAGAAAAGCGCGCGAGCCGGCCCACTGGGAGCACGTCGCCGACGACGCGCTCGCCGAGGTCAAGCGCATGGGAGTGATCGTCGACAAGCTGCTCGAGCTGTCGCGTGCCGGTGCGGCCGGCCTGAGGCACACGCCGATCGACCTGCGCAAGCTCTCGACCGCCGCGCTCGGACGGGCCTCGCCGCTCGCGATCGAACGCGGCGTCAACGTCGCGCTCGCGACGGGTGCGCCGCTCACGGCCGTCGTCGATGTCGATGCCCTCGGCATCGTGCTCGATAACTTGCTGCGCAACGCGATCGATCACTCGCCCAAGGATTCGACCGTCACGATCACCGTGCAGAGCCTCGCGGAGCATCCGCAGATCATCGTCGCGGATCAGGGGCCCGGCGTGCTGCCCGAGCTACGCGAGCGGGTCTTCGAGCCATTCGCGCGCGCGGCCACGCGGATCGATCGCGCGACCGGTCCAGGCCTCGGGCTCGGGCTCGCGATCTGTCGTCGGATCGTGATCGGCCATCGCGGCACGATCGTGTGCACCGAAGCTCCCGGGGGCGGCGCCGTGTTCACGGTCGAGCTACCGACGTAGCGCGACGTGGTATCAACGATCATGCGCCCGCGCCTGTTCGTGACGTGCATCGCCCTGGCGGCATGGGCGGCGTGCGCGGCATGCGCGGGATGTGGCGATGCCGGCGGGGGTGACGGGTTGACGGTCACGCTCGATTCCGGACCCATCCATGGCGCCGCGGTCGCCGAGATCCGGCACTTCCTCGGCATTCCATACGCGGCGCCGCCGGTCGGCGCGAATCGGTTTCGCGCACCCCAGGTGGTCGCGCCGTGGACGAACGTGCGCGAGGCAGTCCTCGTCGGGAGTGCGTGCCCACAGGCGAGCCTCGCCGGGAACTCCGACGACGAGGACTGCTTGTTCGCGAACGTGTGGGCACCCACTGGCGCCGCCCACCTGCCGGTGATGGTGTGGCTGCATGGCGGCGGCTTCGTGTTCGGTAGCGGCGGCGATCCGTACTACGACGGCGCTACCCTCGCGGCGAACGGCGTGATCGTGGTGACGTTGAACTATCGCCTCGGCCTGTTCGGCTTCCTCGCGCATCCCGCCTTGCTCGACGACGATCCGAGCTTTCCGACCGCCGGCAATTACGGTCTCGAAGATCAGCGCGCCGCACTTCAGTGGGTCCAGCGCAACATCGCCGCGTTCGGTGGTGACCCGGCGAAGGTCACGCTGTTCGGTGAATCGGCGGGCGGCTTGTCGACCTGCATCCACTATCTGTCGAGCCGCACGAGCGGGCTATTCCAGGCCGCGATCTCGGAGAGCGGGCTGTGCACCTCGCCGGTCCTCGAGCTGCCGGCGCCCGTCGCGCAAGCACAGGGCACGCTGCTCGCCGAGGCGCTCGGCTGTCCCGGTAGCGATGGCGCCGCGATCGCGTGCATGCGCGGCAAGTCCGCCGACGAGCTGCTCGCGGCACCCGCGATGGTCGCCGGCGCGGTCACGCCGGGTGGCTCGTTCTTCCAAGCGATCACGTTGCCCGGCTCGTTGCCGAACGTCGACGGCTTCGTCGTCTCGCAAGCCTCGGCCACGCTCGCGGCCGCCGCGCAGTTCGAGCCGCGGCCGTTGCTGCTCGGCAACGTCAAAGACGAGGGCACGCTGTTCACCTCGGCCCTGTTCGCGACGCCGGTCGCCGACGAGGCCGAGTATCGCGCGGCGCTCGCGACGCGATTCGCCGACGGGGTGGTCGACGCGATCGTCGCGCACTATCCGGTGACCGCCTTTGCCTCGGCGAACGCGGCGCTCTCGCAGGTGATCAGCGACGGCTTTTTCCATTGCCCGTCGGCGCGGTTTAGCAAGGCCGTCGTCACGCGCGGGGCGGTCGAGTATCGCTACTCGTTCGAGCAAGTCCTGACCACCCCGATCGCGGCGGACCTCGGCGTGTTCCACAGCTCGGAGCTGCCGTTCGTGTTCGGGAATGACAACTTTCCACTCGGCAAGATCGGCGATGCGACCGCGCTCGCAACGGCGATGCAGCACTACTGGACGCAGTTCGCGACGTTCGCGACCCCGAACTACCAGGGTGCGGTCACGTGGCCGATGTACTCGTTGACCAACGAGCCGCAGCTGGTGCTCGCCTCGACCCTGACGACCGCGACAAATCTCGACGACGATGCCTGCGGTCTGTGGGATTCCCTCCAGTAGCTGGGCCTATACTCGCGGGATGAGTGATGTCGTTGCCATCATCGGCGGTGGCCCTGCAGGACTCGCGGCCGCGGCCACCCTCAAACCACTCGGCTTGACCGTGCGCGTGCTCGAGAAGGCCGAGGGTGTCGGTGCGCGCTGGCGCAACCACTACGATCGGTTGCACCTCCACACCACGCGTACGGGCTCGGGGTTGCCGGGCCTCGACATCCCGTCGGCGTATGGCCGCTGGGTCAAGCGCGACGACTTCGTCACGTACCAGGAGGCGTACGCGAAGCACCACGCCATCGAGCTCGAGACCGGCACCGACGTCGAGCGCGTGGAGCGCAGGGGCGCCGGGTGGCGGCTCACCACGAACAAGGGCACCGTCGATGCGACATACGTCATCGTCGCGACGGGCTACAACAACCTGCCGCACCTGCCAGCGTGGCCGGCTCGCGAGACCTTCACCGGTACACTCGTCCACTCGCGCGAGTACCGCACCGGCGCGACGTACAAGGGCAAGAAGGTGATGGTCGTCGGCACCGGCAACACCGGCGCCGAGATCGCGACGGACCTCGTCGAGCAAGGCGCGGCCGAGGTGTGGTGGTCGTTCCGCACGCCGCCGGTGATCTTGCCGCGCGCGCTCGCTGGCATCGCGACCCAGGCGTTCGGCATCATGTTGCGGCCGCTGTCGCCCAAGATCGTCGATCCGATCATGGCGGGCGTCGGTCGGCTGTTCATCGGCAACTTGCAGAAGTACGGGCTGCCGCGCGCGACGCGTGGCGGCTACACCGGCGTGCTCGAGGACCACGTGCTGCCGATCCTCGATGTCGGGCTCGTCGGCGCGATCAAGCGCGGTCAGATCAAGCCGGTCGCTACGATCAGCTCGTTCGAAGGTGCGGCCGTGGTGCTCGCCGATGGTCAGCGGCTCGAGCCCGATGTGGTGATCGCGTGTACCGGCTATCGCACCGCGCTCGAGGGCATCCTCGGCCACCTCGGCGTGCTCGACAAGGATGGCATCCCGACGGTGTCGGGCACGAGCCAGCACGAGGGCGCGCCGAACATGTACTTCCTCGGCTACACCAACGCGCTGAGCGGAAACCTGCGCGAGATCGCCGCGCACGCACGCCAGCTCGCCGACGCGATCGGCCGGACCAAGCAGCTCAAAACGGGTACTTGATCGTCACGTACGCACTGTTGTTGCGGCGGTAGTAGTCGCCGAGGCTGATCGGATCGCCGTGCAGATACAGCGCACCGGCCGCGACGGTGAAGCCGTTCGAGCGCCGGCGATATGCGATCTGCGGCTGGAGCACGATCGTTTTGGGTTCGAGCTCGAACACCGCGCGGAGCTCGGCCTCGATCACGTCGAAGAAGGTCCAGCGCGCGGTCATCGCCGAGCCGTAGGTGTCGCGCTTGTAGCCGATCAAGCCGAGCTCCGGTGGCGTGTGCATCAAGTGGGTGTAGACCCCCTCGAGCAGGAGCAGCTTGCCGATCTCACCGGTCTGGTACTCCAGGCTGAGTACGCCTTGCGCTTGCCCGGTCACGAACGATTCGATATCGGGCTGGTAGTAGACGGCCTTGTTCTCGTAGGCCGCGTCGAGCTTGACCGCGATCGGACCGAACGTGGTGACGCCGTCGAAGCCGACGTGATGACGGCGCGTGAACGCGGCCGAGTAGGGCGAGATGCCCATGTCGAGCAGGCCGAGGACCGGCGCGAGCGTCGTCGGGGTCGCGGTTCGCCAATCGATCGCCGCGATCGCTCCGGCGAACTGCGGGTTGATCACGACCGTCGGCGTCGTGTTGTAGCCGAAGTGATAGTAGAGGCTCGCGTCGAAGTTGTGGCCCGTGTACGTGTAGCGCGCGCCTCCGCTCGGGTTCGTCGGTAGCGTGGTCTGCGCGAACAGCTTCTGCGCGGGATCGTGGAGCGTCGGATCGAAGAACCCGTTGATCACGCGGAACAAGCCGCGGATCGATTCGGGCGTCGTCGGTTGGATGATCGACCAGTTCGAGCCGTTGATGTCGTAGCCGTCGGGAATGAAGAACGGCTGGAACAAGAGCTGGAGCGCATGCGGGCCGCTCTCGAGGTCGGCGCGCACGATGAACGTGGGGAGGCGACGGAGCTCGGTATCGGTGAGCAGCGGATCGCGCAGGTCGCGCGGGTTGACGACATCGTTCGGGCTGATCGCATCGCCCTTGCCCCACGCGATCCGCTGGTTGCCGATCCGCAGCGCGAAGCCGTCCCAGCTGCCACCGACGTACATCTCGCGCACCGTCGCTTGATACGCGGTGCGGTGATCGAACACGTCGAACTCGAGCAGCCCCGAGGCGGTGGCTTCGTATTGCTTGCCGCGCTGGTAGCGCGCGGCGAGATAGAGCTGGTTGCGCGATTCGACCTTGTTGTACGGCGCCGCGAGCACGTCGGTGCCTTGCTCGTCGAAGCCGAACGCGGTCTCGCTGCGCGCCCAGCCGAGCACCTGGATGCGATCGGGGATCGGCGGCGGTGGTGGTGGTGGCATCGGCGCCAGCACGTCGGTGGTATCTCCGCCGGTGTCGACCGGTTCGGGCGCCGCGGGCTCGCCTCCTTTGGCTGGTACCGCCGCGGCGGAGAGCATCTTCTTACCGGCCTCGGCACGATCGAGATCACCACCGCGCGCGGTCTCGAAGAGCTCGACCTTCGTGAAGGCACCGGTCCGCGTCTCGACGCCGTCGAGCGTTAGCTGGATCCGATTGTTCGAGAGCTCGTAGGTCCCGACGACGACGCGCTGGATCCCCGCCTTCGCGAGCTTGCGCATCAGCGGTTGCAGACACGTCGGGTTCTCGTGGCAATCGAACACGGTGACGCGAAACACGGGCCCCACGAGTTGCTTGACCTCGGCGATCGGGACGATCCGCGCGTCGGTCTGTTCGCCGAGCACGTCGCGCAGCTCGCTCGACAGCTTGGCCGCTTCCTTCAACAGCGATAGTTCGGTCTGGGTGCCGCGGACGGGGCGAAGATCGAACACCGCGACCGCGGGCTGCTTGTCGGCTGGCCTGGCCTCGTCCCCGTCCGCGAACGCGCGACCGCACAGCACGAAGCCGAGCGCGAACAGTGCGAACGCGGGTAGACGCGGCATCTATTCGCAGTGAATCACGACGTCGCCGAGATTGCCCGCCGCCACGTCCTTCGGAACGCGGTCGAGCTCGATCGTACGTTCGGTCGAGCCGGCCGCGAGCAGCGTGCCCTCGAGCTTCGCGCCCGAGCCGAGCGTCACCACGCACGTGATCCCGCTGCCTTCGATCGCCTCGGCCGGCGCGGTGACCTTCGCGGTCGCGACCTCGGCCACGATCTGCTTGGCACGAAGCTCGTCACCCGGCCGAACCTTGACCTTCGTCACGGTCCCTTCGACGGTCGACTCGAGCGGCTTGACCTCGCGACGGCGCGCGGCGGCGAGATAGTCTTGCTTGGCTTGTGCGATGAAGTCGGCGTAGTCCTCGGACGTGCCGTACTTCTTCTGCAGCGAGGCGAGCTTGGCTTGCGCGGCATCGAAGTTCGCGGAGTACAGCCGCACGTGACCGACGCCCGTCTCGCGCTTGACCGCGGCGCCGACCTTGACGACATCGACGACCGTGCCGCGCGACGAGGCGGTCACCGGCGCGCTCGCGATCACGAGCACGCCCTTGCCGCCCACAGCGGGCACGGGTTTGATCTCCGGTTTGACCTCGGGCTTGGTCACGACCGGCGGCGGTGGCGTCTCGACCACGACCGGTGCGGGTTGCGTGACGAGCGGCTGGACCGGCTGGACCGGCTGGACCGGTTGGACCGGTTGGACGACGATGGGCGCAGGAGCAGGGGCAACGACGGTCGTCGGGCCCATCAGCTTCACGGTCGCGACGACGACACCTCCAACCAGCGCGAGCAGGCCGACCCCCGCGAGTGCCCACAGACCGAGGTTGCGCTTCGCGGGCGGTGCCGCGTAGGCATACGGCGGCGGATAGTACGGATACGGCTGCGCCTCCAGGTGCGGCTGCGAGTAGCGCGGATCGATCTGCACGGCCGGCACGTGCGGTTGCGAGACGCGCGGATCGATCTGTCCTGCGATCTGCGCGGAGTAGCGCGGCGCGGCGCTCGACATCGCGGTCACCGACTCGCGGGTCAGGGGAGAGTGCGCGGGCGGTGGAGGTGCGGCGAGATCCTCGAAGTCGAGGTCCTGGCCCGGCTCGCGGCACGACACCACGAACGCGGAGTCGTCGATCGCGACCTTGTCTCGATCGGTGAGCTGCGTCGGCTCCTGTACGAGGTTGCCGTTGACGCGCGTGCCGTTGACGGTCTTCTCCGGAATGATCCAGTAGCTGCCGTTACCGAACTCGATCCGCGCGTGCGCGCGCGAGACCGCTTGGCTCGGGATCGAGACCGTGCAGGTCGCGCCGCGCCCGATCACGAACGGCCCGCCATCGAACGTGAACACCTGACCGCGCAGGGGTCCAGCGGTCGCGCGCAGGACGAGCCGCGCCACGGGCACCATGACCGTGCGCTCCTCGCGCTGGTCGAAGGTCCCGGGGAACGGCACGATCCGGTTCGACATCAGCTAGAGCTTTTCGAGCTTGTTCACCGAGAACTCGGTCTCGGCGACCTTCGTCGCCTTCATGTTGTCGAGGAACATGTCGGTGGTGTGCTTCTCGCGATGGTTCTCGATCCGGCCCTTGCTGGCGTACCAGTGGCCATCCACGCGCTTCATCTCCGACGCTTGCCAGGTCTTGAGCAGCGTCTTGGACTTGTCGTACATCAACCACTTGAGCACGAGGAAGTTATCGGTCCGGACCCACAACTCGAACTTCGAGTAGTTGGTGTCCTCGCGCGTCGGGATAACGTCGAGCTTGTAGTACTCGAACTTGCCGATCTTCTCGGTCCCGGTCTGGGTCGCCTTGCTCTCGCGGAGATCGCGCATGTCGAGATCCGCGAACGAGAAGTCGGTACCCATGAACGAGTTGTTACGGAGCGCACCGGAGATGCGCCGCGACTTCTTGAGATCGGGGAGATACAAGAACCGATCGTCGTCGGAGTCGTCGCGCATGATCTGGAGAAAGC
Source organism: Kofleriaceae bacterium (assembly GCA_025357755.1). GTDB lineage: Bacteria > Myxococcota_A > Polyangia > Haliangiales > Haliangiaceae > JABFXX01. The sequence continues at coordinate 24,600 of JANXOP010000107.1, read as the reverse complement.
CGACACCCGCGATATCGGCAGGTGCCGAGAAGCGCGTGATCGTCTTCGACAGGCCGGGCTTGTAGCGCAGCGCATCCATGTGGAACTCCAGGATCCGCTCGTCCTTGTTCTTGTCGTGCAGGACCGCTCGCCCGGTGAGCGTCGAATCCATCATGCCGAACGGATCCGCATCGACGACCTTGTCGACGATCGTTCGCGCATCCAGCTTCTTATCGTCCTTCTTATCGTCGGCCCCTGCCGACCCCGCCGCCACCGCCACCGTCAAGACAACCCAGTGCAGTTTCATCAGCGTCTCCATCGGAAAAAGACCCGGAGCAGCGTCGTACTCAGCATCATATCGGAAACGAACGCGACGATCAGAGTGTTCGAGGCTAGCAGTCCGAAGACGCGCAGGTCGGGAAACCGCGATAGCCCAAAGATCGCGAACCCGAGCGCCAGGATCACAGCGGTGAACAGCGCTGGTGGACCTACATCGCGGATCGCGTCGTCGATCGCGGCATCGGGTGTGAGCGTCGGATCCTCGGCGATTCGCTGACGCAGCCGGGCGACGAGCTGGATCGTCGTGTTGAACAAGCCGCCTACCGAGACGCTGAGGAACAACACCGTGCCCACGCGCAGGGTGATGCCGAATACGCTGAGCAGGACGAAGCACGCGACGACGGGGACGAGGTTCGGGATCGCGCTCAATAACGCGATGCGCAGCGAGCGCATGATCACCGCGATCAGGACGAGCACGAGGCCGAAGGCGACCACGAAGCCCCACAGCACGTCGTGGACGAGCCGGTCGAGCGCGTCGAAGCCCGCGGGGCTCTGCTCGGTCATGTGGACAGCGATGTTCAGCGGCTCGAGCTCCTGCTTGGCGACCGCCATGACCTTGTCGCGCATCGGCCGCCACTCGGCGGTGCCGTGGTCCATCGAGAAGATCATGATGTGCGAACGCGCATCGTCCTCGGTGAGGAGGCGCTGTCGATCTTCGGGATCGAGCATCTGGAGGTACTGCGCCGAGAGCGTGAGGGAGTCGGGGATGCGAAGCTCTTTCGGATCGCCCTCCATGAACGCGCGGTTCATCTCGCGCACCATGTCGCTGACCGAGATCGCGGCGGTCACGATCGGGAACGCGATGGCGGTGTCGCTGATCTTCTCGATCGCGCGCAGCGTCCTCGGCTGCTTCATGATGTCCTTGGGACCTTCCATGAACACCGCGCTCCGGATCACGCCGACGAACTTGCTCTCGAGGAAGCGGATGTCTTTCTCGGTCGAACCGGGCGGCAGGATCCGCGTGTAATAGACCGAGATGGTCTGGCGCGTGCTCGTGTAAAGCGCGCCCGCCGCGATCAGCGCGATCGCCACGATCAACACGCTGCGCCGGTGCGCGCTCAACCAACGCCAGAGCGCCGCGAGCGCGCGATCGATCCGGGTCGCGAGCCGCGTCGAGATCGCGAGCTGGGAGGGCACCGGCAGGATCGCGAGCAACACGGGCAACACGACCATCGTCGTGAGGAACGCGAGCATCACGCCGATCGCCATGATCGCGCCGAAGTTCACGATGATCGGTAGATCCAGCGTCGCGAAGGCGGCGAACCCGACCGCCGTGGTCAGCGAGCTGAGCAGGCACGGCATCGTGAGCTCGCGATACGTGGCGATGATCGCATCTTCCTTGGTCAGCCCCGCGCGCAGCTTGTCGAGGTAGCGGCGCAACACGAAGATCGGATCGACCGCGCCGTACACGAGCAGCGTCGCCGGAATCGTCGAGGCGACCATATCGATGGGACGGCCGAACCACGGATAAATTCCAGCGGTCCAGATCGCCGCGATCGAGATCGCGACCATGGGCAAGACCACGCCGTGCATGCAGCGTAAGCCGAGCCACAGCTCGATCACGATCAACAGGATCGCGATCGGCGTGAACACCATCTGGTCGTAGACCAAGGCATCGCTCGCCTCGACCTCGAGCGTCGGCGCGCCGGTGACGCGGAACGTGATCCCCGGCGGCGGCGGGTGGGCCGCCAGCGTGCGATTCACGACGTCGATCGCGCGGCGCAGATCGGGGAGGGTGCTCGATGACGGCGGGACGGCGAGCTGTGCGGCGATCAGGGTCGCGCGGGAGTCCTCGGAGACGAGCAGGCGATGGATCAGCCGGCTGTCCCGCGCGATCGTCCGCAGCCGATCCGAATCGGCCCGGGTCGCGGGTAGGTGCGGGAGCAGCTGGCCCACATCGACGCTGTCGTTGACCCACCGGATCGCGCGCGCATTCGCGAGGCTGCGCACGTGGGAGAAGAGGGGATTCGGTTCGAGCTCTCTCGTGAGCTCGGTGACGTAAGCCAGCGTACGCCGATCGAATACATCATCGCTCTCCAAGACAACTGCCACGAACCCGGCGGGGTCCTCGAAGTAGTCGTGGTAGCGGTCGATGGTCGCGACGTCGGGGTTCGCGGGGTAGTCGAAGAAGTTGCGAAACGCGAACCGGATCTCGATGTTCCGGGCCGAGTACGCCGCGATCACCGAGATCACCGCGATCGTGGCGAGGACGAGCCATCGACGACGGATCACGAGGCGGACGAACCGCGCGCTTGCTGGCCCCCGCAAAGTCGGGCAAATATACCTTAGTGCTCGGGAAACACGGCTTCCGCGCACCCCGGAGTACGGCGCGCTACGAAGTTCGCGACTGGCTGGGAGGTGCGGTCTATCGGGCGCGAGTCACGGACTCGCAGCACGTTGTCGCGCTCAAATCCCTGCAGCATCTCGATCCGAAGGATGCACCTCGGATCAAGCAGCGCTTCGAAGTCGCGGCGCGCGCGCGTCATCCGAACCTCGTCGCGCTCTACGATTTCGCGCTCACCACCGATTCGTGGTTCTACGCGATGGAGCTCGTCGACGGCGTCAACGTGATGGCGTGGGTCTCGCGCGAACAACCGAGCGACGGCGACACCGTGCCGTCGACCCCGCGTCGGTTGCGCGCCGATCTCGATCGGCTTCGCCCGGTGATGCGCCAGCTCGCCGACGGTATCACCGCGCTCCACGAGGCCGGCCTGCGCCACGACAACCTCAAGCCGAGCAACGTGCTCGTCACGGCGCAGGGGCGCGTCGTGCTCACCGATTTCGGGATGACGGATCAGGCGGCGCTGTTTGCCACGCTCGACAATCCACTCTCGAGCAATGGCACGTACATCTCGCCCGAGCAGGCCGGCGCGGGCACGCTCACGCCGGCGAGTGATTGGTACGCGCTCGGCGTGATGCTGTACGAGGCGCTCACGGGCCGGCTGCCGTTCGCCGCGAACATGTCGGCGCTCGTCTCGCACGATCCGGCGCCGCCCTCGGCGCTCGTCGACGGCATTCCGCCCGAGGTCGACGCGCTCGCGATGCACCTGCTCAGCCGCGACCCGGAGACCCGCGCATCGGCGCAAGACGTGCTCGACGTGTTCGAGGAAGCGACCCAGGCCGAGAAGGCAAAGCCGAAGGAGCTCGAGAAGCTCGCGTTCGCCGGCACCGATCGGTTCGAGGTCACGCGTCAGCTCGGTCGTGGCGGCATGGGCGTGGTCTACGAAGCCATCGATCGCGAGCGCGGCATGAGGGTCGCGTTGAAGACCTTGCTTCGCGTCGACCCGGGTGCGATCTATCGCTTCAAGCAAGAGTTCCGTGCGCTCGTCGATGTCGCGCACCCGAACCTGATCGCGCTCTACGAGCTGGTCTCGACCGAGGGCAACTACTTCTTCACGATGGAGCTGCTCGACGGCACCGACTTCGTCTCGTTCGTGCGTGGCCGCAGCGGGAGCGAGCACGCGAGCGGTCGCTCCGCCGATGCCGGCACGCGCAGCTTGAGCTCGCAGAAGTCGTGGAGCTCGCGCCCGCCCCAGAGTGCCTTCGTGCACGAAGAAGCGACCGCGGTGTTGAGCAGCCACGGCGCCGACGCCGCCGCCGAAGACGAGCGCACCATCGCGCAAGAACCGCTGGTGTTACCTGACGAGGCGGAGGCCGAGGCCGATGCGACGCCGATCAACTGGGTGCGCTTGCGCGATGCGCTGCTCCAGCTCGCGCACGGTGTCTATGCGCTCCACGCGAGCGGCCACATGCATCGCGATATCAAGCCATCGAACGTGCTGGTCCAGCCCGATGGCCGCGTCGTGCTGCTCGACTTCGGTGTGATCGCCGAGCTCGGTGCTTCGCGGCACGGCACGCAAGAGCTCGTGGGTACGCCGATGTACATGGCTCCCGAGCAGGCGCGGGGCAAGGTCACCAAGGCGAGCGATTGGTACGCGGTCGGAGTCGTCCTGTATCGCGTGCTGACCGGCGCGCTGCCGTACGTCGGCTCGATGGAGCAGGTGCTGTTCGCGAAGCAAGACGAAGATCCGATCCGACCGGACGAGATCCGCGACGATCTGCCGGTCGATCTCGTCGAGCTGTGCGTCGAGCTCCTGCATCGCGATCCCGAAAAGCGACCGCGTGGCGAGGAAGTGCTGAGCCGGCTCGGCGCGACCCGTGACTCGCGGCTGCTCGAGCTCAACGTCACCGCGCGCCATCGCAACTCGGCGCAGATGGAAGCGCAGCGCGGCCTCTCGGGTCGCGATCGCCACCTCATGGAGCTGCGCGACGCGTTCGCGAAGGTCAAGCGCGGCATCGGCCAGACCGTGCTCGTCCATGGCAGCTCCGGCATGGGCAAGTCGGCGCTGATCGATCAGTTCCTCGAGGAGGTCGGCACCGCGAAGGGGGTCATCCTCACCGGGCGCTGCTACGAGCGCGAGCAGGTGCCGTACAAGGGCGTCGATGCCGCGATCGATGCGCTCTCGCGCTACCTGCTCTCGCTCGACGAGGACTCGGCCGCCGCGATCGCTCCGCGCGATCTGTTACCGCTCGCGCGCGTGTTTCCGGTGCTCGAGAGCGTACCGATGTTCGCGCGGCTCGATCGCAACAAGCAGGCGGCTCCCGAGCCTCAAGAGCTGCGTCGCCGCGCGTTCGCGGCGTTGCGCGCGCTGCTCACGAAGATCGCATCGACCGGCCCCTTGGTGCTGTTCATCGACGACGCGCAGTGGGGCGATCGCGACAGTGCGCCGTTGCTCGAGCAGCTGATGCGGCCGCCGAACGTGCCGCCGCTGCTGTTGCTGCTCGGCTATCGCAGCGAGGACGCGGCGCGTAGCCCGCTGCTCAGCTCGCTGCTCTCCAAGGACAGTCTGCTCGCGCCCGGGGCCGCCGCGCGCGAGGTCGAGGTCGGCCCACTCACCGAGGACGAATCACGCTCGCTCGCGTATCAGCTGCTGGCCAGCGAGGGCGCCGATACCGATGCGGCCTGGACGATCGCGCGCGAGTCGCGCGGCCATCCGTACTTCATCCACGAGCTCGCGCGCTACGTGAAGGCCGAGGGGCTCACCGAAGGCATCGCGCTGTCGCTCGACATGGTGATCGGCAAGCGCGTGGGGCGGCTCTCGGAGTCCGCGCGTCGGCTGATGGAGATCGTCGCGGTCGCGGGGCAGCCGATCAGCCAGATCTTGATCGGCCACGCCGCGGGCATCGACGCGCTGGAGCGGATCACCCTGATGAACCAGCTGCGGGTCGCGCAGCTGATCCGGACCTCGGGGGTTGGTGATCTCGATCTCGCCGAGCCGTATCACGATCGGATCCGCGAGCTCCTCGTGAGCCTGCTGTCCCCGCAGCAGCTCGCGCACGATCACGGCGTGCTCGCGCACGTGATGTTGAACGGTCCCGAGCAGCCCGATCCGGAAGCGCTCGTCACCCACTTCCAGGGTGCGGGCGATCTCCAGCGCGCGTTCACGTACGCGACCAAGGCCGGCGATCGCGCCGCGGCCGCGCTCGCCTTCGATCGCGCGGCGAGCTTGTATCGCCAGGCGCTCGAGATGCGGCCCGAGCCCGAGACCCGGCGCTCGCTCCACGAGCGGCTCGGCGATGCGCTGCGTAACGCGGGGCGGGGCGCCGAGGCGGCGGCCGCGTACCTCGCTGCCGCCGAGGGTGCGCCGGTCGAACGCCGTCTGGTCAACCAGCGGCTCGCGGCCGAGCAGCTGCTCTATACCGGCCACCTAGACGACGGGCTGCGGATCATCGACGACGTGCTGCGCACGGTGAACCTGTCGCTCGCCAAGACCCCGACGCGCGCCTTGCTGTCGCTCCTGTGGCGGCGGTTCCGGCTCAAGATCCGCGGCCTGAACTACACGCCGCGAGCGGTCGCCGAGATTCCGCGCGAACAGCTCCAGCTGATCGACACCTGCTACGGCATCGGCACGAGCCTCGCGATCGTCGACGTGATCCGCGCGAACGCGTTCCAGACCCTGAACCTGCGCCTGTCGCTCGATGCCGGCGAGCCGTATCGAATCTCGCGCTCGCTGTCGCTCGATGCCGGCTTCATCGCGACGATCGGGGCGGCTCAGGCTCCGCGCGTCGCGAACCTGCTCGGGGTCGCCAAGCAGCTCTCGCAGCAGACCGATAACCCGCACGCCGCCGGCATCCATCTGCTCGCCTCGGGCATCTCGGCGTACGAGATGGGTCATATCCGAGCGAGCTCGGACTACTGCGATCTGGCCGAGGACCTGCTGCGCACGCAGTGCAGTGGCGTGCCGTGGGAGCTCGCGAGCGCGCGGTTGTTCGGTTCGTGGTCGAGGTATCGGCTCGGCGATATCGCCTCGCTGGTCGATCGCGTGCCCGCGCTCGAGCGCGAGGCGGCGGAGCGTGGCGATCTGTACGGTCGGCTCGCGATGACCCTCGGCTGTCCGCGGATCGCGATGACGCTCGTGACCGACGATCCGCTCGCGCAGCGTGCCATCGCCGAAGAATCGATCGCGAGCTGGCCGGGCGACTGGTACCAGGTCCAGCACTACTGGGCCGATTACTCGCTGCTCAACATCGACCTGTATGCGAACCAACCCGAGCTCGGGTGGGCGCGAATCAAGAAGACCTGGCCGCTGCTCGAGAAGGCCCTGCTGCTCCGCGTCGAGGAGGTGAAGATCTACATGAGCGAGGTCAAAGCGCGGCTCGCGCTCGCGCTCGCGATGCGGACGACCAAGCGCGGCTCTTATCTGAGCGTCGTCGAGAAGGTCGCTCGTCACCTCGACAAGCGTTCGATGATCCCGTGGTGTGGCGCGATGGCGAACCTGCTGCGGGCGCAGGTCGCTGCGCTCGAGGGGAATCACCAGCGCGAGCTCGAGCTGCTCACGCATGCACGTGCGGGGTTCGAGATCGGCGAGCTCGCGGGTTACGAGATGGTCGCACGGTTGCGGATCGGCACCTTGATCGGAGGCAGCGCGGGCGCGGAGCAGGTCGCAGTCGCACAGACCTGGGCCCACACCGCGCGCGTGGCAAACCTCACGGGTTTGACGCGACTGCTCGCGCCGGTGTTCGCACCTGACAGACTCGCCTTGCCCGCGTGATTGACCCGGGACCGTGCCTACGCTCACTATTGCAGGAGATGTCTCGGGCGCTACATCCGGTGTGGTTCGAGCGGCGGATGCGCGACTACATGAGTCGCGTCGATTCGTTCAAGCCGTATCCGTTCGATCTGCCCGAGCACCACGAAGCGTACATCGGGCTGCACCTCAACGACTACCTGCGCCTGTCCGCACGGCCCGAGGTGATCGCGGCGAAGTACGAATCGTTGCGGGTCTCCGGCAACGGCAACATGGCGTCGGTGATCTACGGCGGTGCCTGCCAGGAGAACAATGACCTCCGCGCGCTGATGTCCGACGTGATGGGTGCCGGCGACGTGTTCCTGACCGTGTCGGGCTACACCGCGAACCTCGGCTTGATCGAATCGGTCGTCGAGGCGGGCATGCCGATCTACCTCGACGAGCGTGCGCACGCGTCGATGTGGGACGGCGCGAAGTTCTCGAGCGGGCGACCGATCGCATTTCGTCACAACGATCCGAGCTCGCTCGCCGAAGAGATGGCGAGCTACGGCCCTGGCCTCGTCTGCATCGATACCTGCTACTCCGTACACGGAGATTTCTCGCCCCTGCGCGAGATCGTCGAGATCGTCGAGAGCAATGACAGCGTCTTGCTCGCCGATGAGGCGCACGCATTCGGCATGATCGGCGAGCGCGGTGGTGGCCTTGCCGTCCAGGAGGGTGTCGCCGATCGCGTGCACTTCCGGACCGGCAGCTTCTCGAAGGCGCTCGGTGGTCACGGCGGTTGGGTCGCGGCCGAGAAGCAGGTCGCGTGGTTCCTCACGCATCGCTCGCGGTCGAGCGTGTTCAGCTCCGCGGTGCTCCCCGATGTCTCGGCAGGCCACCTCGCGGCGCTGCGGATCGCGGTAGCCGAACAGCATCGCGCGAAGCACTGCCTCGCGATGGCGGCGCTGCTGCGCACCGAGCTCGCGGCCCACGGTATCGAGACCAGGCCGAGCCAGTCGCAGATCGTGCCGATCGCGTTCGCGCTCGAGACCGATGCCTGCACGTTCTTCGGCGGCATGCGCGATCGTGGTGTACTGACCTCGATCTTCGTCGCGCCGGGTGTGGACGAGGGGACGGGCGTGGCTCGGCTCTCGTGTCACGCGGAGCTGACGCCAGCGCAGGTGATGAAGGTGGCCGAGGCGGCCGAACAAAGCATGGCGGTGATGGGGAACCAGCGCGGGCGCCGCGCGATCTAGATGGCTCCCACCATCGTCGACCTGCTCCGGGCGCGCGCCGAAGAACGCGGCGATGTCGTCGCGTATCGCTACCTCCGCGACGGCGAGTCGGCCGAAGATGTTCGCACGTGGGTCGAGATGGATCGCCGAGCGCGCGCGATCGGCACCACGCTGCGCGGGATGGGTGCGACTGGCACGAACGTGCTGATGCTCTACCCACCGGGCATCGACTTCATCGAGGGCTACTTCGGTTGTCTCTACGCCGGCGCGACGCCGGTCCCCGCCTATCCACCCGAACCACAGCGCCTCGCGCGGACGTTGCCCCGCGTCCAGGCGATCGTCGCCGATGCCAAGCCGCGCTTCGCGATGACGACGCGGCCCCTGCTCGCGCTCGCCGATTTCGTGTTCGCACAAGCCCCGGACCTGCGCACGCTCGAATGGCTCGCGACCGATGGCGTCGAGTCTAGCGCCGGTGATCACTGGGCGCGCCCCGCGATCGACGACGACACGTACGCGATGCTGCAGTACACCTCGGGCTCGACGGGCACGCCGAAGGGCGTGATGCTCTCGCACGCGAACTTGCTCGCGAATGCCGAGTGCGTGTTCGCCTCGTTCGAGTTCCGGCCCGATGATCGGATCCTGTCGTGGCTGCCTATGTTCCACGACATGGGCTTCATGTCGGGCGTGCTCCAACCGCTATACAGCGGCTGCTCGGTGGTCGGGCTCTCGCCGATCGCGTTCCTCGAGAAGCCGTATCGCTGGGTCGCGGCGGTCCACAACTATCGGATCAGCGTGTGTGGCGGCCCGAACTTCGCGTACGACCTCGTCGTGCGCAAGACGACGCCCGAGCAGCGCGCCGCGCTCGATCTGTCGTGCTGGAAGCTCGCGTACAACGGCGCCGAAGCGATCCGGCTCGAGACGATCGATCGGTTCGCCGAGGCCTTCGCGGTCTCGAAGTTTTCGCGCAATGCGATGTTCCCGTGTTACGGCCTCGCCGAGGCGACGCTGATCGTCTCGGGCACGGATCGCGCGGCGGCGCCGGTCGCGCACGCGTTCGACAAGAGCGCGCTCGAAGCTGGCATCGCGAAGCTCGGTGAGGGTCAGGTGCTCGTCGCCTCGGGCAAGCCCTCGCCGGGACAGACGATCGCGATCGTCGATCCAGACACCGGCGTGCGTTGTCCACCCGATCGAGTGGGCGAGATCTGGGTCGCCGGTGCCAGCGTTGGCCACGGCTACTGGATGCGCACCGAGGAGACCGTCGCGACGTTCGTGAACCAGCTCGCCGACGATCCGGTGCACACCTTCGTGCGGACCGGCGACCTCGGCTTCATGTTCGGCGATCAGCTCTACGTGTGTGGTCGCGCCAAGGATCTCATCATCGTGCGCGGCGCGAATCACTACCCGCAGGACATCGAGCTCACCGTCGAGCGCACGCATGCGGCGATCCGACCGGGCTGCGTGGCCGCATTCGCGGTCGAGACGGCAGGAGAGGAGCGGGTCGTCGTCGTCGCCGAGGTCGATCGGCGCTATCACGATCGCGATCGCCGGCGCAGCGATCGTAATACCGATCGGCGCAGCGGCGAACCGTCGCGTCGCGATCCGGATCCGGCCGCGCCGCAGCGCGCGGGGGACGAGCCGCTCGACGTCGATCGCTTGTTCTGGGATCTCCGCGATGCGATCGCCGCGCACCACGAGCTCGAGCCTCACGCGATCGTGCTCGTCCGCGCCGGGAGCATCCACAAGACCTCGAGCGGCAAGCTGCAGCGCCGTGCGTGCAAGGCCGCATTCAATGCGAACGAGCTCGAGCTGCTCGCAGACTGGCGCTCCGACGGCACGAAGCGCCACTCGGATGTCGCGAGCGCGGACAAGTCCAAGCCCACCGCGGTGCCGGTCGGTGCCGCGCCGGCACCACCAGCGGCGAAGCTCGAGACGTCTGCGACGCAGGCGGAGGTCGCCTCGCCGGCGAAGTTCGCGCCGCCGCCGAAGCTCGCCGTGGATCTCGCGGCGCTGCGCAGGGCCGCCGTGCTCGTGTGTGCCGCGAGCGCGGACACGTTCGTGCGCGCTCTCGCCGAGCAACACCTCTCAGCGATCGCGGGTGATGCCGCGGCCGCGAAGACCGGCGTCTACGCCGCGATCGTCAGCGACGATCTCGCGCTCCTCGCATCCCTCGCCGAGACTCGCTCGGCGCGGCTCTACATCACCGCGTTCGAAGATCCCGAGGCCGTGCGCGACGCGCTCGCGAGGGGCGTGATCAGTGGCGTGTTGCCTGCGAAGGCAGGCACGCAACAGCTCGTCGCCGCCGTCACCGAGGCGGTCGAGGCGTGGGTGTCGAACCATACCGATCTCGCCACGAGCATGATCGAGAACTGGTTCGCGTCGCTGCTCGCGAAGCGGCTCGGGATCAATGCGAAGGCGATCGAGCTCGATGCGCCGGTCAGCGGCTACGGCCTCGACTCGCTGACGATGATCGAGGTCCAGACCGCGCTCTCGGAGTGGATCCAGTACGACGTCCCCGACACGCTGATGCGCGGTCGATCTTCGATCCGCAGCATCGCGCGCCGGCTCACGAGCGCGGATAGCCGCGCGCGCACGACCCAGCAGATTCCGATCGATGCTGGCATCGCGATCGTCGGCATCGGCTGCTCGGTGCCAGGCGCGCGCGATGCGAACGAGCTGTGGCAACTCGTCCAGGCGAACACCGACGCGATCACCCTGGTCCCCGAGGATCGCGTGGCTGCGACCGGTGCGGTGCGGTGGGGTGGGATGATCGAAGGCATCACCGATTTCGATGCCGCGTTCTTCGGTATCGCCCCTCGCGACGCCGCGCACATCGATCCACAACACCGCCTGCTGCTCGAGACCACGTGGCAAGCGCTCGAGGATGCGGGCATCGATCCGAAGGAGCTCGCGAGTAGCGATACCGGCGTGTTCGTCGGGATCTCGGGCAGTGACTTCATCCGCGCCCGGCCCGAGCTGCTGCTCACCGATCGCGCCTCGGCCGCGGCGGAGCGGCTGTCGTACTTCTTCAACTTCAAGGGCCCGTCATTCGCGATCGATTCGGGCGACAACTCGTCGCTGGTCGCACTCCACCTCGCGATGCAGAGCCTGCAGCGTGGCGAGTGCAAGGTCGCGATCGCGTGTGGCGTCAACCTGGTGCTCACGCCCGATCTACCGATCGCGTACGCGAAGGCGCGGCTGCTCTCGGCGACCGGCCGCTGTCGACCGCTCGATACCAGCGCCGATGGCAGCGTGCTCTCCGATGGCTGCGGCGTGGTCGTGCTCAAGACTCTCGCCGATGCGCAGACCGGCCGTAACCGGATCCACGCCGAGGTCCTCGCGACATCGATCAAGCAAAACGGGCGGGGCCATGGCCTCACCGCACCGAACGAAGCCTCGCAGGAGCAGGTCCTGCGCGAGGCGGTCCGTGCGGCGAACGTCCGCCCGGCGGACATCCACTACGCCGAGCTCAACGCGCGCGGCGTGCCGGCGTACGACGCGATCGAGGCACGCGCGCTCGCGAGCGTGCTCGGTCAGGATCGCGCGGCCGATGCGCCGTGCATCCTCGGTTCGCTCAAGGCGAACCTCGGCGATACGCGCTCGGCCTCCGGCCTGCTCGGCGTGATCAAGGCCGCGCTCGTGCTCGCGCATGACGAGCTTCCCGCGCTCCTTCACCTTCAAGACCCCGACCCCGAGGTCAGGGGCTCGCTCGTCGCGCCGACCGCACCGCGGCCCTGGCCCGCGACCGACCGCCGGGTCGCCGTGGTCAACAGTTTCGGCTTGCTGGGCTCCAACGCGGTCGTGGTGCTCGCGCGCGTTCACGCACCCGCGCGTGCGGCCACGGGCGAGCTACCGAGCCAGTTCCTGACGATCTCCGCGCGCTCCGAGGAGGCGCTGCGCACGCTCGCCGATCGGTATGCAACCCAGCTCGCGACGACGCCAGCCGCCGACCTCGCCGATGTCTGCTTCACCGCGAACCTCGGCCGCGCCGACTTCGCACAACGGGCCGCGATCGTCGCAGCGACGCCGGCAGCCATGTGCGACCAGCTCGCGGCGATCGCGCGCGGCGAGGTCGCGAGCAAGCGCGCGCTCGGTCGTGGTGCCGCGCGGATCGCGTTCGTGTTCACGGGCCGCGGCGCCGCGACCGCGAAGATGGCGCACCAGCTGATCGCCCTCGAGCCGCGGTTTCGCGCCGTGATCGAGCGCTGCGAGAAGGCGGTCGGCCGATCCTCCGAGACGTGGGATGGCGATGCGGCGACGATCGCGGTGGAGTGCGCGCTCGCCGAGCTATGGCAGAGCTGGGGCGTCTACCCCGATCTCGTGGTGGGTCACGATATCGGCGAATATGCGGCCGCGGCGATCGCGGGTGCGATCACGATCGAGGATGCGATGCAGCTGGCGACCGGGAGTCGCGTCACGGGGCGTGCACCTGCGATCCCGTTGATCTCGACGGTCACAGGCAAGCGCTACACGAGCTCGCTGGATGCGGAGTACTGGACCCGCGAGACCGCCCGCTTCGATCGCGCGCTCAAGGAGCTCGTGCGCGAAGGCACCGACGTGTTTCTCGAGATCGGACCGCGCCCGGTGCTCGGTCGATCGAACGAGGGCGGGCCCGGCGTGTGGTTGAGCTCCCTCGATCCCGACGCGCGTGCTGACCGGGATCAGATGCTCGCGTCGCTCGGCACCTTGTACGAGCGCGGCGTCGCTCCGAACTGGAACGGCTTCTATCACGGCCAGGATCGCGTGCGGGTCGCGCTCCCGTCGTACCCGTTCGAACGCCGGCGTTGCTGGCCCGACGCCTAGCCTTCGGCGAGCTTGGTCTCTTTACCGTCGGACTTCGCGTCTTTCGTATACGTGATGAGCGGCGTGCCGTGCTTCTCGATCACGTCTTCGTTGATGATGACTTCGTTCACCTGACCGCCGGGAACGTCGTACATGATGTCCATCAGCGCGGACTCGAGGATCGCGCGCAGCCCGCGAGCGCCGCTCTTCTGGAGGCTCGCCATGTTCGCGACCTTGGTCAGCGCGGCCTTTGCGAACTTGAGCTTCACGCCGTCCATCTCGAACAGCTTCTGATACTGCTTCACGAGCGCGTTCTTCGGCTGCGTGAGGATCTGGACGAGCGCATCTTCGGAGAGCTCGTGGAGCGGAGCGATCACCGGCAAGCGGCCGATGAACTCCGGGATCATGCCGTACTTCAGGAGATCCTCGGGCTCGATCTCCTGGAGTAGCTCCCACTGATCGTGCTCGACCTTGGTGTTCATCCCAGCGCCGAAGCCGATCAGCTTCTGGCCGATCCGGTTCTCGATGATCTCTTCGACGCCGCCGAAGGCACCGCCGCAGATGAACAAGATGTTGGTCGTGTCGACCTGCAGGAACTCCTGCTGCGGATGCTTGCGACCTCCCTTGGGCGGCACGCTCGCCGTGGTGCCTTCGATGATCTTGAGCAGCGCCTGCTGCACGCCTTCACCGGAGACATCGCGGGTGATCGACGGGTTGTCGCTCTTGCGCGCGATCTTGTCGATCTCGTCGATGTAGACGATGCCGCGTTGCGCGCGCTCGATGTCGTGATCGGCGTTCTGTAACAGCGAGACGATGATGTTCTCGACGTCTTCTCCGACGTAACCGGCCTCGGTGAGGTTCGTGGCGTCCGCGATCGCGAACGGCACGTTGAGGATCCGCGCGCGGGTCTGGGCGAGCAAGGTCTTGCCGGAGCCGGTAGGGCCGAGCAAGAGGATGTTCGACTTCTGCAGCTCGACATCCTCGTCGGATTGACCGGTCTGCTTGTGATCGATGCGCTTGTAGTGATTGTGGACCGCGACCGCGAGGATCTTCTTCGCGCGATCCTGGCCGATCACGTACTCGTCCAGGACCTTCTTGATCTGGGCGGGCTTGGGGATCGAGGAGGAGCCATACGACTGGTCCTCCTTCTCGATCTCCTCCGCGATGATGTCATTGCACAGGCCAATGCACTCGTCGCAGATGTAAACGGTGGGTCCGGCGATGAGCTTCTTTACTTCCTTCTGCGCTTTGCCGCAGAAGGAGCAGGTCAGGGACGCGCCGTCGCGTTTCTCGATCGCCATTACACCGCTCAGCGTAGCCTACTTCTTGTCGCTTTTCTCGTCGGCCTTCTTCTTCGCGGTGATCAAGACCTCGTCGATCAAGCCGTATTCCTTGGCCTGTGGCGCGGTCATGAAGTTGTCGCGATCGGTGTCGTTCTTGATCTTCTCGACCCCTTGACCGGTGTGCTTCGAGTAGAGCTCGTTGAGCACATCGCGCGTCTTCAAGATGTTCCTGGTGTGAATCTCGATGTCCGTCGCCTGGCCCTGGAAGCCCGCGAGCGGCTGGTGGATCATCACCTGCGAGTGGGGGAGCGCGTAGCGCTTGCCCTTGGTGCCGGCGGCGAGCAGGAAGCTGCCCATCGAAGCTGCCTGGCCCATGCAGATCGTGGCGACATCGCAGTGCAGGTACTGCATCGTGTCGTAGATCGCGAGACCCGCCGAGACGTGACCGCCCGGCGAGTTGATGTACAGCATGATGTCCTTCTCCGGCTCCTCGGAATCGAGGAACAGGAGTTGGGCGATGATCACGTTTGCGACCTGGTCATCGATCGCGGTGCCGAGGAACACGATGCGGTCCTTCAGCAAACGCGAGAAGATGTCCCACCCACGCTCGCCGCGGTGGGTCTGTTCGATCACCGTCGGAATCAGATAGCTCATCTGCGGCTTCATTGGATCGACTCTACGAGGCTCGGCTCCTCGGTGCAACGCTGCCAGAACAGGCAGGTGAGCCGAAAACCGGGCCGAATGCGGCCGGAGGCAGATTTAGTGGCCCTTGGTGTACGACGTCAGCTTGGCCTCGACCTCGTTGGTCGTGCCGTGGTGCGCGTAGTGGAAGCGCGACACACCCGTGCCAGGCTCGATATCGAAGGTTTGCTCGTCGGGACCGGTGTAGAACGACAGGGCGTAGCCGGTGTCCACGGCCGTGACCTGCCAGCAATAGACGGTCTCGGTCTTGGGGCAGATCTTCTGGCCATCGATCACGGGCCACGTGAACCAGCCCTCGGCGCCGTCGAGGGTGGGCTCGGTGGTCGCGCCGAACAGGAAGTTATTGCCGCTGCGCAGCAATGTGCGCTCGGTCGCGACGGGAGCAGCGCTCTCGAGATCCGAGGCGAGATCGGTGGGCCAGCCCTTCACGCGAAACGCGGTGACCCCATTCGCTTCGTGCGCGTCGAGGACTTCGGTCGTCCAGGTCAGCGTCTTCGTCGACTCTTTATCGGAGTCGGGATCGTAGCGCTTGACGGTCACGTTGTAGGTCCACTTCGCGCCCTTCGCCAAGGGCAGCGGATCGGCCGCGATCATCTGCTCGAGCGTCATCGGCTGTTTCGCCGGACTACTACACGCTCCCAGCGCGAGTACTGCAGCCGCAAAAGACGTAGTCACCTTCACGAGGTCATCCTATGTGAGTACCCGAAGATTGTCAGGAGTTTGGCAACGTCTTCGGGTATGGTCCGCGCCCTTATGGCGCTGTTCGGTCTGCCGCTGCCCACGCTCGATGGCTCCCGCAATCTGGTCCGCCAGGGCTGGGACACACTGTCGACCCTGCCCGGAGGCAAGGTCGTGTTCTCGCGTCTGATCGGCCGGATGGCACCGTACTCCGGGACCATCGACGCCCGCATCCAGGTCCTCCGGTCGGGCTACTCCGAGGTCACGATGGCCGACAAAAAGGGCGTCCGAAATCACCTCGACTGCATCCACGCGGTCGCGCTCGTCAACCTCGCCGAGATCGCCGGCAACGTGGCGCTGTTCTACTCGATGCCCGACGACGCGCGGTTCATCGTCAGCGGCATCGACATCGAGTATCTGAAGAAGGCGCGCGGCACGATCACCGCGATCGGCGAGTCGCCCGTCCCGAGGTCGAACGCGCGGTTCCCGTACGATGTTTCCGTGACGCTGCGCGATGCGGCGGGCACCGACGTCGCCCGTGCGGTCTTGCACAGTCTCGTGGGCCCCAAGCCGAGCTCGTCTGGCGCCAAAAGCGCCTCGGGTGAAGTGAATTAGCCAATTAATCGCGCCGTCGATCCGAACAGCGTATGAAAAATCCAGGGTCCCGAAGCACCATGTTGCGAGCTGCTCTCTTGGTGGTCGTCGCGTTCGTCGCGTTCGTCGCGTTGTCCGGCGTCGCTGCCGCAGGGGACGACGTCGCGGCCGATTTCACCTCCGACGCGAAGCTCTATTACCGAGAAGTCGCGTGTGGCCCGGCCGGCAAGGCGAACGATCAACTCGAAGCGCTGCCGGCCGACGCCGACAAGGCGACCATCGACAAGCACTGCGACGTGATGGCGAAGCGCTACGCCGAGTTCCAGAAGACCTATGCGGTCCCTGCCGAGGCGTTCTTCGCGCCGCTGCGGCCGACCGATCTTCCGAAGACGGTGGTCTATCCGTTCGGCGGTGGCGACCTCGCCTCGGCGCTCGTCACGTATCCGAACGCGACCGACATCACGACGATCTCGCTCGAGCACGCTGGTGATCCGACGCGGCTCGCCAAGCTCAACAAGGCGAAGCTGCGCGAGGCGCTCGGCAACTATCGCGATGCGATCGATGGCCTGCTCTCGCTGCACGACTCGACGAGCGAGAACATGCGCAAGCTCGAGGTCGGCGGCATTCCTGGCCAGCTCTCGTTCCACATCACCGGGATGACCGCGATGGGCTACGAGCCGGTGAAGCTGTCGTACTTCTCGATCAACGACGACGGCACGCTGCACTACCTCAGCCAGTCCGAGATCGCGGCGCTGTCGAAGAAGACCGCGAAGAAGATCAAAGGCGGGTGGGTCGACACCGATTTCTCGCCCGCGTTTACGAACATGGAGCTCCAGTTTCGCAAGGCCGGTGATCCCAAGGCCGTGCTCGTCACGCATCGCCACATCGCGTTCAACCTCGGGGACAAGGCGTTCAAGGGCTCGGGGCTGCAGAAGTATCTCGAGGCGAAGGGCCAGGTCGTCGCGATGACGAAGGCGGCGAGCTACCTCGTCTGGAACGACGGGTTCTCGGGCATCCGCGACTTCTTGCTCGCGCACATGCAGTGGATGGTCTCGGACTCCACCGGCATCGCACCGCGCTGGGCCAAGAAGGGCGGCTTCACGCAGACCACGTACGGCACGTTCGAGGGCGCCTTCCTCGACGATGCCGACAAGAACGTCAGCGATGCGATGGTCGAGATGTGGAAGGCGCAACCGAAGCGTCGGCTGCCGTTTCGCTATGGCTATCCCGATAGCGCCAAGCACGTTCACCTGATGATCACGGCGCCGAAACCGAATGGTGCGGCCAATCCACCGGTCAAGGACTCGAAGAAATGAAGCTGATCGTCCTCGCAGCGCTGTTGGTTGCCGCGTCGCCCGTGTTCGCCCAGCCGGTCGTCGAACCCGCAGCGACCGACGAGCCGGGCTCACCCGGGGAAAACACGCCACCAGACGAAGCGCCTGCACCGGCGCCGAAAAAAGCTGCGCGGATGACCTCGCCGAGCCCGCACCTCGCGCGTCCGCAGCGGACGAAAGACGATGGCGAGAGCCGGCTCGACAAAAAAGAAGACACCGTCGCCGGTGGCAAGCACTGGCGGATCAACACGTCGGCCGGTTCGGTCCACGTCTGGGTGCCCGCCGATTACAACCGCGAGACCGCGGGCACGGTGATCTACGTGCACGGTTACTGGACCAACGCCGACGGTGCCTGGCGCGATCACGAGCTCGCACGCCAGTTCAAGGCGAGCCATCAGAACGCGATGTTCATCGTCCCCGATGCGCCGGCGTCGAACGACGATGCGGTCAACTGGCCAGCGCTCAAGGACCTTCGCCGCGCGGTCACCCGCGCGAACCTGCACCTCCCGGATGGGCCGGTGATCGTGATGGGCCACAGCGGCGCGTTCCGCACGATCATGCAGTGGGTCGATCACCGCCTGGTCGAGCAGATCATCTTGCTCGATGCGATGTACGCCGGTGAAGCAGCGTTCGACGAGTACATCGGCAACGGCAAGCGCGCCGACGAGCACAAGCTGATCGTCGTCGGTGCGTCGACGGCGCAGGAATCTGCCGCGTTCGTCAAGAAGTACAAGTTCGCGGTCGCCCGCGAGAAGATGCCGGACTCGGCGAGCGGGTTCTCCAAGCGGGAGAAGGGCGCGAAGCTCCTTTACATTCGTTCGCAATACGAACACATGGCGATCGTGACGAGCGGCAAGGTCATTCCGGCGCTGTTGCACCTCACGCCACTCAAAGCGCTTTGATAAAGTAGGGCGGTGACCGTCGTCATCGCTCTTGCCGCCAGCGAAGAGCACGCTACCAAGCTCGCGAATCGGCTCGACGTCGAGCTGATCACGCCCGAGGTGCGCCGGTTTCCCGATGGCGAGATCTACGTGCGGATCCCGCGTCCGCTCGACGGCGAGCACGTGATCTTGTGCGGCAGCCTGTACCCGGCGCCGGCCGACCGCTTCCTCGAGATGGCGTTCCTCGCCGCGACCGCGCGTGACCTCGGTGCAAACAAGGTCGGGCTGGTCGCACCGTACCTCGCGTTCTTGCGCCAGGACGTCGCGTTCCGACCGGGCGAAGGGGTCACCGCAAAGTACTTCGCGCGCATGGTCTCGGCGAGTGTCGATTGGTTGGTCACGGTCGATCCGCACCTCCACCGGATCGACGCGCTCGATCAAAATGCGGGCGGCGTCTACACGATCCCGACCACGGTCGCGCATGCGGCGACCGCGATCGCCGCGTGGGTCCGCGCCGAGATCACCAAGCCGGTACTCGTCGGTCCCGATGCCGAGAGCGAGCAGTGGGTCGCCGCGGTGGCGGCCGCGTGTGGCGCGCCCTTCGAGATCCTGTTGAAGACTCGCCGCGGTGACCGCGATGTCTCGGTGTCCGCGAGCCAGCGCGAGTGGAACGGTCACACGCCGGTGTTGATCGACGACATCGTCTCGACCGGCAAGACCCTGCTCGAGGCGACGCGGTCGTTGCGCGCGGCCGGAAGCGCACCGCCGGTGTGCGTCGCGATCCACGCGGTGTTCGCCGATGCCGTCGAGACCGACCTCGTCGCCGCCGGCGCCTCGGGCATCGTCACGTGCAACACGATCACGCACGCGTCGAACCGGATCTGCGTCGCGGACTCGATCGCCGAAGCCGCGAAGCTCTACCTCTGAGATGTGGCAGACTACGGCGATGCAGGCCGATCCAGCAGAGCAGAAGGCGGTCGACGAAGTCGATCACTCGCTGATCGATTGGTACCGTGGGATGTCGATGATCGAGCGGCTTCGGGCCGCGAGCCGCTCGGCGGCGGTGCTCGAACGGTTGGCGCGTGCGGCCGCCGACCGCTGACCTCGAGGCACTGCTGCGCGAGCTATCTGGCGCGGGGATCGAATTTATCATCGTCGGCGGTGCTGCCGCGGTGATCCACGGCGCCCCGATCACGACGCAGGACCTCGATATCGTTCCTCGCCAGGACGCTGCCGGGATCGGTCGTTTGCTATCCGTGCTGACCAAGCTCGACACGCGATTCCGTCCGGTTGGTCCTGACAGAGACATCGTGCCCACGGCGCAGCATCTGTCAGGGCAGGGCCAGCTGAACTTGATCACGAACCACGGGCCGCTCGACGTGCTGCTCCGGCTACATGACGCCCGTGGCTACGAGGACCTGCTACCCCACACAAACGAGATCATCGACGCGGAGCTTCGCGTGCGGATCATCGATCTCGACACGCTGATCGAGATCAAGCGCTCGACCGGTCGTGTCCGCGACATGCAACTCGTTCCTCTGTTGCTCGCGATTCGGGACCGCCGCTGAAGCTCAGTTCGCGACGATCGGCAGCGCGACGTTTGCGCCGAACGTGGCGCCCCCATCGTGCGAGATCGCGACCGAGCCCGCGCGGACGATCACGACGGTGGAACCATCGCTCGCGCCGGTGACGAACGGCTCGATGAAGGCCGCGCCCTTGCCGACGCCCGTCGCGCTGATCGGGGCGAATCGCGAACGACGTGTACGTCGTCGGGTAGACCACCGGCGTGGCCTCGCTGTTGTCGAGGTCGACGCGCGCGAGCACGGTCGCCACCCGACGTTGCAGCGCACATGCCACGCGCGCGCACGACATCTCGGCTACTTCGGTCCGTGCGGACTCAGATTTCCCAGTCGATCCTCGGGATAGTGATAGGTTGCGCGGCGATGAGGGGCTTACAGACGATCGCCTTTTTGGTCGGATTTGCGGCATGCGGAGACAACGTCATGGGCACCACCGCGCTGTTCGCGGTCGAGGCGCCGGGCGATGACTACTACGCGCTGCCGTTTCCGAACGACATCCATCGCAACGCCGACGGCACGCTTGACCTGACGAACTTTCCGGCGAACAGCATCATCCTCGATCAGTATCGCGTCGCGGCGCAGGCGCTCGACGGGTTCGGGCTCAATGGTGCGATGTCGTCGCGGTTCACCGCGCCGCTCGATCCCAGGAGCTTGCCGGATCCGGCGGGTTCGCTCACCCCGACCGCGTCGGTCTATCTCGTGAACGTGGATCCGGCATCGCCGAACCTCGGCATCCGTACGCCGATCATCGCGAGCTATCGCGACGAAGCGACGAACACGATCGGCGCGTTCCGGCTCGTCGTCCGGCCGTATCCGGGCTTCACGCTCGATGAAGGCACGACCTACGCGCTCGTGCTCACGGATCGGATCCTCGATCTCGCGGGCGCGCCGATCGTGCGCGCGAATGATTTCTCGACGCTGCTCGGCAGCGGCGGCGGCAGTGTGGCGATGACCGCAGCACGCGCGGCGTACAAGCCGCTCGTCACGTGGCTCGCCGCGCACGGCGGCACGAGCGACGTGGTCTCGGCGAGCGTGTTCACGACCCAGCACGTCACGCAGGTCGGCCCCGCGCTGCGCAAGGGCGTGTACGGCGCCGATGCGCCGGTCGCGACGACGATCGTGACGAAGACGACCGCGTCGTACGTGCTGATCACGGGCGCGTACACGCAACCGAACTTTCAGACCGGCGAGCCGCCGTACACGTCGACGGGTGGCGAGATCAAGATCGGCGTCGATGGGGCGGCGATCGTCCAGCGCACCGAACCGATGCGGTTCGCCCTCACGCTGCCGCTCGGTGCGAAGCCGACCGCCGGCTGGCCGCTCGCGATCTACGCGCACGGCACCGGTGGTGACTACGAATCGTTCGTCGACGACGGCACCGGGCTCCGCCTCGCCGCGCAAGGCATCGCCACGATCTCGACCGATCAGGTGCTGCACGGGCCGCGCGATCCCGCGCAGCTCGATCCGGGGGTCGCGTTCTTCAACTTCGCGAACCCGTACGCGGGTCGCGACAACGCGCTACAAGGCGCGGCCGATGCGTGGGAGCAACTGCGGCTCGCGACAGGCCTATCGCTCGACGACGGCGCGGGAGGTCTCGTCACGATCGATCCGACGAAGGTCTACTTCTTCGGTCACTCGCAGGGTGGGCTGACCGGCCCCGCGTTCGTCGCATTCGAGCCGTCGCTCTCCGGTGCCGTGCTCTCGGGCACCGGAGGCCTCTTATACCTGTCGCTCCTGTACAAGACCGCGCCGCTCGATTTTCCTTCGCTGATCGCGACGTTCGCGCGCGATTCACCGATGGACGAGGACAACCCGTCGCTCGCGCTCGCGCAGATGTGGATCGACCGCGCCGATGGTGCGAACTACGCGCGTTACATGGTGCGCGAGCCGCAGCTCGGCCCGGATGGCACCCGGATGGCGCCGCGCAACATCTTCCAGAGCGAAGGCTTCATCGATACCTACGCTCCGAATCCCGCGATCGAAGCGTTCGCGACCGCGCTCGGCGGTGACCTCGTGAGCTTGCCCGACGAGAAGGCCGTCGATGGCCTCACGCTGCGCGGTCGCGCGGTGCTGCCGACCCCGATCGCTGACAACGAGAACGGCGTGACCGCCGTGCTCGCGCAGTACAAGAAGCAGCCGGGCTCGGACGGTCACTTCGTGGTGTTCGAGGTACCGAGCGCCGAGAAGCAATCGGCGCAGTTCCTCGGCACGCTGGCCGCGACCGGCCATGCCACGGTAGTCTCGCCCTGAGCATCATGCGCAAGCGGCTGGGGACGATGTTGATCGAGGCGGGGTTGCTCTCGGAGCAAGCACTGCGGGTCGCGCTCAACGAGCAAGCGCGTTTCGGCGGCTCGCTCGGCCGTACGGTCGTCGAGCTCAAGCTGGTCTCCGAGGCAGAGCTCGTGCGCGTGCTCGCCGACCAGCTCAAAGTCGAGCCGATCGATCTCGATGCGATCGAGATTCCGCAGAGCGTGCTCGCGCACGTGCCACCCGACTTCGCGGATCTCTACGCGGTGATTCCGTACGCGCAACCGAGCAAGTTCCTCGATCTCGCGATGACCGATCCGACGAACGTCACGGTACTCGACGAGCTCCGCATGCGCACCAAGCTCAACATCCGGCCCGCGCTCGTCGGCCCCAAGATGCTCGAGCGCGCGATCGGCAAGTACTACGGGCGCGGGTTCTCGCGGTTCTACGGCGACATCCCGCTCGCGCTCGACACGGATGAGCCGCCGCTCGAGGTCGAGAAGTCGCTCAACGAGCCGATGCTCGACGATCTCCTCGTCGAGGATGGTGATGTGGGCGTGAAGCTCGCGGTCGAGCCGTTCACGCCACCCGCGGCGATCTCGATCTATCCGGCGACGCCCAAGGCTCCTCCGCTGCCGACCTCGAAGGCGCCTCCGCCGATGCCGAAGTCGGCACCCTCAGCCCTTGCGAGCGGCTCGTCCCCCGAGCTCGCGACCCTACAACGTCGGATCGCTCAGCTCGAGAGGCTCGTGGAGCGCAACGACAAGATGATCGCAAAGCTCGTCACGGTGCTCGTCGACCATGGCATGGCCGACCGCGGCGATTTCTGAGCTAAACAGACCAAGAGCGCCGCGGGGTCTACTTCGGAGGCGGCGCCACCAGGGGTGAAAATTGTGCGGGGCGTCGCGCGGGCCAATCCGTGTCGGCGACGATCGCTCGAGGTCGACGATCTGCGGTGGCTCCAACCCCGATAAATAGACTGACCCGCGCCGCACATACCACCCTTCGTGGCACCTGGAAACGGGAAGCACGTGTAGCAGTTTCCAACGATACCTGCGGCGCAGCGATCGCCTTCTCTCTTGGAAAGGTGACCACGGAAGCGATCATCGAGAAGTGTTGTGGCCTCGACGTGCATCAGGCGAACGTCGTCGCGTGTCTGGTGACCGGCGCAGCCGGTGCGGAGCCAAAGAAGGAGGTTCGAACGTTTCGAACCGTCACTCGCGAGCTTCAAGCGATCACTACGAGTGCACCCTTCCATCCGATGGCACGAAGCTCTGTGCGACGACTGCGTGAGGTGGAGGCACGAAGCCACTCCGCCATCCAAGCAGTCAGGTGGCCTCCAGCAGGATCGATTCCATCTCGATCCTCGGGCGTTTCTCAGCAGCGTCGCCCCGGTCGAAGGCGCTTCGCGCGCTCCCGCGGTCTGCCGCGCCGGAGACACCTGGTCATCGTCCGCTGCTGGCGAGCAAGCTAGGTCATTCCCTGCCGCGAACACGCGAGCGCTGTACGGATCAGCAGCTCGAGGTCAGGCCTATCGACCTTCGCGAGCGCCTGCTCGACATAGCGCGCAGCCTCGGCTTTCCTGAAGCCGAGGGTCCTCAGCGCTTGCTTCGCCTGGGTCACGGCGACGACGCTCTCGAACTTCGAACGCCCCACGGGGGGCGTCGATCCTGCGACGCGCGGTTGAAGTCGCGCTGCACGGAGCGCCTCGCTTACATCCATCGGATCGATCGCCGGCGCGATCGCGAGCGACGAGGACGACGACGAGGACGACGACGACGATGACGAGGACGACGGCGAGGCAGGTGGATTCGCGTAGGTGATCGTGAGGTTCGGCGCCGAGCCCGAGATCTGAAGCTTGCCTTCATGAAGGGAGCGATGGTGTGCCGAACAGGTGAGGGTCACATTCTCTGCCTCGTGGCCGCCGCCGTGTTCGCGATGTACGACGTGATGGAGATC
>JANXOP010000098.1 GCA_025357755.1 Kofleriaceae bacterium | reverse complement strand
TGGGCGTCCTTGGTCATCCACTCCGCGCGCGACACGGTCTCTTCATCGCGCGCCTCGACGAGCCGCGCGTTTACCTGGCCGACCTCGCTCGACAGCTCGAGCCAGCGGTGCGCCGACTTCCAGAGGTCGATATCGCGGAGCTCGGTCTTGTACTTGCGATAGCGCTCCGCCTTCTGCGCCTGGCGCCGCAGCGTGCCCATCCGCTTGTCGAGCTCGGCGACGATGTCCGAGACGCGCATCAGGTTCTGGCGTGTCTGGTCGAGCTTCTTCTCGGCGGCCTTCTTCTTGACCTTGAACTTCGTGATGCCGGCGGCCTCTTCGATGATCGCGCGGCGATCCTGCGGACGCGAGCTGACGATCTGGCCGATCCGGCCCTGCTCGATGATCGCGTACGCCTTGGTCCCGACGCCGGTGCCGAGGAAGAAGTCGGTCACGTCGCGGAGACGGCACGGAGTCTTGTTGATGTAGTACTGCGATAGGCCGTCGCGGTAGAGCCGACGCGTGATCGTGACCTCGGTGTAGCTCGCGAACTCCATCGCGGGCTTGTCATCGAGGATCTCGGCGACCTCGTCTTGCGGCGACTTGATCGGATTGCCTTCGGCATCGACCCACGTGCCGGCGGCTTCTTCGAGCTGCTCGTCGGGCTCGGCCACGAGGGCATCGAGCTGCTGCTCGGCATTGAGCTCGTCGCTGGTCTTGGCTTGCTCGAGGGTCTCGTTCGAGAACCCGACGTCGTCGAACGTCAGCGAGACCTCGGCCATCGGCGCGGGCCCCCGAGTCTCCGAGCCGGCGAAGATCACGTCTTCCATCGCCTTGCCGCGGAGGTGCTTCGCGCTCTGCTCGCCCATCGCCCAACGCAGGGCGTCGACGATATTGGACTTGCCGCACCCGTTCGGACCGACGATGCCGGTCACCGCCGTATCGATATTGATAACGGCGCGGTCGCAGAACGACTTGAAGCCGATGATCTCGATTCGTTTGATACGCAACGTCTAACTCCGGGCTGATCCTCGAGCGCGGCCACCCTGGCAGATCCCTATGACATCGGACCCCGTGCTATCACGGAGGCGTGCCCCGTGCTCGCCTCGCTGCGCTCGCGATTCTCGTCGCTGCGGCGACCCTAAATGCTGCTCCGCAGGTCGAGATCAAAGGCAAGAGCGCGCTGTCGCTGACGAAAGTCAAATCGCGCGATGACGGGGTCGAGGTCACCGGCCAGCTGGTCGACAAGCTGACCAACGAGGGGCTGCCCGGTCAGAACGTGAGCGTCACGATCAGTGGCGTGGCCGAGTCCGCGATGACCCAGCCGGACGGCACGTTCCGGGTGGTCGTCCATACCGAGCCTGGCCCCGTGAAGGTCGAGCTCGGCTTTCGCGGCACACGGGCGATCGATCACGCGGACGTCCTGACCGTCACCACCGACCCGTCGAAGCAACAGATCGAGCTCGGCATCACCAAGGTCGCGGACGAGCCGCAAGGCGCGCGGCTCCGGCTCGCCGCGCTCGGCGAAGAGGGCCCGGTCGACAACCTGCCGATCGAGCTCGCGATCGCGCCACAGAACACCGACGCCTTTCATTCGATCCAATCGGGGCTCTCGGGCGCGGACACGTCGCTCGCCCGCAAGGACGCGGGCGGCCCGGGCATGTTCCGCCTGCGCGGTACATATAGAGGTGATGACCACGATCAGGGTGCGACCAAGGAGGTGTTGATCGAGCTCGCGTCCGCCACCACCACGACGATGAGCCTGTCGACCACGAAGCTCGCGTACGAAGATGATCTGGTCGCGCGCGGCACGGTGATGGACGACGATGGCATCCCGGTCCCGGACGCCACCGTCACGCTGACCTCGGGTGACCGCCGGCTCGCGCAAGCCGCGACCGACAAGACCGGCGCCTATCGGTTCGGCGTCGAGGCCTCGGTGCTCGGTCAGGGCGCGCTGGGTATCCAGGTCCAGGCCGATCCCGGCAGGTCCTACGTCAAGCCAAGTCGCTCCGAGCCCGTCGTCGTCAAGGTCGCGGCCCCTGCCCCCGTCCCGGTCTCGTACACGATCGCGGCGTTCCTCGCGACCGGCCTGGCCGCCGCCGCGTTCTTCGTCGCACGCAAAAAGCCCTGGCTGGGGTTCAAGAAGGCCGCGCCACCGGTCGAGGGTGAGGCCGACGACGAAGTGCCGACCGACATGACCGATGGCGGCCTCGTGATCGCGAAGCCAGGCATCGTGTCGACCCTCCGGCGCGCCAGCGATGACGGGTTCTCGGGCCTCGTACGCGACACCGTGCGCGGCCGACCGATCGTCGATGCACGGATCACGGTCACGCTCGGCGAGACCGTCCACGAGCTGCGCAGCGCCGCGGACGGCACGTTCGCGATCGAGCAGCTCGGCACCGGTGATTGGCGCGCCGAGGTCAGCTCCCACGGCCATGTGACCGAGCGGTTCAGCGTCGCGGTCCCACATCGCGGTGAGCTCCGCGGCGTGCGCGTCGACCTCGTCCCGGTCCGGGAGCGCGTATTCCAGCTCTATCGCCGCGCCGCCGAGCCCGTGCTGCCCGAGCCGCGGCTGTGGGGAATCTGGTCGCCGCGCCAGATCGTCGATCATGTCCGCGCGAAGCGTCCGACCCCGGCACTCGCCGACCTCACGGATTACGTCGAAGAGATTTACTTCTCGCCACGGGTCGCCGCGGAGGCCGCACTGTCGGGTGCCAGCGAGCGCGTCGACCGCGCGATCAACGAGCGCGCCGCCCGCCGCTAGCGAGGTCGCGACTTAGTCGTTAGACTCCGCCCCACTCAGATGATGCAGACAGAGGTGATCGAGCTTGGCGTGGCGATCGTCGCGATCGTGCTCGTCATGCTGGTGCTCCGCCGGGCCTCGCACAACAGCAAGAATCGCTCGCCGCAGAGCGCGCGTGAACGCCTCGGCTACGACCCCGACGAGACCAAGCCGGCGCGCAAGCGTCGCCGCGATATCGAGGCCGAGGCCGCGGCGGCAAAGGCCGCGCCACGGACCGAGAAGCCGGCCAGAGCGGCCGCCAAGGCCGACGAGAAAGAGGTCGAGTTTGCCCCTCCCGACGCCGAGACCGCGGCCGCCTACAAGGCCGGCCTCGAGAAGACCCGCGGCGGCTTCGTCGCGAAGATCGGCAAGCTGTTCGGCAAGAAGAAGATCGACGCGACCACCGTCGACGAGCTGGAGGAGGTGTTGTTCACGGCCGACATCGGGCCGCGCGCCGCCGAGCGGATCTTTCAGTCGGTCAAGAGCGGCCTGTCGCGCGCCGATCTCGAGGACAGTGACAAGATCTGGAAGCAGATCAAGAAGACGTCGCGCGAGATCCTCAACATCGACGCGAAGCCATTCGACATCAACTCGAAGAAGCCGTTCGTGCTGCTCGTGCTCGGCGTCAATGGCGTCGGCAAGACCACCACGATCGGCAAGCTCGCCTCGAAGTGGGCCGCCGAGGGCAAGAAGGTCGTCGTCGCGGCCGGCGATACCTTCCGCGCCGCCGCGACCGAGCAGCTCGAGGAGTGGGCGAAGCGGGCGAAGGTGGACATCGTCAAGGGCAAGCAAAATGGCGACCCGTCATCGGTGATCTTCGACGCGATCAAGAAGGGCGTCGACGAGGCCTACGACATCGTGATCTGCGATACCGCCGGCCGCCTGCACTCGAATGCGGGCTTGATGGACGAGCTCAAGAAGATCGGTCGCGTGAGCGAAAAAGCGATGCCCGGATCGCCGCACGAGACCTGGATGGTCCTGGACGCGACCACGGGACAGAACGCAATCTCGCAGGCCAAGACCTTCAAGGCGGAGATGGAGATCTCAGGAATCGTCCTCACCAAACTCGACGGTTCGGCCAAGGGCGGTGTGGTTCTCGGGATCGCGGACGAGCTCAAGGTTCCGGTCCGCTTCGTCGGAGTTGGCGAGAAGATCGGAGATTTGCGCCCGTTCGATCCGGGTGCGTTCGTGGAGGCCCTGTACGCCGACCCTAATGTTTCAAACAACCGCTGAACACGGATCGAAGCAATAGCTGGCACCTATCTCGTGTCGCAGGCTTGAGATCGGAAAAATCCACGTGTTATGAAGCCCCTACGAATGCGCACCATCCGGCATCGATCCAGGTCTCTGTTGATCGTGGCACTGGCGCTTGTGACAAGCACCGCGTTTGCCGACAAGAAGGGTGGCTCCAAACCGAAGCCCGCCCCCGCGGCAGGCGGCGGCGGCGGCGCAGGTAATGGGGGAGCCAAGGGTGGCGGCGACGCGGGCGGCGAGATCGAGATGGACCCGTCCACGACCCCGCCCACCGCGGGCTCTGGCTCCGCGGTCGACTCTGGCGAGATCCAGATGGACGACGACGCCAACAAGCCGCCCGCGGACCTCTCCGCTGACCTCGCAGCCAATGACGCCGCGACCGCGAAGGTCAACGGCGAAGGGGTCAAGAAGACCCCGCTGTCCTGGAAGGACATCATCGTCGTCATCCGCAAGCCGTTCCTCAAGATTCGCCGCACGGAGCTCAATCCGTTCGTCGCGACCACGATGAACGACAACATGATTCGCCACGAAGCGATCGGTGGCGAGCTGTCGTACTGGCTCACCGACGTCCTCGCCGTCGGCGTCGAGGGTCAGTACTACGTCCACTCCTTCGCAGAGCCGTTCGATCTCATCGCTCGCCAGGCCCGCCGCCTGCCCACCGTGAACCAGTACAACTGGTCGACCGCCCTCGATTTCCACTACGTGCCCGTGTACGGCAAGTTCGCCGTCCTCGATCACAAGGTGATCACGTGGGAGGCCTACTTCACCGCGGGCATCGGCGTCGGCCAGTCCGAAGTGGTCCCGCGCGACAAGGCGTTCCCCGGCTTCACCAACTTGCTGATCCAGCCGAACGTCGGCGCGAGCATGCGGTTCTTCCTCGCGAAGTGGCTCACGATCAACTTTGGCGTGCGCGACTATTTGTTCCTCGACAAGTTCGAGCCGACGAACCGCTCGCTCATGAAGAACGGCACCGCCGCGGAAGCCCAGTCGAACGCCGACAGTGCGTTCGTCAACAACATCATGTTCCAGATCGGCCTGAGCTTCTGGCTGCCGACCTCGTTCGACTACACGACCTTCCGGTGAGCATTCCCATGAACAAGCCCACAATGTTTTTGTTGGTCGGCGCTGCGCTCATCTCTACGTTGGGTGCGTCGCAGTCGAATGCCCACGCAGAAGGTCGGCGTCAGAACAACCTGGCGAAAGACGTCGCGGTTCGTCATCGCCGCTTGCTCGTCAAAAACCGCTTCGAAGTGACGCCGTTGTTCGAGTCGAGCATCGATGCCGATTTCCAGCACACCGTCGGCGGCGGGCTCAAGCTCGAGTACCACCTCGGCGACATGTTCTCGATCGGTATCCTCGGCGTCGGCTCGACGTCGCTCCATACCAGCCTCGTCGACCGCGTGGTCGCGACCCTGCCAGACAAGCCGAGCACGACCTCGAAGGATCCGTCGAAGGATCAGTTTCTCGACCACTTGAACTCGATGCCGCTCCACGGCGCGGCCTACCTGAGCATCACGCCCTGGTACGGCAAGCTCGCCGCGTTTTCGTCGGCGTACGTCGCCTTCGACTTCTACTTCCAGGCGGGCGTCTCGTTCGCGATGCTGAAGTCGACGTGTCCGACCTCGGTCTGCACCGATACGCACCCCGGCACGTCGATCATGTCCGGCATGGACTCGATCCCGGCTGACAACGATCCGAAGAACGATCCACCGCTCAACGACGGCAACCGCGTCGGCCTCTACCTCGGTGGTGGCGTCCACGTGTTCCTCTCCGATTTTCTCGCACTCGACCTGACCGTCCGAGACTACGCGTTCTCCGACAACCCGTCGGGCGCGGACTACAACGCGGATGGCTTCGTCGGAACCAGCGCGACCCTCGGCGATGACAACCGGTTCATCCATCACCTGTTCTTCGGTGCGGGTCTCTCGATCTTCCTGCCGACGACCGTCAAGCGCACGCCGTAGTTAGCTCTGCCAACTGCGTCCTCGCCCTGCCAACTCCGTTGGCGGGGCATTTTTGTAAGTATCGAAGATTCATGACCGAGCTCGCGCTAGTTTGATGGATCGGGCTTTGCTGAAGCACTCATCGGATCCATGCGTCTGAATCCTCTCATCGCCACGATGATCGGGGCCCTTGGCCTCAGCGCATGCGTCACGCCCTCGATCCCGATTCCGCCGCCAGATCCGACCGAGATGACGTTCGACATCACGTCGACGTCAGGCAGTGGCTCGTCCGCCGTATTTTCGTACCCGCCGAATCAAAACTATAGGGGCGCGACGGTCTACGTGTTCGACGTGAACAACGGCGGCGGTGTCTTTCATCTCGCGAATGCGGACGACTCGTTCGGTCCGCTCCAGCCATTACCGGCCGTCGCAGGTGATCAAGTCAACGTCGCCATCGAGAGCGCAGACCAGACCATTTCGCGTTGCATCATCCTGCGTCAGGGCACGCAGGATCCGAACACGTACTGTCCCGGTATCTAGCCGGTATCTGGCCGGTATCTGGCCGGTATCGGCGATCTAGTACTGGGCGACCGGCCACGCGACCAGCGTGGGTCGAACCGTGGCCTGAACGCCGTGGCGCTCGAACACGATCGTCGGAGAGTACCCGGGGCGCGATCCAAAGATGTGAGCCTGGAAATCATCCGGCCCGTGGATCGCCGCACCATCGATCGACAGCACGCGGTCACCCGCATGAAAATCGACGGACTGCGCCGGTGTCCCCGGCAACACACCGATGATATCGGCGCCATTGTCGTGGAATTTGTAATGAACTCCGAGGAAGCCGTGATCGGCGCGAACGTCGATCGGCTGCGTGTCTTGGACGACGCGATACGGGCAATTCCGTACCGACATCGAATCCGCGACCTGCATCGCCATCAGCGTCGTCGCGAGCGCGAGGCCCGAAGCGACACCTGCCATCGTGCAAACGACGGCGACGGTTCCGAGGCCACGGCCTCGTTCATTGGGTAGTAGCGCCTCTCTACGAAGAGGTGCCAACGCGACTGATTCCTGCTTCTCCGATCCCGTCTCGGCAGAACTCACGATGCCTCGCTTTCGGTCCTTACTCCCAGTTTACTCAGCGCGACTTCAAAGGCCATCACGAAGTGAAAAATCTCGTCGAAGATCTTTTCCGCCTCGTCGGTGAATATCGTGCGTCATGTTACGGTCCGGCAGGCAGCTTGAGACGGTCTCCTCGACGTCGGCGCCGATGGCTCCTCGTCATCGGGATCGCGGTGGTGTTGCTCTCCAGCACGGCCTTCGCATTCCTGCGCATCAAGCTCGAAGGTCCCGACCTCGCGGATAAGATCGCGTCGGTCCTCAACAAGCGGATGCGTGGTCGGATCGAGGTCGAGTCGGTCGAGTGGCCGACCGGTGCGCTCAAGACCGTGGCAACCGGGGGCTGGGTGCCGGTGACCGTGCGCGGCGTCAAGGTGTGGGATGACTGCGTACTCTCCGCCGAGATCAAGCCGGGCGATCCCGAGGAACATCGGGTGGGCGATCCGAACGAGGACTGCACTCCGGATGACCGCCCCGATCCAGACCCGAGCTCGAAGCGAAAGCCGCGCAAGCTCCTGATCGCGGCACCGTTGATCACCGCGGAGGTCGACATCCACGCGCTGATGTTCGGCCACCACGACTTCGTCTTCCGGAACCTGTGGCTGCACGGAGGCGAGGCACTGCTCGAGCAGACGCGCGAGCCGTATCCACTCCACGCCTACGACCGCACGATCGTCAGCATCGTCACCGCGTTCTATCCGCGCATGAAGGCCGGCTTTCGCGCCGGCATCTACGCCGATGCGCCGCCGCCGATCTTCGATCTGCGCGACATCCACATCGAACATCTCAACCTGACCGTCCACATGGCGCCGTACACGCTCAAGTCGGGCGACATCGGGTTTCGCATGACGGCGCGGCTCGAGGACGTCAACGCGGATGCCGCCTCGACCGGGCTCCAAGGGTTGTCGGCCGCGCTCGATCAAGTGGCGCACGGCCGCGACCCGGTGCTCGCGATGGCGCCGCTGTTCAAGGCGCACGACGACAACTATCTCCACATGGATGCGACCGATCCACTGGTCGCGAAGTTCTACGTGCGGCTCGCGCTACGCGGTGGGCACAGTCGCGTGCGCGTCTTCGACGAAGGTCCGCGCGCGGCGTTCCAGTTGCCGATCGCGCACGGGATGAACAACCAATGGACCCGTGGTCGCAAAGCCATGTACGACATCGAGCTATCCGAGATCGTGTTGCATCGCCTCGCGCAGATGCCGACCGATTGGTCGCACAAGGACTACATCGCGAACACGCTCGAGCTCGATCTCTCTGCGAAGACCCTGCCCTGCACCGCGAACCTCGGCGCGCCCTCACCCAAGGACGGCGCCGACATCCACATCTCCGGCGAGCTCGAGAACTACTGGGATCGCCCGTACGACGGCGCGTGGAACCTCGCGGTCCAGATCGCGAACCTCGGACCGACGCTCCACACCTGCATCAAGTCGAAGATGGGTGGCGACAACCTCGGTGGCCGGATCACGCTGACCGGACCGTTCATCGCGCTACCCAAGGTCACGCTCGATCTGCACGGGCTCGATTACGATCTGCCACTGACCTCGACCGCGGAGCCGCTGCACCTCACGCTCGCCGAGGTCCACGGCGAGATCGATCTGGTCAACGATCAAGGCTCGATCGAGAAGACCAAGGCGCAGATTCGCGGCGGCAAGGAGCCCGGCGAGATCATGGTCAGCTCGACGTTCGGCCTCACCCCGTACTACGCGAAGGCGAGCATCGATATCGTCAAGCCGATCGACATCGGCCGGTTCTTACCGAAGAGCGCGGCGCCGGTCGGTAAGTATCTCGGTGGCAAGCTCACCGCGGTCGGCGATGTCGATAGTGGCTTCGCGCTCGAGGACTTCGATCTGACGCTGGGGCCGACCACGACCGACACGCTGATCCGCGCGCACCGCGGCCGGCTGTTCACGGGCAACGATTTCGACACGATCGGGATCCAGAAGGTGGTGATCGAAGCGCGCCGCAGCCACGCCGTGTTCGATGGCTCGGTCGACACGCTGAACCAGACCATCAACGTGCGGATCGATGGCGACTTCCCCGACCTCGGCTACTGGCTCAAGCTGTTCGGCTTCCCGCAGTTCGCGACCAGCGCGGGCGGTGGCTCGATCGTGATCAGCGGCCCGCTCAAGTCACCGACCGTCGGCGTCCGGCTCACGCTCGGCGGCGTGCCGTGCATGGACTCGCTCACGCTCGATGCCGAGGTCCAGGGCCAGCTCGCGACGATCCATCACGTCAGCTCGCAAGGCCTCGGCGGTGCGCTCGATGGCAACGGCGTGGTCTCGCTCGCGACCCCGAAGGTGATCGAGAAGTTCCACCTCGAGGGCCGCAACATCGACGCGTCGCGGCTCTGCGGCCTCGCCGGCATCGTCAAAGGCACGGTCAACGAGATCGATCTCGACGTCAAGCACGCGACCGTCGTGCCGAACCGCCCGCCGATCGATTGGTTGAGCTCGCTGACCGCGAAGATCCGAGCGGATCACCTCTCCGTGATGAGCGATCCGATCTCGAACCTCTCGCTGTGCATCAATGGCGCGAACGATAGCGCCTGTGGCGCCGACAAGGCGCACCTCGCACCAGAGGATCCGAAGCAGTGCAGCGACGCGAAGGCGCGTGGTGGCGCGTGCGTGGTGGCTGCGGCGACGCGCGACCGCGGTGGCCAATTCGCTGCGATGATCATCGACGTACCGGCGTTGCGCAGTGGCCGCACGCAGGTCCCACGCCACCTCGGCGGCACGGTTCAGATCGAAGACATCCCGCTCGCCGTGATCGAGCAGTTCGTCGGTCAGGGCGTGCTCGGCGGGTTGTTCTCCGCGACGCTCCACCTCCAGGGCTCGTCCACCGCACCGCAAGCCGAGGGCACGCTGTGGTTGATCCGCAGCTGGATCAAGAATGCGTTCGTCGGCGACAGCCAGATCCAGATCGCGCCGATCATGGTCGGCAAGATGCCGAGCCTGTTCGTACGCGGCACGATGCTCGCGGGCCAGCTCGCGATCACGGGCACGATCGGAACGGCCGCACCCTACCCGGTCGACCTCGCCCTGACCGCACGTCGTGTCGAGATCGATCCGTTCATCGATTTCGTGAAGGTCCTGAAGTTGCCGATGCCGGTCCAGGCCTGGGCCTCGGGCACGGTCACGGTGCACACCGAGCTCGCTCCGCTCGATGGCAAGCCCGCGCAGCCCGAGGCGTGGGTCGAGCTGACCGAGCTCGAGGCAATCGTCGATCAACGCTCGCGCGATGGCCGGCTCACCCCGCTACGGTTCGCGCTGCGATCGAACGGGACCGCTGCGTACGCGATGTCGCTCCGCGTGACCCCGCAGACGATCGAGCTCGCGTGTCGCGATGCGAGCGTCAAGGGTGGCCAGAAGCCGTGCAGCGCCGCCCTCGATACGCCGGCCGGAGTGGTCACGCTCGAGGGCGCCGCCTCGCAATCGCAGATGAGCCTGCACGCCACCGGCACGCTCGTGCTCGCGAAGCTCGAGGGGTTGCTCGAGTCCCAGGTCGACGCCATCTCGGGCAGCCTCGGCCTCGATGCGCGGGTCACCGGTACGTTCACGAAGCCGACCTACAAGGTCGAGCTCGCGGTCACCAACGAGATCCACGTTCGCCCGAGCGGCGTCGACACCGTGCTGACCGTCGCGAAGGATGGCCAGATCCTTCTGTCCGACGGCACGCTCGGATTCAACCAGCTCGTGCTCTCGGTCCAGGATGATCGCGACACCCAGCGCGGCGAGCTCAACGTTCGCGGCACGATCGCGCTCGACGGGTTCACGCCGGCCTCGTGGGGCGTGCTGATCGACGGCAAGATCGCCGGCAAGATGCTGCTCGCGCTCGCACCCAAATCGGTCTCGCAAGCGAGTGGCCTCGCGCGGATCGATGGCGCGCTCACGTTATTCGGCCACGGCAAGCTGCCGCAGATCGGCGGCACGCTGACATTCGATCCCGATGACGGAGAGAAGAGCCCGAACCCGTTCTCGCTCTCGCCGCGTGGCGTGTCGCGCGAGATCAACCTCCTCGGCGGCAGCATCGATCTCGCGACGCGCGTCGATGGCGATCACCGCACCTACTCGCTCGAGATCGCGGACAACCCCCTGACCATGTCGATCGATGGCGAAGGCAAGATCGAGAACGTGCGCGGCTCGGTCAACCTGCGCGATGGCGAGCTCCAATCGGCGCGCCTCGATCTCGATGCGGAAAATCTGCCCTACAAGAAGGCCGATACGTTCGACCTGTTGTTCTCGGCGAAGGATGTCTCGCTCGAGCTGCCCTCGAGCACCTCCGCCTGGATCGCGCGCGGCAACGTCTCGATCGTCAGTGGCGAGTACACCCGCAACTTCGATCTCACCGAAGCGATCCGCCCGGTCGCCGCGACGGTCGCGCCAGCGCGCGCGTTCTGGGACGAGTATCCCTCGATCGGCAACGCCGATCTGTCGCTCACGCTCGACGTGCGGCGGTTCGCGGTGCACAACAATCTCACGCCGAATCCGATCGAGCTGCAGGGGCCACGGATCTACATCACCGGCTCGCCGCGCGATCCGCGGCTCTCGGGCTCGATCCGCGTGCAGCGCGGCGACTTCAAGATTCCGGGCACGCGCGCCGCGTTCACGAGCACGACCGGCTCGATCGATTTCGCCGAGAACGAGAAGGCCTCGAACCCGCACCTCGATATCACGAGCACCGCGCTCTACCAGGACCTCTCGAGCCAGCAGCACATCATCACGCTGACCATCAACGGCACGCTCGAGCAGCCGCTGTGGGATCTCAAGACCTCGACCGGGTACAATAAATCGCAGACGCTGTCGCTGTTGTTCCTCGGGCGCAACCCGGAGCAGCTGCGCCGCTCGCTCGGGGATCAATCGGTCGGCAGCAACCCGCAGAACATCGAGACCTCGACGAACCCATCCTCGGGCTTCGCCGATCAGATCGTCAAGGACCTCGCCGCGCAGTGGGTCGCGGATCTCGTGGGTGACTCGCTACGCGATATCGTCAAGCTCGACGTGCTGCGCTTCGAGGTCGGGTTCGGCTCGATCGGCATCGCGCTGAAGAAGAACGTCTTCGAGAACGTGGTGTTCGGCGCCCAAGGCGAGACCACGGTGCGAGGCTCGTCCTACGACATCACGGTCGATCTCAAGACACCGTTTCACCCGCTCAAGCGCGTCACCAGCGACCGCGTGACGTTGCAGGGCGTGCTCCTACGTAAGAACTTCATCGATCCGGCCGAAGTCGACATCACCGACATCAAAGGTCAGCTCGTCTACCACCTGATCATTCCGTGACCCGCCAGTGAAGCTCTTGGTGCGCCTCGTCTGGATCTGGTTGCTCTGCAGCACGGTCGCCTATGCCCAGGCACCCGCTGCGGTAGGCGACGATCCGGCGCATCCGGTCCCGCTACCCGCACCTGCGAATCAACTGCCCCCGCCCACGCCCGAACCGAGACCCGCGCCGGCGGCGACCACCGAGCCCGCCGTGATCGATGACGGCACGCTGAACGCGACGCGCGCCGATCATGCGACGTGCTTGTTGCTCGACACCACCCCCGGCGCGTTGCTCGAGCCCGGCGCAGCCGCGAGCGGACTCGACACGCCGATTCCCTGGAACGACTTCACGGTCGACGGCACGTTCATTCGCGGCGACACGCGCGACATGCTCCACGCGATCTTCGAGCCCACGTTCGCCGAGCATCGCACCAACTTCACCGCGACGACGTGGCGCGAGGTCGCGGCCCTGTCCGCGAAGTTCGGCTACCAACTCGTCGGTCATCTCGTCAGCGAACAGCCGGCGGGCGCACGGCTCGTCGTTCACCTCGCGCCGCTCCCTCTGGTCCGCAGGGTGTTCACGGATGTCGAGAATCAGGGCCGCGTGTTCGGGCTGTTCGACAAGCTCCTGGACGACGAGGTCGGACGCCGGTTACGCGTGCGGCCTGGCGCCTATCTACCCTGGGACCCGATCCGTCGGCAGTGCGCACTCGCCGACGAGCGCGAGCGCGTCGAGACCTACCTCCACGACGAGGGCTATGCCGATGCGACCGTGCAGATCGTCGCTCCGATTCAAGATGACCGGAGCGCGGAGATCCGCGTCCACGTCGACCTCGGCCAGAAGTACATCGTCGGCAAGGTCACCGTGGTCCACGCGACGAGCGGGGAAGTCTTCGTCATCTCGGACAGCGAGATCAGCAAGACGTTCCATCACCAGGATAACTGCATCGTGAAGCTATGCTTCAGCGAGGCTCGCTTCACGCGTACGCGTCTCCAGGACGACCTCCAGATCCAGCGCGAGAAGTTCCACACGGCCGGCTACCCCACCGTGCGAGTCACGACGAGCTTCGATCCGCAGATCTCGTTCGATCGTCGCAGCCACACCGTGAGCTTCTCGATCACCGTCGATCCTCGGCGCCCGCTGGACGTCCGGTTCGAGGGCAAGCCCGATGACATCTCCGATGAAGACCTCAAGAAAGAGCTCACGTTCAACGCAGCCGGCAGCTCCGACGACGTCGAGGCGGCGGCGTCCGATCGCGCGCTCGCGGCGTTCCTGCAAAACCGTGGCTACTTCGATGCGCGCGTCACCTACGAGCGCGTGCGCAAGGCCTTCGCCGACATCGTGACGTTCCACATCGAATCCGGGCCGACGCGTGAGGTCGCGCAGGTCACGTTCACCGGCGCCGCGGTGATGCCGCAGTCGACCCTGTACGCGACGATCGAGACCAAGGAATCCGGTGTGCGTGGCTCGGTGCTCGGCACGAATACGTCCGCGACCTCGGCGCGCCTGCACGAGGACGAAGACCGGATCACCGAGCTCTACCGCCGCGCGGGGTACCGCGAGGCCAGGGTCCTCGCGACGGCGAGCCCCACGCGCGATGGCGTCGCGAGCGCAGCCCTCACCGCCGCGATGGTGCTCGCCGACCGCGGCCGCGATCTCTACGTGCGCTTCGCGATCAGTGAAGGCCAGGCCACCCTGCTGTCCCGGATCGCCGTCGAGATCAAGACCGATGGCACGAGCCCCGATCTGTGCCAGCTCGTCCTCAACGAGCTCGCCAACGAGATCGGCGAGCCCCAGTTCGCGAAGCGCGACACCTCGACCGGGGAAGCTTGCGTCGCGACCGCCGCGAACTTCGCGTTCCGGGAGGATGGGGTCGCCACCACGCGCGAGCGCTTGCGCGACTACATGTATCGCACCGGCCGGCCGCGCGCGGTCGTCGATTACGAGGCCAAGCCGATCGGGCCTCACCGCATCGCCGCGCTCTACAAGCTTCACTCGCTCGAGCAGCTGCGGATCGGCAAGGTCGTGATTCGCGGCAACTTCAAGACTCGTGTCTCCGTGATCAACCACGAGCTCCGGCTGCGGGAGGGCGCGCTGCTCACCAGCGAGGCGCTCGCCGAAGGTGGCCGGCGCCTGCGCAACACGGGCTTGTTCGATGCGGTGAACATCGAGCTTCCCGATCTGTGCGGACCGACGAGCAAGGCGGGCACGTGTGCCCCCGGCTCGGCCGTGGTCAACGCGGTGGTTCGCGTCGAGGAACGCTACGATCAGACCGCGACCGTGGATGTCCTCGGCGGGTTCTCGAGCTTCAACGGCCTGTTCGGTGGCGCCGGCTTCGCGATGCGCAACATCGAGGGCTACGGGCTCGTGTGGACCGTCAACACCACGGTCGGGACGCGCATCACGGATCTCGAATCGTCGTTTCAGATCCCGCGCTGGCTCGTGCCTGATTGGTCGCCGATCGAGTTCCGTACCGAGCTCACCGGCCTCTATCGCCAGCAGGACACTCCTCGGTTCGGCTTGCTCACGACCGAAGGTGCGTCGATCGCGCTGACCCAGCAGTGGGCCCGACCGCGGACCGCGACCAAGCCCGCGCGCGTCCTCACGTGGGGGTTGGCGCGCTACGACTTCCGGCTGCGGACCCGCGAGGTCGATGCGCTGCGCCCGATCGGCACGAACCAGGACTCGAGCCAGGTCGCCGTCGGCACGCGCACGGGCTCGGTCGGCATGACGTTCGAGTGGGAGCAGCGCGTCGATCGCAACGGCTCGCTGTTTCCGCAGGCGCCCGAGGCCGGCTTCCGCGTGGAGGGCTCGGTCTCCTACGCGAGCCCGTACCTGCTCGGCCAGGACACGTTCATGAAGATCTCGGCGACCGGCTCGAAGTTCGCGCTGATCGGCGACAACCTGATCCTGCGCAGCGATCTCCGCGTCGATTGGGGCATCCCGCTCGGCGGCGCGGTGCTGCTGCCCGAGGTCGAGCGGTTCTTTGCCGGCGGCGATTCGACCGTTCGTGGCTATGGCGACGACAAGATGGCCACCGAGCTCATCCAGGTCGCGGTCCCGCCGCTGGGCTCGAACATCTCCCAGATCCGCACCCTCGCCGCCGGCGGCAACATCCGGGTGCTCGCCAGCCTCGACGCCCAGCTCCGGATCTTCAAGCTGTTCGGTAGCTACCTGGCTGGAGCACTATTCACCGATGCCGGGGGCATCACGAACCAGTGGAACCAGCTGACACCGTCGGATATTCGGCCCTCGGTCGGTACGGGCGCCCGCTACCTGACCCCGGTCGGGATCCTCGCGGTCGAGTGGGCCGTGCCCCTCCGGCCCCAGACCGGTGACGATGTTCGCGGCAGATTGCACTTCTACTTTGCCGCCCGCGCTCAGTTTTGAGTTATAAGCCCACCCACGATGGGACGCGACGACAACAAACGTACGTGGAAAATGCGCCGCAAGCGCCGACAGAACAAGCTCAAGGCGCGCATCAAGCGCCGGGTGACGACGGCCAAGGCCGCTGCCGCCAAGAAGCCTGCCGCGACCTCCAAGAAGAAGTAGTCTCCCCGGGTGACCCCGGACCAGACTCGCTGCGTGATGACGCAGATCGTGATGCCGATGCACACCAACGGTGCAGCAGGCATCATGTTCGGAGGCATCATGATGCAGTGGATCGACGTCTGTGCAGGCGTCGCAGCGATGCGGCACTCCGCAGGCGCGGTGCTGACCGCATCGATCGACAGACTCGATTTTCTCTCGCCGGTGCGAGTCGGCGAGATCGTCGTGCTCACGGCACAGGTCAACTACACGTCGCGGACCTCGATGGAGGTCGGCTGCCGGGTCGAGACCGAAGACATGCGCACCGGCACCCGTCGCTACGTCACGAAGTCATATCTGACGTTCGTGGCGGTCGACGACAACGGACGGCCGCGCCCGATCAAACCGATCGAGCTGGTCACAGAAGATGATCGTCGGCGTCACAGCGATGCCGAGTTCCGGCGCGCGGAGCGGCTACGCGCCGCAGGGAGAAACACATGATCGTCGTCGATCGATCCACCTGGGGTTCGTTGCGGGTGACGGGCGGTGACCGCGTCCGGTTCCTGCAAGGCTTGACCACGATCAACGTTGAAGCTCTCGGCGATGGTGCCCACGCGTGGGGTGCGATCCTCAACCCGAAGGGGCGCGTGCTCTCGGTCGTGAACATCGCGCGATCAGGCGATACGTTCATCGTCGCGTGCGAAGCCTCGCTGACCGCAAAGACGCGCGCGCTGCTCGAGAAGTACGCCGTGATGGACGACGTCACGTTCGAGCCGCAGGCCGGTCCGTCCCATCAAACGTGGCACGACGTGGGCTCGGTGTGGACCGCGCCGATCGTCGCGGGCGATCATCCGCACGCCGTTCCGGAAGCCGAGATCGCCGCCGAACGGCTGCGCGTCCACGCGGGCTTTCTGCGCTACGGGTGCGACGTCGACGAGGATCACTTCCCGTTCGAGACCCCGCTCGTGAAGCTGCTCGACTACGGGAAGGGTTGTTACGTCGGCCAGGAGCCCGTGTTCCGCGTCCACGCGCAAGGCAACTCCGCGCGCCTGCTGCGCGGCTTCGTGGTCGAAGGCGGCGAGCCCCTGCCCGAGCACGCGCCGATCAAGCACCCGGCGAAGGACAACGCGGGCGCCGTGACCTCGCAAGTCCTCGGCGACGGCGGCACCACGCTCGCGCTCGGGTACATGCATCGCACCGCGTGGGAGCCGGGGTCGATCGTCGAGATCGACGGGCGCCGTGCAACCGTCTTCGAGCTGCCGTTCGGCTCATGAAGCTGTGGCCGCTGGCGCTCCTGACGGGCTGCAGCTACTTTACCGATAGCTTCGCGGTCGACCGATTCTCGGGCGATCCGTTCCCGACCACGGTCGAGACCTCGAGCGGCGCGCTCGTGCTCGGCATGGGCATCCCCGACAAGACGATCCACACCGCGGTGCTCGACGTGATGTCGCCGTTCACGGTGATCGACGTCGGCACGAACGGCATCGAGCTGATCGGGCAGCCCGACATCGAGCTCTACGGCGAGCGCGCGATCGGTGCGCCGTTCGATCTACCGCGCGCCCGGATCTACCAGCCCGACGTGCTGTCGTTACATCCCTGCGATACCGATGCGTGCGTGGTCGGCACGCCGGCAGCACCGCGCGAGTTCGACGCGATCGTCGGCATGAACGCGCTCGCAGGTGATGCGCTGCGCCTCCACCTCGCGACCGATCCGAGCACGACCGCGGACCTCATCTACATGCTGCCGAGCATCGCGGGCAGCGAACCGAGCCGCACGTACAGCTGTGATGGCGTCTTCCCTGCCCCCTATCGCGGCGGCGGCCAAGCGATCATCGGCGGTACCGAGGTCCCGTTCAATCCGTCGCGGGTGACGATCGATGTCTGCCTCGCACCCGATCCCGATCCCGCGATCTCGCAGAGCCAGCGTGGAGTCGACGCGTTGTTCGTCGCCTCGACCGCGATCGGCATCTCGCTCCTCGATCGCTCGGCGTACGCGCGCTACCGCCTGCTCGTCACGACCGCTCCGGATCCGGACACGTTGCCGGACGACAGCGTGCTCCTGCCCTCGGGCCCGATCACCGGCAAGCGCACGAACATCGCGACGCTCGACTTCACGGGGCAGTCGACCTCGAATCCTCGCTCGCCATGCCGCCAAGCGTACGCCTCGCGCTTGATGATCGAGCACAACTGCCGGCTCGGCGACGATTGCCCGTGCATCACGACCGATCGCGACAACGGCACCTACTGTGGCGTGCCCGCGATCGTCGAGCTCGCGCCCCCCGCCGGCTTCGATGTGCTGATCATCGACGACAACGACCCGACCCTGCAGGCCCTACGCACCGAACTGCGCCCCGATCAGCCCGAGGTCGATGGCATCCTCGGTACCAGCGCGCTGCGCTACGTCGAGGTCGATCTCGATCAACCGAACAATCGGATGCTGATGCGGTGCCAGAACGTCGCCGACAAATCGACCTGCGCGGTGCGGCCCGAGATCTTGAACGAGCCGCCGAAGAAGTCCTTCTTGTCCTCCGATGCGCAAAGCGAGGCCGATCACCGCAAGCAGATCGCCGGCTGCATCGGGCCGATCACCCCACCTCCCGGCACGATCAATCACTAGCGAGGAGGAGGAGCTCGGGGCCACCTTCGGCGACGATCGAGCCCCGCTCGAGCTGGACGACGCGATCGGCGAGCAAGCGCGCCTCCGCGAGCGAGTGCGTGACATGGATGACGGGCACCGCGAGCTCGCCAGCCAGCTCGCGCACGAGCGCCGTCAGCTGCGTGCGGAGCTCGCGGTCGAGCGCCGAGAACGGCTCGTCGAGCAACACGAGCTTCGGCGAGCACGCGAGCGCACGCGCGAGCGCCACGCGTTGCGCCTCCCCGCCCGAGAACGTGACCGGCTTGCGGTGCGCGAGCGCGCCGACGCCGAGCCGGTCGAGCAACGCGTGCGCCTTCGCGGGCCGGTCCGCACGCGGCACGTCACGCATGCCGTATGCGACGTTGCGTAGCGCGGTCATGTGCGGGAACAGGCCGAGGCCCTGGAACACGTACGCGAGCCGTCGGTGATGGACCGGAACATCGATGTGCTTCGCGCGATCGAACCAGACCTCGCCATCGAGCACGACCGACCCGCGATCGGGTGCGAGCAGGCCGGCGAGCAAGTTCAGGATCGTGCTCTTGCCTGCCCCTGACGGTCCCATGATGCACGTGATGCCCGGCGGGCACCGGAGCGTGACGGCGAGCGTGTACTCGCCACGCGTGATCGCGAGATCGGCAACGAGCTCAGCCACGGCGCACTCTACGGGTCAGGCGATTCGCGAGCACGAGCAACACGACCCCGAGGATCGTCGTCGCGATCGCCATGTTGCGCGCGGACTCGTCGCGCAGCGCCACGAGCTCGTCGTGCACGAAGATCGAGGCCGGGCTCTCGTTGTAGATCCCGAACCCGTCGAACCGCGAGCTCGCGACCATCTGGGTCATGCCGTAATCACCGAGCGCGCGCGCGAAACCGAGCATCGCGCCCGCGACGATGCCCGGCGCGGCGAGTGGCAGCGTGATCGTCGCGAGCACGCGCGCGGGAGATGCGCCGAGTGTACGTGCGGCCGCGACGAGGCTCGGCTCGACCGCATCGAGCCCGACCTTCACCGCACCGACGACGAGCGGGATCGAGCCGATGCTCGCGGCG
This sequence comes from Kofleriaceae bacterium, assembly GCA_025357755.1. Classification (GTDB taxonomy): domain Bacteria; phylum Myxococcota_A; class Polyangia; order Haliangiales; family Haliangiaceae; genus JABFXX01. The sequence goes on along the minus strand of JANXOP010000098.1, from coordinate 1,603 downwards.
ATCACGGCCGCCTTCATCGTGAAGATCAGGTCGCCACCGAACACCGCATGAAAGCCCCGGCCGATCAGGCTGTGCGGCCCGAGGATCGTGAGCAGGTAGTACCCGAGCACGGTGGGCGGCAAGACCAGCGGTGTCGACACCAGCGCCTGGAACAGATCGGGCAGCGGCAGGTGCTTCCACGACAACAGCAACGCGAACGCCGTGCCGAGCACGAGCGACACCACCATCGCGATCGTCGCGACCTGCAACGATAGAAAGAGCGGTGACCAGTTCACGCGCCAGGCGGTTCGGGCAACCGGGCGACGAACACGGCGCCGAGGTCGCCGCGCTGTTCGACGTGGATCGTGCCGCCATGGGCCTCGACCGCCAGCTTGCAGAAGTACAACCCGAGGCCGCGGTTCTCGCGCGCCGAGGCGCGCCGACGCTCGACCTGGAAGTAGCGGCCAAAGATCTGTTCGCGATCCGCGACCGGTACCGGCGGACCGCTGTTGCCGATCGCGATCTCGACACCGTCCCCGAGGCGCTTCGCGGAGATCCCGCAGCGACCACCACGTGGCGCGTAGCGCACGGCGTTGTCGAGCATGTTCTCGATCACTCGCCCGAACAGATCGCGATCGAGGCGAACCACGAGGTCCGGCTCGATATCGACATCGCAGCGCAGCTGGCGCACCTCGAAGTGGGCGCGGTTGCCATCACGTGCGCGCTCGATCAGCTCCACCAAACGCACCGGCGCGAGCTGCGCGCGCAGCATGCCGTCCTCGAGCTCGTCGACATCGAGGATCGTCGAGACCAGGCCGAGCGCCTTGCCTAGCAAGGTCTCGACGTCGTTCATGTACGCGGCGGCCTCCGGGGTGGTCTCGCCGAGCTCCTCGCGCAGGAGGTTGATATAGCCGACGGCGGCCGCGAGGGGGCTGCGTAGATCGTGCACGACCAACGCGGCCAGCACGCGCTTTTTCTCTCGCAGCTCGCGGGCGCTGCCGTCGAGCTCGTCGGGCCGCGGCGGTTTCACCACCGAAACCTAGCCCTTAACTTGGTTTCGGCCGGCCTCTTTGGCAGCAAAGAGCTGGGTATCGGCCTGTTTGATGAACTCCAAGGCGTCCTCGATCTCGCCCTTGAGGCTCGCGACACCGACGGAGATGGTCACCGGGATGATCGCATCCTCGAACTTGAACTCGTTGAGCTCGACGAGCTTGCGGATCTTCTCGGCGAACGCCGCCGCGTTGTAGTGATCGATCTCGGGCAGCACGATCGCGAACTCCTCGCCACCGTAGCGTGCGAGGACATCTTCACGCCGGATCCGGGTCTTGATCACCGAGGCGAGGTGCTTGAGCACGTGGTCACCGGCGAGGTGGCCAAAGCTGTCGTTGACGGTCTTGAACCGATCGATGTCGAACATGATCAGCGAGAGGTCGCGGCGATAGCGCAGCGCTCGCCCGATCTCGCGCTCGAGGGTCTCGACGAAGTACCGGCGGTTGAAGATCTGGGTCAAGCCGTCGACCGTGGTCAGCCGGTAGATCTCTTCGTGGTACGCGTTCTCGATGTTGTTGCCGCTGAGGAACTTGAAGATGCAGCGGCCGACCTTGATGAAGTCGCCGTCGCGCAG
>JANXOP010000093.1 GCA_025357755.1 Kofleriaceae bacterium | reverse complement strand
CAGTTCTTTCATTGGCACCGCATCGCCGACCCTCGCCCATTTCTGCAACGCGTCGCGCTACTCCCCCAACAGCCCGTCATCGCCACCAGCTGCGGAGACCCATTCGGGCCCTTTCTCGCGAGGCCACCGGCCTCACTCACGTGTCTGGATCACGTTCGATCCGCGCCCCACGGGGGCCGTCGATGTCCGGGTCACGTTCGAGCCGCACCCCACAGGGACGCCGATGTCCGGGTCACGTTCGATCCGCGCCCCTATCTCGTTGAGCGCGACCGTCGACATGTCCTGCGCCTCGTCGACGACGAGCACAGGTCGTACGAGTGCGGCGTCGATGTGCGCCTGCCACCGCTCGCGCAGGAGCTTGGCGTCGGCCCAACGGTTGTGCGGCGACAGCTGCACTCCGAAGAGGTCGCCGAGCTCGCGGTCGAAGTCCGCGACGCCCTGGTGCGGGCCCGCCATGACACTGATCTTCACCTCGCGTAGCGCGCGCAGCCTCTCGACGAGCAACGGGGCCGTCGGTGTCGGGATCACGTTCGAGCTGCGATGTCGGAAGCACGTTCGATCCGCGCCCCACGGGGGCCGTCGATGTCCGGGTCACGTTCGAGCCGCGCCCACAGGGACGTCGATGTCCGGGTCACGTTCGAGCTGCGATGTCGGAAGCACGTTCGATCCGCGCCTCACGGGCCCGTCGGTATCCGGATCACGTTCGAGCTGCGATGTCGGAAGCACGTTCGATCCGCGCCCCACGGGGGCCGTCGATATCTGGATCACGTTCGAGCCGCACCCAACACGGACGTCGATGTCCGGATCACGTTCGAGTTGCGATGTCGGAAGCACGTTCGATCCGCGCCCCACGGGGGCCGTGATGTCCGGGTTAGGTTCGAGCCGCGCCCCACAGGGGCCGTCGATGTCCGGGTTACGTTCGATCCGCGCCCCACGGGGGCCGTCGATGTCCGGGTTACGTTCGATCCGCGCCCCACGGGGGCCGTCGATGTCCCCGGGTCACGTTCGAGCCGCGCCCCACGATAGAAAAACTCATCGCATGTCTCATTGCATGTCCTCCGGGGGAACCCCGAGCCATGCGCGCCTTCGCCGCTGAAATAAACCGGGGCGCTACGCGCAGATCTCGCGAACGACCGTGTCGAGCAGCTCGGTGCCCCACGCGAGGCCAGCGACCGGGATGCGCTCGTTGTGGCCATGGAACATGTCGGCGAACTTGATGCCCGAGGCCTTCTCGATCTTCACCGGCGAGAAGCCGTACCAGCGCGCGCCCATCTGCGTGAAGTACTTCGCATCGGTGAAGCCGGGGATCATGTACGGCACGACCGCGGCTTTGGGTTCGCGCAGCTCGATCTGGTGCTTGATGATGTCGAACACCGGTGACGCGATCGGCTCGGTCACGATCGGTGGCGCCGACTTCATGACCTCGAGCTCGACCTCGGGCCCGAGGATCGCGCGCAGCTCGCGGAGCAGGTCTTCGTCGGTCTGGCCGGGCAGGGTGCGGCCATCGATCTCGAACTCTGCGAAGCCCGGGATCACGTTCGTCTTGTGACCTGCACGCACGACCGTCGCGGCGGCGGTGTTGCTGAGCAGCGCCGAGAAGCTGCGCGCGACCGAGACGCCCGGCAACAGCCGCGTGATGCGCGAGAGCAGCTGCGGCCGCGCGAGCAACTTCACGAGGGGCTGGATCACGCCGGGTTGGCGCAAGCGCACCGCATCGAGAAAGTCCGTGACGTACTTCGAGTCGTGGACCGGCATCATCGCATCGCCCAGCTTGGTCAGCGCTTCGCCGAGCTTGTTGATCACGCTATCGCGTCGCGGCATCGAGCCGTGGCCAGGCTCGCCGGTGATCCGGGCCTTGATCCAGACGAAGCCCTTCTCGGCGACCTGGATCGGATAGAAGGTCGTGTCGCCGAGGTGGAGAGAGAACCCGCCCGACTCGCCGATCGCATACTCCGCTTCGACCTTCTCGCGATGATTCTCGACGAGGAACCGCGATCCGAGATCGCAGCCCGCCTCTTCATCGGCGACTGCCGCGAAGATGATGTCGCGATCGAGCACGGTCTCGGTCGCTGCGAGCCGGCGCAGGATCGCCGTGCACATCGCGGCCATGTTCTTCATGTCGATCGCGCCTCGACCCCACAAGCAGCCATCTTGCTCGAGGCCGGAGAAGGGCGGCACGTCCCACTTCGTGGGATCGGCCTCGACCACATCGAGGTGCGCGCTCAAGAGCAGCGGCGGCTTCGCGCCGTTGCCGCGATGGCGAACGACCAGGTTCGTACGATACGGCGCGCCCTCGAGCAACTCGGGCTCGAAGCCGACCTCGGCGAGCTCCTTCGCGATCAGCTCCGCGGCTGCGCGCTCGTTGCCGGGTGGATTCGTCGTATCGATCCGGAGGAGCTGCTGACAGATGCGCTTCGCATCGTCCGCGAGGCTCGGTAATCCACGTGACGACGGGGCAGGTACTTCGGCGGCCATGAGGTGGGCACTCTACTTCCCCCACGACGAGGCCGCCACGGTTTGGGCGCACGGCAACTCGCGACGTTCCGCCGGCAGAATCGAACGATCTCAAGCTCGGCAGCGGTGGCTTCGAGGACAGCTTCGATGGCGTGCCCGGGCAAGGTTAGCCTGTCGAGGTTATCCATCACGCCTGCATCGGGTATGGGCTTCGTGGGCTCGGACAACACCTTGGTGTCGAAGGCTCGAGAGAATGGGACGAGACAACGTGACGAACGAAAGGGTCGAGCACGGCCGCCAGTGTTTTCGGGGGCGAAGCGAGCCAGGAAGCTCCACCGGCGGCCGCACGCGACGAATCATTTCGAAGCCAGCGTGGTGTCTCCTTTGACGTCGAGGAACGGCTCGAGCTTCTTGAACGTCTTGTAGCCGAAGCCCTTCACGCGCCGCAGATCCGCGGTGCGCTTGAACCCGCCGTTCTTCTTGCGCCACGTGACGATGCGCTCGGCCTTGGAAGGGCCAACGGTCGGTAACATCATCAGCTGGTCTTCACTCGCGGTGTTGAGGTTGAGCTTGCCGATCAGATCTTTGCGGCTGATCTTCGTTCGTGGCATCGGCGGCTCGTCGAGGAGCGATGGCCCGGGCAGTAACGACGCCGTGCTCGGGTGCGCGCTCGACGATTGCGACGGTGCCGACGCTGGCCGGGTTGCCGACCACGGCGCCGCGGGCGTGGCACTCGCGGTGGACCACGTCCCACCCATCGCGATCACCAGCAGGGTGAGCGCGGCGACTGGAACGAGGACTTTCGGCGCGAGCCGCGCGACGACCTCCCGGGCGCGGGCGAGCCGGATCGGGACGCGCCCTCCAGTGCGTACGTCGATCCGGTCGCCGCCCCGCGACTCCGCGAGATCGACGAACGTCTCCGTCGCGATCCTGCGCGGCGCACGCTCGACGAGCTCGTCGAGATCATCGAGCTCGTCGGAATCATCGAGCTCGTCGAGATCATCCTCGTCGAGCTCGACCGAGTGGGCGAGCCTGCGCGCGGACTCGCGCAGCTCGAGATCGAAGTGCTCGCGCACGTGCGCCGGCGCGGCGGCGATCAAGTGTCGCGCGTAGACATGATCCGGAAGATCGCTCTGGCATGCGAGCCGAGGCTTGGCCGCGTCAGGTGACGTCGCGCGTGCGGCTTCGTCCGTCAGCCCGAAACCGAGCTGACGCCTGTGGGTGAGTGAATCGAGATGGCTGGTCATGACGCACTCCGATCAGAAAGGTGCAGGGCCACTCGCGGCGAAGGTCTCGTTGCCCGCGTTCGACGGCATCGAGGCACCTGCGCCGTTACTGTTGGCCGCCCGGCGCTCGGCATCTCGACGCTGTTCCTCCTCGGTGACCTCGCGCAACTGGATCGTGACGTTCGTCTTGTTGAACGGGATCACATCTAGATACACGTTGATCGATTCGTCCTTGTTCGTGAACCCGCTACCGAGCCGCGACCAGTACTTGACGCCATTGCGGCCTTCCATCGGGCACAGCACCTTGAACATTTTTTTCGACATGTGAACCCCTTCAGCAACGGCGATGCCAAGCGCAACTACGCGATGTTATTCGCGGGGTTGTCCGAACGTCGACGGAACTCGGACGAGAGGTCCGGCTACCGGACGCTAGCCGGACATTACATCGAGGGTAGCGCGACCGAGATCGTCTGCGTTTGCTTCACGCCGACCCGTACGGATCGATGGACCACGATCGGTGCGCCGTACGCGAGCGTGCCGTCGGCCGCGGCCGTCGCGATCGGCGCCTGCCAGATCGTGACGTCGTACGTGCCGGGCGCCAGTTGCTCGAGCCGAAACCGGCCGGTGTCGTCGGTGACCGCAACATACGGTGTCTCGAGCCCGAGGACCCAGGCAGCGGCGAGCCGGCCGTCTTCGCCCTCGATCTTGGTGACGCCGAGCTTCACTTCGGCGATCACGAGCCCACCCTCCTGAAGATCGTAGACCTTCGCGGTACCGCCAGGTGGCGTGATCCGGAGCCGTGCGCGCTGTGCGTCCCCGTGGATCGCGACGGAGCCCGGCAGTGGCACCGAGATCTGCGCGGTGGGTCCGAGCATGCAACCGTGCTTGGCGATCATGCTACCGATCGGCGCGCGCGTCGTGCCGCCGATCGCGCGACCCGTCGTGACGTGCTCGATGTAAACGATCGCGCCAGCGACACCGTGGTTCGCGCCGATCGCCACGCTCGCCGTCGCGCACGCGAGCCTCGGTGGCACACGGCCGGGCCACATGACGGTGCCTTCGATCGTGGAGTCGAGCCCGGTCGTGGCGACCGCGAAGCGGGGCCCGCGGATCGTGTTGACGTAGTTGAAGACCGGCGCGGTCCAGTGCGCGTAGCTCGTGCCACCGTACGGATCGCCGCCGAAGCCGCCGTCCGGATCACCGCCAAAACCACCCGCGGGCGGGTCACCGCGAGACGCGCGGCGGTTGCGCGCGGGCTTCGCCGTGGCAGCGACCGTGTTGCGATCGCTCGACATCAACGACACCGACGCTTGCGCGAGCAGGCCGGCACCTTCGTCGTGATCGGCACCGGCGGGCTCGGCCACGACCTGCGCGCCGCCACATGCAGCAAGCAGACACGCGCCGAGCCACCTGGTCCTCACACCTTAGTGTGCCGCGTAGCCGGACGAATTCAAATCACGGTTGCGCAAAGTACCCGCCGAGTTGCTGTGCGGCCGCGTTCAGGACCGCCCGCGCATCCGCGATCGAGATCGAGGTCGCGTACGACACGCGCCCACCCGCCCGTTGGAGCGACAACCCGGCGACGAGGTTCAGCACGTGCTGCTTGCGCAAGATCGAAGACAACAGATGGCTGTCGGTGATCCGGGTCTGCAGATCGGTGAGCGTGGTGACCATCTCTGCGGCCTCGGCCTCGCTGCCGAACACGATGTTGCCTCGCACGAGCCAGCCCTGCGTCACGAGCTCCATCGCGAGCGACACGCGCTGCGGCACCGGCAACGAGCGCACGCCGAGCCCGAGCTCCGGCAACTTGTAGCGCCCGGTCTTTGCCGGGCCGGTGCCCGTCGGAGGCGTACCGATCGTCATCACGAGGGCGGGGCCCTTCTTTTGATCGTCGCCGGATTCTTTCGCGATCGTGCGGATCGTCGAGAGCCACGCGGGCAGCTTGGCCTTGGTCTCGACCGTGTCGAGGTTGCCGGGCGCGGCCGCGGTCAGGCCGCCGAGATCCTCGGGCTGCGCGAGCACGTACCAGCTCCGCCACGGTGACAAGACGACGCGCTTGTCACCTGCGAACAGCTTGCCGCTGCGCTTGCCGAGCGCGCCACCCTTGGTGACCGACCACGCGACCGGCGTACTCGAGCTCGCGAGCAGGTCGCGAATGCCCGAGCGCGCGAGGGGGCTCTTCATCACGAGCGTGGTCGCGGTCGCATCGCGCGGACGCGGCGTCGAGATCACGAGCATGTCGAGCTTGGTCGCGAGGTCTGCACTCTTGGTACCGAACAAGCCCTGGTAGTCGGGCATCGGGCGAAACAGTTCTTCGGCCGCGCTCGCCCACTCGGTGCCACGCAAGCGATCGAACCGGATTAACACTCCGAGCGAATGACCCGGTGGAAAGTACGCGAGCAGGTTGGCGGCGGTGCCCGCGCTCGTCGGCGCGCCGTCGACGGCAGGCTGCGAGTCCATCGCCGCAGCCCCCGATCCCGACCCGGTCTCCGCCGCGGCAGCGACGCCCGAGCCCGATCCGGATCCGGATCCGAGCGAGCTCCCACTGCCCGATCCGAGCGCGAGCTCCGAACCAGAGCCCGTGCCCGCTGCGGCGATCTGCGTCGCGGCTCCAGCATCGGCGACACCGGCATCGGCGACACCGGCATCCGCGATCGCGACCTCGAGTGGCACTGCATCGGGCGGGCTCGCATCGGGCAGCCCGGCATCGGCTCTCGGCGTAGCATCGCGCTCGCGCGCTGCGTCTGGCGCTGCGTCTGGCGCTGCATCGACGCCGGCATCGACCACGCCCTCGCCCTTTTCGGTCGGCGTGGTCGGCTCGTCCTTCGTCGCGGCTGCGGCCGCCAGCTCTGCCTTGGTCTGCTCTGCCTGGCGTGCGACCTCTTCCGGCAGCGCCTCCGCCACCGGTGGTGGCGGCGCCATCTCGATATCGACGAGCTCGACCTCGTGCTTGTCGTTCTGATTCAGCCAATGCACCGAGGCCGCCACCATCAGCGCGTGTGCGACGACCGCGATCGCGAGCCCGCGCGACAGCCACGAAGCGCCCGTCGATAACGGGCTATGGAGAACGCTGCGGGCCACGAATTCTCGACGAGCGAGCCCCTCCGCAGTAGCATTCCACCATGGCCGAGTCCACCGGCGAGCGACCTCGGGAGTTGACGCCCGAGGAGCGCGCCTACGTCACTGCCGCACGCGAAAAAGCGTTCGTGCTCTACGAGGGTATCCGCGTGCCGCATCGCAGCTGCGGCATCGCGATCGCCGAGACGTTCGGGGTGCCCTCGCGCCCCTACCAGGCGCTGCGCCGCGGTGGCATCACCGGGAAAGGTTCGTGCGGTGCGATCCGCGCCGGCGAGCAGCTGCTCGGCGAGCTGCTCGGGGATCCAGATCCGGTCGGCGCCGTCACGCCAGAGCTGCGTGCAGCCGTGAGCTGGTACCAGGATACGTGGCTTGCACAGATCCGCGGTGGCAACCCCGATATCGTCTGCGATCACCTGGTGCGGCCGCACGGCGATTTCGCGGGTGCGGCGCGAAAAGCGTTTTGCACGAACATCGCGGCGGATGTTGCGGCCCTGACCGCGGAAGCGTTATGCCGGTTCTCGGCGCAACGGCCTGCGATCACGTCGATCGACCCGGTCGAGTAGCAGACCTGCCGGTCCGAGACTCAGAAGGAAACTGTAGATGAAGTTGACGAAGGAACAGGTGCTGATCGTCGTGACCGAGGCCGGGCAAAAAATGTCCGACCCGAACTATTCGTCGGCGATGGTCGGCGGGTTCTTCCAGAGCCAGCAGCAGGTCTCGAGCTTCATCAGCGCTCACGAGCAGGAGCTCGGCGGCACCGAAGGCATCATCTCGGTGATCTTTCACTGCGCGCTCGTCGCCGAGGCATATCGCCGTGCAGGCTCGCGCGTGCGCACGCTGACCTACGAGGATCTCGATTCGGCCGCACGCGGCGATTCGTTGCCGCGGCTCGAAGAGGCACAGCTGCCGTTGCACGAGTTCATCGAGGCGAATGTCGAGAATCAGGATGCCAAGAAATTGGTCGCGCTGATCGCGCTAGCGATCGACTCGACGATTGTCTGAACACCTCACACCACGCGGAAGGCTGTGATAAGCCTCTCGCATGGCGAATCCGACCGCGACCTTTGACACCACGCTTGGCTCGTTCACGGCCGAGCTGTTCCTCGACCAGATGCCGATCACGGCGAACAACTTCATCAAGCTGGCGCAGTCCGGCTTCTATGATGGGTTGCACTTTCACCGCGTGATCAACGGCTTCATGATCCAGTTCGGCTGCGAGTACTCGAAGGACCCGAACAGCCAGCGTGCCGGCACCGGCAACTCGCCGTTCGGCAACGTCGCCGACGAGCACCCCGCGAACGCGAAGATCACGAACGCGCCGGGCACGCTCTCGATGGCGAACACCGGCCGCCCGAACTCCGGTGGCGCTCAGTTCTTTATCAACACGGTCGACAACGCGCGCCTCGACTGGTTCTCGCCGGGCCCGTCGAAGCACCCCGTGTTCGGCAAGATCACGTCAGGTATGGACGTGGTCAAGAAGATCGAGACCACGCCCACCACCGAAGACCGCCCGAAGACGCCGGTCAAGGTCAACAAAGTCACGATCGCTGGCGTCTAAGCAGCTCGCTTCAGAGCGAGCGCTCACGCCTCGCCCATCAAACCCCGGCTGCGCAGCTCTTCGAGTTGCTGCTTGAGCTGGAGGTCCTCCAGGTGTTCCTTCATGCCTGGATGGGCCTCGAGATATGCCGCGTACGCACCACGGATGAACGTATCCGCGTCGACGTCGCTGCGCCTCGCTGCTTGCGTGAGCAGGGACTGCCACGACGCTGTTAGCTCGGAGATCGTCTTAGGTTCGTTGGTCACGGTCATTCTCCTTTCGAACACTAGAAGCATCGATCGTGCCTGCGACAAGCCCCCCACATGGCTAGGCGCTCGCGTGCTATAGCCCGCGGATGCGTAGGCCTCTGATCGCTCTATTGATCTCCTCTGCTGCGGCGAGCTGCGGTGGACCCTCCAAGCCCACCACGCCACCGCCGCAACTTCCGGACGACAAGAAGCCGGATGTCGTCGCCGCACCGGAGCCCGCGAAGCCGGCACCGCCGCCCAAGGATCCCGATCCGATCGATGTTCCGCTCGAGCTCGGCTCTGCATCGTACAAGCTCGCGTCGGCGGGCAAGGGAACCAAGGCGGTGATCAAGATCGCCGCGACGTCCGGGACGACCCAGCAGGTCGAGCTCGCGCTCGATTTCGCGGGCAAGCAGATCGCGCCGACCGAGCTAGGTGGCACGCAAGAAGATGTCGCGCCGACCCTCGTGCTCGCGAGCAATGTCGTCGTCGGCGATGTCGGTGCCGACGGCTCGAAGTTCAAGGTCACGGTCACGGGCATCGATGCGCGCGATCGCAAGGGCGCGAAAGCGACCAAGGATCAGTTCAAGAGCGAGCTCGGTATTCTCAACGGCATCCAGATGTCGGGGGCGGTATCGCCATCGGGGCAGATCAGCGGCATGTCGCTGCATGTCGACAAGCCGACCGCGACCACGATGGCCGCGCTCGAGCTGATCAAGATCTCGATGATGCCGATGTGGCCGCTCGTCCCGACCGAACCGATCGGGGTCGGCGCGAAGTGGACGGTCACCACGCCGTACGTGATCGCGAACCAGATCAAGGCGACGCAGGTCACCGCCTACGAGGTCGTTTCTCACACGGGTGCTGCGTGGGTGATCAAGGGCAAGACCAAGCTCAACGGTGACGACCAGACCGTCAAAGAGAACAGGTTCGAGAAGATCGGTGGCTCGGGCGGCGTCGAAGTGACGCTCACCGATGGCGTGTTCATGCCGACCTCGGCGACGACGCTCGTCAACGATTTCTCGACCAGCGTGGCGGCCGGTCAGGATCCGAAGGACAAGGACAAGAAGACGCTCGTCCAGTTCCACCTCGAGCAGGGCCTCGCGGTCGGCGCGCCCGGCACGACTGCGCCGGCGGTCGATCCGAAGGCAGCGACCAAGACCGGCCCGACGCCCGAGTCCGAGCACACCAAGCCGACGAAGCCGAACGCGGCGCCGGACGCCGGCTCGCACACGGTCGCTCCCGGCAAGTAGAGTCAGGGCGCGGTGGGCGCGCCGGCGGCGAGCTCGCCACGAAGGCGCGCGACACGTTCGCGCATCGCGGTGCGCGCCTCCACCGGACCCTCGATCCACGCGTGACGACCGAGCTGGAGCACCCAGCCCGAGATCCACTCGAAGCCTTCGCAATCGACGAGGAGCTCGGCGGAGCCGTCGTCGCGCGTCGTGACTTCACCGACGGGCCAGTTCGCACCGATGCGATTGACCGCGACGGGATCGAGCTGGACGCGCACGGTCACCGCGCTCGCGCTCGGCACGTACAGCCGCTCGCGCCGGTAGGCGTCGAGATCGAAGTCCGCGGGCCGATCGAAGCGCGTACCGAGCTGGCGCAGCGATGCGATCCGATCGATGCGGAACGTGCGGACATCGCCGCGCTTGTGACAGAACCCGACGACGTACCATTCGCCAGCGTGATGCACGATGCCGTACGGGTCCATCTCGCGGCGCTCGTTCTGATGGTGCGACGCGGACACGTAATCGATCTCGAGCCGCTCGCGCTTGCGCGCCGCCGCGACGAGCGTGCGCAGGTGCGTGGCGACCGCCGCATCGGGTTCGGCCACGACCGTGGTGGTGGCGAGCGATTCGGCCTCGCGCGAATCACGGCCGAGCGCGGTCAACAGCTTGGTCTCGGCCGATTGCATCGCGGCATCGAACGGCGCGATGCCGCTCTCGCGGAGCGCGCGAATGCCGAGCAGGAGCGCGGCACCTTCGGCCGCGGTCAGCCGCAACGGGCGGGTCAACCGGTGCGCGAGATCGACGAACACCCGACCTTCGTCGACGGAGACCAGCAAGTACTCGCCCGGATCACCATCCGGCGGACCGACTTGCGAGAGCAGCTCGAGATCGCCGAGCAGCTCTTCGCGGTCGGCACCGATCTGCTTGGCCAGCGCCTCGACCGGCACGCCCTCGGGGTGCTTCGCGACGTACGGCACGATGAACAACAGGCGGCGCAACCGCTGCGCGACATCGCGGCTCACGACAGAGCTCCGTCGAGTGTGCTGTAGCCGGCGTAGCGTTCGTCGATCGCGGCGAGCTCGTCGCTGATCCGCGCGCGCAACCGGTCGCCGCGCATGACCTGGATCGCGCCCTTCGCGGCGAGCACGCGGCTCGCGGCGAACTCGGGGTTCGTACAGTCGAACGTGATCAGCGTGCGATTGCCATCGACGCGCTTGACCGCAGTCGTGCCGAAATCTTCGTTGAGGATCTCGGCAGCTTCGGCGGCGATCGCGAGCTGGACTTCCTCGGGCGGCTCGCTCGCGAACGTCCATGGCGACCGCGTCGCGTACGCCTTCACGTCGAAGTCGGCCGGGCGCTCGAAGTCCGGCGACTTCGGCTTCGGCGCCATCACGGCTTCGCGAATCCGATCGACGCGGAACGAGCGAACCTCGTGACGCAGGTGGCACCAGCCGACCACGAGCCACGCACTCTCGCGATAGACCATCGCGTACGGATCGAGATCGCGGCGCGAGGTCATGCCGGTGGTCGCGGTCTGGTACGTGAGCGTGACGCGCTTGTGCATGCGGGTCGCGGCCTCGAGCGTCGAGTAGATCTCGCCGAGCTCGGGGCGCGAGATGGATTTCTCGGGAAAGTGCACGAGCACGGTCGGTGACATCGCGGCAGGGCGCGGAAACTCCGTCGGCGTATCGGGCAGCTCGGGAAGATCGAACGCGAGCTTGCGCAGCGCGAGATCGACGATCTTCGGATACGTGCCACCGGGCATCGCGTGCGCGACCGAAGCAGCGAGCACGAGCGCCGAGATCTCGTCAGCGGTGAGCCGGACCTCGGGCATCTTGAACCGCTTCATGTCGATGACGTAGCCGCCGTCTTCGAGCGAATCGTCCTCGTCGGGGGTCACGTAGCGAATCGGCACGCCGAGATCGAGCAGCTCTGCCTTGTCGCGCTCGAACGCGCGTAGCCCTGCCTCGACGTTGAGCGTCTGGTACGACACGAACTGATCGCGAATCTCGCGGTAGGTGACGGGCGTACGCGCACGCAAGAGGATCATGACGAGATCGAGCAAGCGCTTGCTGCGATCGCCGCGCGAGGCCGCGTCTTCCTTGCCGGGCTTGCCGTCGGCTCGGTCCGCGGACTTTGCCGACACCTTCGTGACAGCCTTGGCGAACTTACCAGGCTTCACGGCGACCTTCCCCTTGGTGGACTTCGCAGCCGGCATCGAGTCGTTCTAGCGCGAGTAACTAGCGTACGGAAGCGCCGTGACGTTCAACCGGACTCCGGACAATAGTTAGGGATGAGCGCCGATCGCGTCCGCGACCTCGATGATCCGCAACTCCGTGCATTCGCTCCGCTGATCTACGTCGCGTGGAGCGATCAGGATCTCGACGCCGACGATCGCGTGCGCGTCCTGTCCGACATGACGAAGCAGCCGTGGCTGCGCCCGGCCGCCAGGGCGGTGGTCGAGGCCTGGTTCGATCCGGCGAGCTCGCCGAAGGCCGAGGAGCTCGCGCGGTTGCGTCAGTTGATCGAGCACGTCGCGAGCACGACGAGCGATGGCGACGCCAAGAGCGTTGCCGACGAGATCGCCCGCACGCTCGGGATCTTTGGCGCGACCTCCGGCGCCCTGGCGAGCGCCACGCCGGTGCCGGATGCGGTCGAGCCGGCCGCGCTGGCCGATGCGCTCGACGGCGATCATCCCGATGTTCGCGCGCGCGTGCGCCAGTGGATGTCGACCCCGCATCGCGCGTACGGGCTCCCGGTCGCGGACTACCGCACGATCGTTCGCGGCTGGATGACGGACCTCGCTTCGACAGGGTTACCCCGGCTCGCGTTTCCGGGGGTCACTTCGACCGATGATCTGGCCGCCTTCAGCGCCGTCTTCGAGGAGCTCGGTCATGGCGATCTATCGCTGTTGATCAAGGTTGGCGTGCAGTATGGCTTGTACGGCGGCGCGATCTGGGCCCTCGGCACCGAGCGCCATCGCCAGCGCCTCGCGAAGATCGCGAGCGGTGAAGAGCTCGGCTGCTTCGCGATGAGCGAAGTCGGTCACGGTTCGAACGTCGCCGGTGTCGAGACCGTCGCGACCTACGATCACGCGGCGCGCGAGCTCGTGATCCACACGCCGGCCGAGTCCGCGCGCAAGGAATGGATCGGGGGTGCCGCGCACGATGCGCGCTGGGCCGTCGTGTTCGCGCAGCTCGACGTCGCCGGGGCGCGGCAAGGAGTTCACGCGGTGCTCGTGCCGAGTCGCACCAGTGATGGCCACCCGATCGCGGGGGTCCGGACCGGCGACTCCGGCGTGAAGATGGGGCTCAACGGCGTCGACAATGGCCGGCTGTGGTTCGAGCACGTGCGCGTGCCGGTCGGCAACCTGCTCGATCGGTTCGCCACGATCGACAAGGACGGCGTGTACGCCTCGCCCATTGCGAGCCCCGATCGCCGGTTCTTCACGATGCTCGGCACGCTGATCGGCGGACGAATCTCCGTCGGCGCGGGCGCGGTCTCGGCCGCGCGAGCGGCGCTCGCGATCGCACTTCGCTACGCCGAATCACGCCACCAGTTCGGTAGCGAACGCGAGCGCGCGCTGATCGATTACCCGACCCACCAGCGCCGGTTGCTCCCCCACCTCGCCGATACGGTCGTGTTGCGGATCGCGTTTCGCGAGCTGCGCAAGCGGCATGCGAAGGCGTTCACCGGCGAGCTCGGCGATACGCGCGAGCTCGAAGCCGAAGCGGCCGCACTCAAGGGGCTCGCGAGCCGCCATGCGATCGAGGCGGTGCAAGCGGCGCGCGAAGCCTGTGGCGGACAGGGGTACTTGCTCGTGAATCGGATCGCGGACATCCGCACCGATGTCGAGATCTTCACGACGTTCGAGGGCGACAACACGGTGCTCGCGCAACTCGCGGGCAAGGCGATGCTCGGCGCGTACCGCAAGCAGCTCGCGACCGGCGGCAATCGCGCGGTGTTGCGAGCGGTCGGCAAGCGCGTCGCCTCGGCGCTCGGCGCGCGCCGAGCGGGCGGTGAGGCGGTGAGCGACCGAGCGTGGCAGCTCGCGGCCTTTCGGTTTCGTGAGGAGCACCTGGTCGAGACCTGCGCCGCGCGGATCAAGAAGCGGCTCGACGACGGCATGGAGGGCGAGAGCGCCATCCTCGCGGTCCAGGAGCATGTCGTCGCGATCTCCGAGGCGATGGCCGAGCGTCGCGTCGCGGACTGGTTCGCGGCGACATCGGTGCCCGCCGGATCGGCGGGCGACCTGATCAAGCGGCTCGGCGACCTCGCGCTCTTGCATCGGCTCGAGCGTCACGCCGCGTGGTTCCTCGAGACCGGCTACTTCGATCCGACGAAGTCGCGCGCCGTGCGTCGCGAGGTCGAGGTGTTGCTGCGCGAGCTCGCCCCGCGTGCGCGCGAGGTCGTCGACGCGTTCCGGATCCCGGATGCATGCCTCGCGGCGCCGATCGCGTTCTTCGATCCAGCACACCCAACGTACCCGTAGCCACGCTAGAGTGGACGCGATGCCGTCCGATCCTCGCGATCTACCGCCGGGCGCGAAAACGCTTCCGGGATCCGGAGCCCCGTCGCAACCGGAGGCGCAACCGCAGCAGGCGGGCCCGTGGCTAGGTAACGCGGAGCAGCTGCGTCAGCAGCTCGGAGTGCATCCGCCGTACGCGCCGCAGTATCCGGCGCAACCGGCGCCGCCCTATGCACAGCCGCCCTACGCGCAACCGCCCCATGCACAGCCGGCCTACGCGCAACCGCCCTACGCGGCGCCGGCCTACGCGCAACCGGCCTACGCACCACCGGCCTACGCACCACCGGTCTACGCACAGCAGCCCTATCAACCGCCGGTCTACCCGGCTCGTCGCACGCACCTCGCTGCCGCGGTCAAGCCGCCATCCGGCCATGGCTTCGTCGCGATGGCGATGCTGTCGTTGCGCCGCGCGCTTCGCCTCCGGATCGACGCGAACGAAGTGCTCGAAGACGAGCGCACCGCGATGCTCGCCGCGCAACCTGCGATCACCGACGAGTCGCAGCAAGCGTTCATGGCGTGGCGCCGCTCGGTGTTGTTCGTGGCCGCGCTCCTCATGGTCCCCGTCGCGATCCTGCACGCGATCGACAACACGAAGTTCGAGGACAACACCCCCGAGATCTGGAAGACGCTCGCCTACATCCAGGTGACGGTCGAGGTGGTGTTCGCGGTGTTCTTGTGGACGCAGGTCGGCAAGTGGCGCGCCTGGCGGACGCAATCGCGCCGGATCGCGTGGGGGTGGTTGTTCTACTTTCTCACGCCGTTCCTGGTCTTTCTGTACCCGTTCGCATCGGCCGTGAACTACGGCGACGGCGATACACGGACCGCAAAGATGGCGGTCGGGATGGCGATCGGTGCACAGGCATTTCTGTCGCTCGCGCCGAAGATCATCTCCCTGCTCCAGGGGCTGATCCGCGCGTCGATCGCGACGAAGACCCTGTTCCCTGGTGCCTCGGCACCGGGCTGGATGATGGTGATCGCAGCACCGCTCTACATGATCATCTTCTACGTGTTCGTGCTGCTGCCGTATCACTTCACCGACAGCGGGCTCGTCGTGCTCGGCACGTTGCTCGTGCTCGCGGCGAAGGGCACGCTCGTGCGCGCCGGGCTCGCGCTCACGCGCCCGATGACCGACGACGTCGCGCGCAAGGCGACCCAGCGTGCGCAGACCGTGTGGATGGCGCTGCTCGTCGCCGGCATCGCGTGCATCGTCGGAGGTCTGTGGGAGCTGATCGAGAAAGCCTCGCCGGTGTCGCTCGCGACCTTCGCGCTCAGCATGGGCGCGAACATCATGTTGCTCACGCTGATCGCGACCGATGCGCTGATCACGGGCCTCGATCGCGCGCGCGGCGTCACCGCCGACGAACAAGCACTCGCGGCCGAAGCGCAGATCGAGATCGCGGGCTTTACCGCGCTGCGCAGCTAGAAGTAGTAGCGAACGCCGCCGCCGAAGTTCAGCGCGGCGCCCACACCGTTGCCGGACTTGAAGTCGTACTCGACGATGCCCGCGAGCTCGAGGAACGCATCGAGGGGCGCGTTCTTGAAATCGAACAACAAGCCGATCACGCCGCGGAGGCCCGTCGCGAAGTGGCTATCGCCTTGCGAGCCACCGCTGTAGTCGATGAAGCGCACGCCAGGTCCGAGGTAGACCGGCAACACGAAAGAATCGCGGTCCTGGAGGATCCACGGGTGGAACACGTAGTCGGCGTGGAGCTGGAGGCCATTCGAGATGAACGCCGAGCCCGCCGCGAGCTGGAGCGCGCGGTCCTTCGCGAGATAGATCTTCGCGCAGATGCCGGTCGGCTCGCCGACGATGATGCCGACACCGAGCGTCCCCTTCTCCGCGGGACGCCCTTTCTCGCCGACCGGAGCATCGTCCTCCGCGCGAGCAGGACTCGACGCGGCCGCAAGCACCGCTAACACCGCGAACGCGAAGCGCATGTAGCGAACGTAGCCCGGTAGAGATCGACGGCGCAAATTCAGAGCAGCCGCTGCTTCAAATCGGAGCATCGCTGAAGCGGAGTGGAGCAATCACCTAGCCACCACGCGGACTTACGGCTGGCGCGAAAGCTGCTCTTACCCGTGACCATGTCGCACGATCTCACGGTTCGGTTTCTCGGAGTTCGCGGCTCGATCGCGGTGCCTGGTATGGCTGCGGGCGGCAATACGAGCTGCGTCGAAGTCGTCGCAGGTGAGACGCGCATCATCCTCGATGCGGGTACGGGGCTGCGTGCCCTCGGCAACGAGCGCATGGCGCAGGGCCCGCGCCACTCGACGATCCTGCTCTCGCACCTGCACTGGGATCATGTCGCGGGTCTCCAGTTCTTCACGCCGATCTACGTGCCGGGTCATCGCGTCGAGATCGCGAGTGGTCCCAACGGCGTGATGAGTCACGAGGCGGCGATCCGTTCGCTCTTCAAGGCGCCCTTCTTTCCAGTCGACTTCGATGATCTCGGTGGCGTGGTGACCACGCGCGAGCTCAAGGCGAACGACCAGTTCCAGATCGGAGACATCACCGTCACCATGGCCAAGCTCAATCATCCGGATCCGGTCTATGGATATCGCCTCGAGCACGGTGGGCAATCGATCGTCTACGCGACGGATACCGAGCACTTCGCGTGCGTCGATCCGACCCTGAAGAAGCTCGCGTCAGGTGCCGACATCTTGATCTACGACTCGCAGTACACGCCCGAGGAATATCCGACGAAGGTCGGCTGGGGGCACTCGACGTGGGCGGCGGGCGCCGAGCTCGCGCGTGCGGCAGGTGTGCCGCAGCTCGTGATGTTTCACCACGATCCGAATCGCACCGATGCGCAGCTCGAGGCGATCGAGGTGGAGGCGCGGCGGGCGTTGCCGGGGACGGTCGCGGCGCGCGAGGGCATGGTGTTGTCGGCGCGCGATGCGGAGAAGGCCGCGGCGGCATGAACCTACGGGTGCGGCGTGAGATGCTGGTCGCGGGCCTCAGATCCATGGAGAATGATCAGCGGTTCGAGCTGCTGTCTGATCTCGGCGCGATGATCGCGGGCGAGGTCGAGCTCGACGACATGCTCGCCACCTTCGCGGCTCGCGTCGCCCGGGCGCTCGATGCCGATCGCGCCACGCTGTGGTTGATCGACGCAGCCTCGGGCGATCTGCGCTCGCGCGTCGCGACGCTGCCGGAGCTCTCCGAGCTGCGCGTGCCAGCGGGGCAGGGGCTCGTCGGGCACGTCGCGACGAGTGGCGAGCTCGTCAACGTGCGCGATGCCTCGATCGATCCGCGCTGGGGTGGCGAAGAGCTCGCGCACCAGATCGGCTATCGCACGACCTCGATCCTGACCGCGCCGATCATTCGCCGCGATCAGATGCGCGGTGTGCTCCAGGTCCTCAACAAGCAAGCGGGCCCGTTCGACGCGCGTGACGAGGAGTTCATCCGCGCGCTCGCCGAACAGATCGGGCGCGCGCTCGATTACACCACGCTGCGTGGCGACGACGCGTCGCGTGGGTTGACCGTGCGCGGTCGCTTCAACCACGTGATCGGGCGCTCGCCCGCGATGGCCGCGGTCTACGAGATGATCGTGAAGGCCGCGCAGACCGATGCGACGGTGTTGCTCCACGGCGAGACCGGCACCGGTAAGGGCTTGCTCGCGCGCGCGATCCACGTCAACTCGGCGCGCCGCGAGGCGCCGTTCG
Organism: Kofleriaceae bacterium; assembly: GCA_025357755.1. Classification (GTDB taxonomy): domain Bacteria; phylum Myxococcota_A; class Polyangia; order Haliangiales; family Haliangiaceae; genus JABFXX01. The sequence continues at coordinate 2,425 of JANXOP010000093.1, read as the reverse complement.
TCCACGTCGATTGCACCACGTTGCCGGCCGCGCTCGTCGAGAGCGAGCTGTTCGGCCACGAGCGCGGGGCATATACCGGCGCCGATTCGCGCGTGCTCGGCAAGGTCGAGGCCGCGAACGGCGGCACCTTGTTCCTCGACGAGATCGGCGAGCTACCGTTGCTGTTGCAGGGCAAGCTGCTCCGGTTCGTCCAGGACCGCCAGTTCGAGCGGGTCGGTGGCCGCGAGACCTTGACGGCGGATGTCAGGTTGGTCGCGGCGACGAATCGCGATCTCGAGGCGATGTCAGCGCAGGGCCAGTTCCGCAGCGATCTGTTTTTTCGGCTGCGTGTCGTCGAGATCTCGATCCCCGAGCTGCGCACGCGCGGCGCCGACGACATCAACGATCTCGCGGATCACTTCGTTCAACAGTTCACGCGGCGCTATCGCAAGGGTGCGTTGCGGTTCTCCGAATCGGCGCGGCTCGCGCTGATCACGTACGCGTGGCCGGGCAATGTGCGCGAGCTCGAGAACACGATCGAGCGCGCAGTCGTGCTCGCGTCCGGACCGCAGATCAGCGGCCGCGACCTCGCGCTCGAAGCGCGTAGGACCACGCAAGTCGGCATCGTGGTCGCGCCGTCGAGTCCCATGTTGCCGGTCGTGCCGCCCGATGCGATCTCGTTGCCGGCGGGGCTGTCGCTCGAGGAAGCCGAGCGCCGCTACGCGCGCGCGATCCTCGAGCGCGAGGGCAACAATCAATCGGCGGCGGCGCGTGCGCTCGGGATCAGTCGTAACAAGCTCGCACGGCTACTACGGCCGAGTGAGTAACCGTCCCTCTTGGCATATGGGATCTCGCGTAGTTGCGAGGCGTAAAGTGACTAGTGGGTTACCGTCCCCATTTTAGAGGAAGCGGCGCAGGCGGTAGCCGACCCACGCGAGGACCTTGCGATACCAAGGGAGGCGCAGCCAGGCGGCTTCGTCGTAGCGGGTGCAGTGCTCGCGATCGCGCTCGAACTGGGTGATCATTTCGGTGCCGACGACGGGATCGAGGACCTCGAGCGTGACCTCGAGGTTGTTGAGGCGGCTCTGGGCGTCGAAGTTGTAGCTACCGATCGTGGACCAGGTGCCGTCCACGACCGCGGTCTTGGCGTGCATCATCGAGCCCTGCCAGTGGAGGATCTCGACGCCGGCCTTCGCGAGCCGGCGCAGGATGTAGTCGGACGCGTACTGGACCATCTTCACGTCGGAGCTGCCCGGGACGATGATGCCGACCTGGACGCCGCGCTTGACGGCAAGCGTGAGGGCTCGTCGGACGCCGCGCTCGGGGAGGAAGTAGGCGTTCTCGATCAGGACGGATTTTTGCGCGCACTTGATGACGTGGATATAGGCGCGGCGGAAGGTGCCGCGCTGGCGGAGCTTGGTGTTCTCGATCACGCGCGCGAAGCTGGTGCCGGGGCCATCGGGGGCTTTGCTCGCGCGACGGGGCGCGGGATAGGCGGTGCCGCCGGTGGAGAGCCAGGTCCGGCGGAAGAGGCGCGCGAGGTCGAGCACCGCGGGACCGCGCACGCGACAGTGCATGTCGTGCCAGCCCTTGCCGCCATCGGCCTTGGAGGCGTACTCATCGGCGATATTGAGACCGCCGATGAAGGCGACCTCGTCGTCGACGACGAGGATCTTGCGATGATCGCGATGCGAGAGGCGGAAGCGGCGGCGCCAGACCGCGATCGGGTTGAAGGCGACGACGACGGCGCCGACCTCGCGGAGCTCGGCGAACCACGAATCGGCGAGCCCGAACGAGCCGACCGCGTCGTACATGATCCGCACGGCGATCCCGGCGCGCGCGCGTTCGATCATGATGTCCTTGAAGCGCTGCGCGGTCAGATCGGCGGCGAGGATGTAGACCTCGAGGCAGATCGATTTCTTCGCGGTGGTGAGCGCGGCGAGCATCGCGGGGAAGGTCTCGGCGCCTTCGCGGAGCACCACGATTTCGCATTTGGGGCGCCACCGCAGGAGCGTGCGGGCGTAGATCGTCAGCGCCGCCGGCAGCCGCACCGCGATCGCGCGCGACGGCGGATCGTCGTCGATCGCACGCGGCACCCCGTCGGAGGTCGGGCGAGGCTGGTGTGGAGAGGGGGCGGCCATCAGTAGCGGATTCCAACGATCGTGTACGTGATGTTGCCCTTCGGGCGCTGCACCGTGACGTCCTGACCATCGCGCTTGCCCATCAAGGCCATGGCGACCGGTGCCTCCATGCTGATCCAGCCCAGCTCGACGTTCGATTCGTCCGGTCCGACGATCCTATACGTGACCTGCTCGCCGTCCTCATCTTCCAGGCTGACCCACGCGCCAAAAAACACGCGCGAGGGGTCGCTCGGCGCTTCCGCCACGATCGTGAGGGCGTCGAGCCGCTTCGATAAGAACCGGACCCGGCGGTCGATCTCGCGCAG